>JALRKL010000190.1 GCA_023268875.1 Bacteroidia bacterium
AAAGACCCATGGGCTGAGACCTATACTGAAATGAATTATTCAATGGGTGGAATTCCTTATTCGGATGCGTTTAATCCCATTATAGAAATCGGCAAGTTAGAAAACGCTCAGTTGAATGAGGCTTCAGGGCTGGCCCCTTGTACGTATCGATCGGATTGGTTGTATGCCCATAATGATGGTGGCGATTATAATCGCTATTTTATTTTAGATACCACCGGCAAGCACATAAAAAGTGTAATTGTGCCCTACAGTGGTAATCGCGATATGGAAGACATGGCCATTGACCACAAACCCATAGACGGACATACCTATATTTACTTGGGTGATATTGGCGATAACGAGGGGAAATATCCCGAAATAAAAATTTACCGTTTTAAGGAACAAGTATTCACCGATAACGGCCGCGATACCACCACCGAAAAAGCGGTAACCTATACTTTCGTGTATCCCGACGGACCTCGCGATGCCGAGGCCATGTTCGTAGATCCTTGGACACACCATTTGTATGTTTTTACAAAGCGCGATGCTCGTACTCTTGTATATAAGGCTAGCTATCCGTTTGATTCCACCAAAACCACCACCCTCGAAAAGGTGGCACAATTGCCCTTTAGTGGGGTTGTAGGAGGCGATATCAGTGCGGATGGTATGAATATCGTGCTAAAAACCTATTTGCAAACGTTTTTGTGGGAGCGCAACGATGCCGAAACCATTGTTTCAGCATTCAGTCGGCCTCCCAAAATGTTGCCCTATAAGTTCGAAAAACAGGGAGAGGCATTCTGTTGGAGTATCGACAGAAAATATTACTACACGGTTAGTGAAGGGGAAAATCAACCCATTTACATGGGTTCGCGGAAGTGATTTAAATAAATTCAAACATTATATCTTGCGACTTTCGCACCTTCGGTAAATTTGCTAAAAAGTCATTATCGCTATCGCGTTGCCCTGCAGCAAGAATCACAGAAGATGCAAATCCTTTTTCGTTCAATTTCAAATAAGCATCTAAATCATTGTTTCTAAAGCCTTCCATGGGTGTGGTGTCAATTCCGGCACGCGCTGCCTCTGCCATTGCGAAACCCAATGCAATATAGGTTTGTTTGTGCGACCACATAAGTCGTTCTTCTTCGCTTTGGTTTTTGAGGAATCCGTTTACCCCTTGAACAAACTTATCAAGTTCTCGAATGTCTTGTTTCCGTTCTGTTGCCATCCTTTCCGCGTGCAGCTTTACATCCTCTTCGCTGATGTTAATTTGTGCAGCAAAAATGAATAAATGAGATGCTTCAATCGATTGAGGCTGGTTGTTTAAAATGGATTTCATAGCCTCTCGATGCTCCGAATCGGGACCCATAACCCAAACTTTGAATGATTGTAATCCGAGCGAAGTGGGCGTGAGCCGGATGCTTTCAAGAATTAATTTGACATTATCGGTGGTAAGCGGGGTATTGGGTTTATATCGTTTAACGGCATACCGCCACTTCAGATGTTGTAAGGATTCCATGTTTGTAGGTAGAAACAACAAAGTTCCCTCAAAAGTTTAGGTAAATCTAAAAATACTATGAAGGATTTAATTTCCCCCAAGAATTAAAGGCAGACCGTCTTTACCGCTCCCTACGACAATAACCTTTGCATTTGCAGAACTCGCTAAATCTTTTGTTGCTTCAATTCCTTTTTCCTTTAGAATTTTATCGGTTAGGGAAGCGCTCAAAATGGTATTGGCTTTTGCTTTTCCTTCCGCATCAATGCGCTGTCTTTCCGCTTCTTGTTTTGCTTTCGCCAAGCGGAATTCGTATTCTAATGCTTCTTGTTCTTGTTTTAATTTACGTTCAATGGCTCCTTTGATGGTTGGAGGAAGGGTTACATCACGAATCAAAATATCATTAAGCTGTACATACTGACGGTCGAGAATTTTTTTGGTCTCATCAAAAATTTCTTCTTGTATTGCGTCTCTTTTAGATGAATAAATTTGTTCGGGAGTATAACGGCCCACAACACTTCGCGTAGCCGAACGTACAGCCGGACGTATAACCCTTTCAATGTATTCTTGACCGCGTTTTTGGTGTAATAAGCCCAATTGCTCGTATTGGGGTTGACACCAAATTGAGGCTTCTAGTTTAATGTCTAATCCATTGCTGCTTAAAACACTTAATTTCTCGAAAACTTCTTGTTGACGAACTTCGTATTTGAACATTTTATTCCACGGTGCAATTAGATGGAATCCTTCGCCATATGTTGTTTTGGTGTCTACACCATTTGAAAAGGGTTTGTAAATAACCCCTGCATAACCAGAATCGATGGTGATGGTAGATTTAACTAAAAAAAAGATGACCAATATTGCACCAATTACGGTGTAGATGGTCTTTTTGGGCCAATTGCCCATTTGGGGCATTTCATAAACGTTATCAGACATAGTGTCTAAGTTAATGGGTTTCTTGGATATAGGCAAATATTACCGATTTAGACTTCTTTTTACCGAGGAAAGACCTATAATTGCCTATGAAATCATTGCCATTGTTACTTGTTTTTCTAGGTTTTTTTTCCATTTTGAACGCTCAACAATTAGATTCAACTTTAACTGATTCGATTGCGCGTCAATCTGATTCGATGATATCGTGGCATAACGTGCAACAAAAATCAATGGAATCGCCGCGAGCCATGGAAAAAATGGCAGAATTTCGCGGAGGTATGAACAAATTGTATAGGTTCATTGCGCAGAAAGTGAACTATCCATATCGTTGCATGGAAGCGGGTATAGAAGGTATGGTAATACTAGAGTTTGTTGTAGAAGCGGACGGTAGTCTGACAAACATAAAAACACGAACGAGCCATAAATCCTGCCCGGAAATAGATGCCGAAGCTATCCGAGTAATTAAGAAAACTTCTGGGAGATGGAAACCTGCATACCAAAGTGATAAGCCCATACGCTCGATGTATCGATTGCCTGTACGTTTTGATTTGGGATAGCAATTAAAAAAAACAATAATTTAACACCTAGAAATTCGTTATTTCACTTATATTTTGTTGTTTATGAATGTTTAAATTTTGATAAACCGATTTTTTTAGTAACATTTGGAAAATGACATAAATATCGGCTTATGAAAAATTTTTTACTTTCAATTTTATCCTTAACCATTGTAAATCATTTTTTTGCACAATCAACAGCGCTACATTTTGACGGCATAGACGACTATGTTAAAATTACGGGACACACGAATCTCAGTGGCCCTAAAACAATTACCTTAGAATCCTGGGTTTACGTCGATAATTTTAATAGTTCACCATGCGCCAATTGTGCCCCATTGATTTGGCATCAGGGGGGAGCATATCGCTTTGGAACGGGAAATGGGAAAGGAATGCATTTCGAACTAAGCGATGGGAGTAATACCCAAGCGTTGAATATTACTTCATCTGTTTTAAAAGACGATACTTGGCATCATTTAGCGGGTACTTTTGATGGCACTTGGATGCGCATTTATATTGATGGTATAGTTCAAGATTCGCTTCGTACTAAATTTAATACGATTGGATATACTTCTAATAATGCAGATATATGGATTGGTGATCCAGTTACGGGATATGGGGGAATTATTGAAGAAACACGAATTTGGAACTACGCGAGAAGCACTAAAGAAATAAAGGAAGGTATGATTTCGACTTATGATAAAAGTTCCAAAGGTTTATTGTTGCAATTGAGTTATGAAGATGGACTTCCATATAAAGACAATACAAAAATCTCAGATGTAAAAGATTTAAGTAGTTTAGGAAACGACGGTACCTTAGAGAACCTAGACCGCAAAGACAGTGTTTCAAATTTTGTTTTGGGTTTGTCCTATTGTGATTCGGTGGTTTATGGTTCCACCTCGGTTACGGCCTGTGAACAATATAAGCTTCCTTCAGGAACGAAAACAGTATATAAGTCAGGGACTTATTACGATACAATTCGATCCTTTCAAGGTTGTGATTCTGCGTTAACAATCACGGTGACGATGCTATACAATACAACATCTAAGGTGTCTATAGTGGCATGTGATAGTTTTCAGAGTATTGCGGATAAAACGTTGGTATATCGCAAGAGCGGCAAATATCAAGAGCGTATACCCAATTTTGTGGGTTGTGATAGTATCATTAATATTGACTTGGTTATTACCCATCCAAGTTCGAAAACCATTGCGTATAATGAATGTGGTTCGGCCACCCTTGTTGGTACGGGGAAAATGGTAACGAAGTCAGGAATTTACACAGATACTTTTAAAGCTTGGGGTGGTTGCGATAGTTTGATTGTACATGATGTACACATTTTGGAATCTACTACAGCAACGGTTGATTTAGATTTGTGCAGTTTCGTTCCATGTCCAACCGATCGAAATGTCATTTATAAAAAGCCTGGTGTTTATTACGATACTATAATCAATTCAGTTGGCTGTGATTCTGTAATTACCTATAATGTTATTTCTGCGAAAACCACAGGTGAGGTATCAATAACGGCATGTAATTCATTCAAAATGCCCGGTAGCGGCAAAATGGTAACCGAATCGGGTACCTATAGAGATACGTTATATGGAGCCAACTCGAAGGCTTGTGATAGTTTCGTTGTTATTAATTTAAGTCTTATAAAACCTAAAAACGAAACGGCTAACATAACGTCTTGTGCGAGTTACACCTCTCCAGGAGGTAAGCGAATTACAGAATCGGGCAAAATATTTGAAACGTATCAGTCCAGTTTGGGATGCGATAGTATTATTCAAACTTTAAACGTAACTATTGTGAATATCGATACTAAGGTAAATCGCGATTGGAATACCCTGATTTCTGCATCAAAAGATGTTTCAGGCGCATCATTTCAATGGCTTGATTGTAAGCAAAATATGCAAAAAATCGATGGGGAAACATCTCCGGAATTTGCCATCACCGATAACGGGGAATTTGCCGTAGAAATCAAACAAGGAAATTGCACCGATACGAGCAGATGTGTAGTGTTTGCATTTACTCAAAATAATGAATTAAATCAACCGGTGATAAGGTTGTTCCCAAATCCCAATAAGGGTAAGTTTAATATCGATTTTGACAAGAATAAAATTCCGCATTCATTGAGAATATTCGATATAACAGGTAAGTGTATTTGGTTGGAATTTGTTGAGGGCAAAGATTCTGTGGAAATAGATTTAAATGTGGGTCCTGGAATATATCGGCTAGAGGTAGCGGGATCTGATGAGCACTTTTCATTTCCAATATTAATTGAATAATATAGGGATGTATTTGTGTGGAGTCATCGAAAATGATTGAAACGAATTGGAAATTCACGGTTTTAGAAAAACCGTAAATTAGCCTTTTAATAATCCCAAAATTGCGTATATTTGCACTCCATTTTCGGGCCTATAGCTCAGTTGGTTAGAGCACCTGACTCATAATCAGGTGGTCCCTGGTTCGAGCCCAGGTGGGCCCACAAATGAAACCCGCGTTTAGCGGGTTTTTTTGATTTAAGCCCAAAATAACTATATCTATACACGATATTCATACATTTGTTAATGCATTTCAGACTTGTGCTGTTGTTTATTTCCCTTTTTTTCCTTTCGGGGGAAGTTTATTCACAGCGCGCAAATACGAGCAGAAGCACCGGCCGAGCAAGGGTGTCTTCCACCAAAAAGAAAATAACCGAGAACGATATACTGGGCACTTGGCAACTGACAAAATTTAAACACGGTCCACAATCCAAAAAGAGGAAACCCATTACCTCATGTGATACCCTATTACCATGGGTGTTTTATAAGGATAGTATGAGCCGCACCTTGAGGGTTAAATGCGAACCGATTGAGGGTTGTGGGGAATATGGTTTTGAGAGTGAATGGTTGTTTAATACAACCAGTTTGATTATTAAAAAAACCAGAATTATGGGTTCTGAGGGTATCTCTTCTAATGGAAAGTTTGTGATCAAAGTTTTAACTCCAGACCAAATGGTGCTCGATTATATGAAGCACATTTACGTATTTAGACGTAAAATATAATATGTTGTTTTGGCATTAATATAATAGATGTTAATGCAATATTTTAGTCAATCCTAATAGTTTAATTCGTAATTTGCGACATGGAATTTATAGTGCGCAAAGGTCTTGAAAATGATGTGGACGGAATTTTATGTCTCATCAAAGAATTGGCGCATTATGAGAAATCACCGGAAGAAGTTACCATAACCGCAGATCAATTGCGAAAAGACGGATTTGGTGAGAGGAGATTATTTGAATTTGTAGTAGCTGAATCTGGTGGCCAAATTGTGGGCATGGCTTTTTATTATTTTCGTTATTCTACTTGGAAAGGGAAATTTTTATACCTAGAGGATTTTGTCGTTTCCGAGGGTGCGAGAGGCAGAGGAATTGGGTCGAAATTGTTTGAATATGTTATGGGAGTTTGCCTTCTAAAATCGTGTGTAGGAATGTCATGGCAAGTATTGGATTGGAATCAGCCCGCGTTGCATTTTTATCAAAAGTACGGGGCTAAGCTTGATGTTGAATGGGTGAATGGAAGGCTTTTGCGACAAGAAATTGAAACGCTTATATCTAGATAATATCCTTAGGGTTTGCCATTTGTGTTAACTTCAAGTTCATGTATAATTTTCTTCTAATTTGAATTAATGGATTTTAAATCATTTGGCAGGGTATTTTCGTTCGAGCAGCGAGAAAAAATGAGACATGAAAGAAAAATGAGTTTAATATAAAAAGTATAATTACAAAGTATTGTAGCCGACATATTTAGGTTGTTTAATGACGCAAGTTACGACCAGCATTTTAATGGTGGAAACGAAAAAATGGTGTTTATAGTTTCTGGGAGAAGGTTGTAGTTACCTGCAATTTAGTAAAGATAATCACAGATTAGTCCGGTACAACGGATATATTAAGTCTGTAAATGGTGTAAGTGTAATACTATCAGTTCATTATTTTTTATTTTTATGAAATTAAGGAAGATTCTTGATAATACTGCTATTTGCGCCTATTATCCTAATTTTTAGTGTTATATTTTTGTTGTTTTCGATGTAGTCGTGTTTTGAAATGTTAAAAAAATGCTGCTAATTGCATTTTGAGAACTAAAACACTAATCGTATGAAAAAAGTTACACATTCCGTTTCGAAGTGTATCCTATTAGCATTTAGTGCATTGGCCATTCCGACAGTTGGCCTTGCACAAACTTCTGCAGAGGATACACTTCAAATCGAAGAAGTATCCGTTAACGCGGCGGGTTTATCCAAAAGCGCGCGTAAAATTGGATATGGAACTTCGCAAATCAAAAGCAAGTCTATTTCGACCTCAGGCGAAAGCGGCTTGATTCAAGCTTTAACGGGTAAAGCCTCAAACGTGCAAATTACCCGCTCAACAGGCGACCCCGGAGCGGGTGCCTACATTCAAATTCGAGGTCAGAATACCATAACGGGCTCCAATCAGCCTTTGATTGTGGTCGACGGGGTGCCCATCAGCAACTCAAGCTTAGGTGGCGGTGTTGATGGTGTAGTTCAGCAATCACGCTTGAACGATATCAATCCCGCAGATATCGAGGATGTGCAAATTCTAAAGGGTGCCGCGGCTGCAGCAATTTGGGGAACGAGAGCGGCAAATGGAGTTATTATGATAACCACAAAAAAAGGTAAGAAAGGCTTAAATGTTGAGTTTAGTAGTTCTTTATCTTTAGACCAGGTAAACCGTGAATTTGAGAAACAAGATCGATTTGGTCAAGGGGTAAATGGAGGTTGGAGAGCTAATAATGCGCTGAGCTGGGGAGATCGTATTTCTGATCGGTCTGGTGCCGATGAAGTGGATATGACTGGTGCAAAATTTGTATCAGAAGATGGCTCTATACAATATCCAATTACAACGAAAGGTGACAAAACGATTTATAATCAATCAAATCGCGATCAGGTTTTCCGTACTGGAGTGACTTGGAACAACAATTTGTCAATTTCTTCCGCAAATGAAAAAGGCGCGGTTTATTTCTCCGCCAGCGATTGGAACCAAACCGGAGTTCTTGCGGGTAATTCTGACTACAGAAGAACCACAGGCCGTTTGAATTTCGACTATAACGTAAACGATAAACTTAAATTATCATTGAAAAATACCCTAGCCAAGGTTTCATCCAATCGAATCCAAATGGGTTCGAATCTGAATGGACTTTATTTAGGATACCTAAGAACACCTGCCGATTTTGATAACAGCGATTACATAGGAACCTATTACAATGCAGCTGGAGTAGGAACCGCAAATTCACATCGCGGCTATCGTAACTATATGGGTAGCGCCGCACCAACCTACAACAATCCAGGTTGGACATTGAATAAGCAGGTAAATACCAGTGATGTTACCCGTTTTATTGTAACGCCTGAATTGCAATATAAGTGGCTAGAAAATTCAACTTTTATTGCTCGTGTGGGTTACGATCAATCAACCGATCGTCGTATTACATACTTCCCTTATCGTTCTGCAGCTAGCACTTCTACAGGATCTTTTGGAGATAATTTAATTACAGAGTCTGAGTTAAGTATGCATTTGATCAATCAGTCCTCTCACAAGATTGGCGATAAAATTAATATGAATGCTACTTTAGGTTATCTGTATACCGATAGGAATTTCTTCCAAATTGGAGGTTCAGCAATTAATTTTATTATTACCGATCAAGACCGCTATGGTTTCTTCAATTCTACCAATGAGAATATGACACCTTTCAACAGTATTTCTCGTGTTTTGAACGATCGATACTACGGCATGTTTGACTTTGACTATGAAGACAAGGTATTCTTACAATTGGCTACGGCTGCTGAAGCATCAAGTACTTTCGCTAATCGATTCTGGTCGCCAAGTGCAAGTTTGAGCTATGAGTTTACCCAAGATTTCAAGATTCCGAGTCTTTCTTACGGAAAATTGAGAACATCTTGGGGTAGAGTAGGGGTTGCGCCTCCGGCTTATATAACCGGAACCAATTATGTAAGTGCGGGCTCGTTATCAGGTTGGGGAGAGTCATTAGACGCCTCATACTTCGGTGGTTCGATCTACCGCAGCACCACTAGTGGAAATCCGGACATCCGTCCAGAAATGAAACAAGAGATGGAGTTTGGAGCAGATTTAAAGTTCCTTGATAATAAAATATCAGTAGGTGCAACTTATTATACCAATACTATTAACGACATCATATTGGCGACTGCAGTTCCAGCGTCAACTGGATTTACAAATAAATGGTTGAATGCCGGAACTATTTCAAATACAGGTTATGAATTTGACTGGAATATCAAATTAATGAACAAAGGTGATTTCTCTTGGAATTTATATGGAAATATCGGAGCCAATAGAAATATAGTGGAAGACTTGAACGGATCTAAATCTATTTTCCTAGCTGGTTTTACAGGCGTTTCGTCAAGAGCGGTTGAAGGCGAGGCAATGGGTGCTTTGTGGGGTGGAAAATGGCAGCGTGATGAAAGCGGTAAATTGATTTTAGATGCTGATGGATTTCCTCAACCCGATGCAGAAGAAGGTGTTTTAGGCGATCCAAATCCTACTTGGAAGGGTGGTTTCGGTACCAATATTAGTTACAAAGGTTTGTACGTGAATGTTTTGTTCGAAGCATGTCAGGGCAATCAAATGTGGGGCGGAACCTCCGGGGTATTAAACTACTTTGGTGTATCGAAGGAAACCGGAGAAGAATTCACTATGACAGCTGAAGAAGGCACTACCATTAAAGATTACTATGGAATGACAGCGGCCGATTGGGTTGATCCTAATGCCGATGGAACATATACCGTACGCGGAAAATTAGAAGATTTCGGCGGTGGAAATGTTTGGTTAAACCAAGGTTGGTACACTACAAATGGTGGTGGATTCGGTCCTGTAGGTGAGCAATTCATCTATGACGCATCCTGGTTCCGTTTGCGTGAGTTGAGTGTTCGCTACGATTTGCCTGAAAGCGTTTTGCGCGCCTTGCATGTTCCTGGCGCAAGCATAGGATTTACCGGTCGTAATTTAGCATTATGGACAAATGTGGAAGGATTAGATCCTGAGACCAATCTAACAGGTGTTTCTAACGGTCGTGGTTTGGATTATTTCAATAACCCAGGTACTAAATCGTATATGTTCAGTCTTAGTATCAAATTATAATATAAATAAAGATGAAAAAGTATAGTATTTTACTTTCTACAGCGCTTTCTGTAACATTATTGTTCAATGCCTGTACGAAAGATATGACAGAAATCAACGCCACTAACCCAAACCAATTTAGCGGTTCGGAAGGGCGTTTGATGATAACGGGAGCTGAGTTGGCCAATGTTATGGTTAACGAAGGCGAGGCTGCTCGAATGGCGGGGATATTCTCTGGTTATTTTACAGGGGCCGACCGCCAATATCTATCGTTGCACCAATACAGCTATGTAGCCGGTGACTTTGATAATATTTGGGGAACATTATATGCCGAGGGTATCGCCCAATGTCGTTTGGTAAAGGATCAAGCTAAAGCCGCAAACGATATGGAATTACATTCGGTAGCTGCAATTACTGAGGCTAATTTATTACTTACCGCTTCTGGGTTGTGGGGTGATATCCCTCAATCGGAAGCGTGTAACAACGATATCGCCGAGCCCAAGTACGATAATATGGACGACGTTCACACTTATTGTATAGGTCTTTTGGATAATGCGGTTGGACATGTTGCCGGTTCTAACGCCCATAGTGGTGCGTATGGTAATTCGCACGATTGGGCGCAAGTCGCCAATACATTAAAAGCACGCGCTCTTTTACGTAAAGGAGATTACGCCGGTGCTGCTACGGCAGCCGCCAATGGTGTTGAGGCAGGAAAAGATTTAATTGCAAATCATTCTGCCGATGTTCCAGGTGCTTGGAATTTGTATTTTGATTTTTGTTATTGGAATCGCGGCGGTTATATGACTTGTGAGAATTCATATTTGTCGACGCTTCTAGATTCTGCAAGTAACACAAAACGTCATAATGCAAAAACCAATGAAGATGCGCGTTTTGCATATTATTACTCCTCGGGTACGTCAGATAATTTTTCTTCAAGAGACCCTAATTTCTTAGACGGAATATTCGCAAGCTCTTCAGGATTTACTATGGTAGGTTATGTTGAAAATCAATTGATTCTTGCCGAGTGTGCATCTAGAATGAGCGACGATGATAAGGCTTTGGAGCACCTAAATAATGTTCGTTCTTATAATGCCGCTATGTATGCAGAGGGTCAATATGATTCGTATGAATTGGCCGATTTCGGTCCAGGTAAATTAATCGAAGGCACAGATATTTCTTCTGCTTTGCGTCAAGAGATAATGGTAGAGAAATATGTGAGTTTATACGGTCAACTCGAAACATTTAGCGATTTGCGTCGTACGAAAAATGCTATTGGAATACCTTATAACACAGGTACTCAAATGCCTCAACGATTCCTTTTCCCACAATCTGAGATCAATGCGAACTCTAATGTTCCAAAGGATCAACTAGATAAATTTTTACCTTTAACTTACTTCCAATAGGCCAAGTAGTTTTGTAATTAGTTTAGGGTTGTTTCGAAAGAAACAACCCTTTTTTTTGAAGTTATTATAATCCAGGATTTCGAAAATTGATATTATTTGCATTATTCGCAAATCCGAATGAATCCATGGCATGGTCTTTGGAGAGTATATTATATTCGTATTAAAATCGCTTTGCTCATGAAAAGAAAATTAATTCATTTCCCTTTTTTGGCACTTTTTTTAATTTCAGGAATTGTAAGAGGTCAAAATATTTTTCTTAAAGGTAAATATGTAGAAATTGGTGTGCACCCAGCGGGCTCTTTTGGATCATCCACAGCAGCTCCAACAGGGTATCACGGCAATGCAGCTGGCGGTTTATTGGGCTTCATTTGTGATGTCAATAAAGACGGGTGGAATACGGGTACGCCCAATCTTATGGGCGATTATTTCGTGCCGGGTTCACCTGAAGAGGGTTGGGGAATTGAATGGTCGAACAGTCGGAGCGGAACATCCAAATCAGACTTTTTTAATTTCGGACTAATGGGGGAACAGGAGGTGTCTATGATTTCCCATCAAAAAGTAAAAACGACGGGTCGTGAGCAATCACAATGGATAGGAAGTGCTTCCAATGCTGGTAGGTCTGCCTTGATATACCAAACGGTTAGTTTAGATAGTTTGGCACAATATTTTACGATAAATGTTTTAATTAAAAATACGGGCACCGACACTTTATTTAATGTGGGTTATTTTAGGAACGTAGATCCGGATAACGAACAACGGTTAAATGGGAATTATATTACGCACAATTATATACAACATCAACCAGGGTGGTGGGGTAATGTAGATAAAGCGTCAGTGGTGGCATATGGAAACCAATACAAATCGCCCTGTATTTTAGGTGCGATTGATTCAAGAGCCCATGTGAGTATAGGAGGTTTTTCGGTTAGAGATATCAATGACATTTTTGATTTCAGTGACTCTACTTTGGTTAAGTCAAATCCAAATTACCGTGACGAAGCCATTTCTATAGCGTTTGATTTACAGCATATTGCACCCGGGAAATGTGTGACACTTGCTTATTACTACGCGTTACAAAACATTAACCCGGAAGATATAGCGTTTCCTGTGAGCATGCAGTTCGATATTTCAGATGATGGATTTACAACGAGTCAGTCTTTTGTTGGAGGTAATTTATGCGTGCGTGATACAATTTTAGACTTCGCTGTTAAAACCAATGGAACGGGAGCCTCTTTTATCGATAAAGTGTTTTGGGATGCTGATATGGATGGAATTTACGAACTTCAAGGTGATACAGTAGAAATAGTATTTAAGGGTTGGAAAAAACATAAATTTTCTCAGCGTATCGTTTTTTGCGACGGTACACAATCAGATTCAACTTATGAAATCTTTATAGAACCCAAACCGGTTATTGAATTAAAAGCAACTACCCAAAATCCATGCTTTAACGAGCATGAATTTACATTTGAGAATAACTCGTATTGGATAAAAGATTCCATTCAAACTTTTACATGGAAATTTGAAGGAGGCGATGAGCATGTAGGATCGAAGCCGGAGGCGTATCATTTTGATTCATTTTCTAACAATAAATGGATACGATTGGTGGCAGAAACAACAATTGGATGTATCGATTCGAATCAGATTTCTATTGACTTATCTCCAAGTCCCAAGATAGTATTTCAGATACCTGATTCGGCTCAATGTTTAAGAAATAATGAGTTTAATGGTATTATAAATGCCTCCATAGACCTGGGCGATATAAGTCCACAAATAGCATGGCAAACCGATCGTTTTGATACGCTTTGGAATTCAAAATATACGTATGATTCCAGCGGAGTGTTTGCTGTTATGGCAAAGGTAGTAAGTGATAAAGGGTGTTTTGTATTGGATTCGCAGTTTGTTACGGTGTATGCTCAACCCACGGCAAACTTTAGCGTGGATGACAGCGCGCAGTGTTTCAATACGCACGAATTTAACTTTTTAAATTCCTCCAAAATTGATTCAGGTGTCTTGGTATCATCATGGACTTCAGCAAATGGCTTGACAGAGACGGAACATTATTCTGCTAAGTTTCAGCGTGCAGGTTCTGAAACAATACAATTAAAGGTAGTTTCTGAATTTGGGTGTACGGATAGCATAGAAAAACGCATCTACATTCATCCAGATCCTATAGCGGATTTTGAGAGTATTACAGAAGGTCAATGTTTGAAGGGTAATAAATTTATTTGGAATAATAAATCGATAATGAACGGAAACGGAAGTGCAATTTTGAGGATTATTGGGTCCGGGTTTTCTGATACATTGTTGGGTGAACCTTGGGAATATACATTCAATTCAGAAGGAGATTTTCAAACTAGGTTGTTAGTTGAAAATGAATACGGTTGTATTGATTCTGCGCGTACAGAAGTCACCGTATTCTCCCAAGCTGAATTGAATATTAATTCCAATAGTATGGCACAATGTATAAGTGGCAATAATTTTACACTAAGCTCTGGAGTAAAAATAGTTTCTGGTAGGGTTGATTTACATTGGGAAGTGTCTGACGGTCAAAATGCTACAGGTGCATCATTTGAAAATATCCGGTTTTCAGTGCCCGGAGAAAAACAGGTTTGGTTAATTTCAGAGTCCAATCATGGATGTAAAGACAGCGTTAGGGTGGTGCTTAGGGTATGGGAAAAGCCCGAATTGAACTTTAATTTACAATTCCGTGATAGTTGTGTGAATACACAAGATTACAAGATAGATTTAAGTGCAAACAATGTGTCAAAAAGTAAGTGGTACAGCAATAATACATTTTTAGGTATTAGCGAGCCTGAAAATAATAAATTTCAAAATGGAGATCGAATTAAATGGATTGGGGAATCTGAAAATGGATGTTTCGATTCTAGCGAAGTAATTGTGCGAGTTTATGAACATCCTGTAGCCGCTTTTGTAGCTCAATCGCAAGTTTGTTCGGGTTCGGAGTTTTCTGTTAAGAACATTAGCCAATCTTTCGGGATAAAAACAGACTTCACCTGGTTCATTAATGATAATCAGAGTGAAGGATTAGATGTGAATCCTATAGTATTTACAGATGTAGAAACCTTGGATATACGCTTGTTGGCTAGGAATATCTACGGATGTATGCACGATACAAGTTGGAATGTCGATGTTATTCCGAAGTCGTTCGCAGAAATGGCAGTTTTAAAAGAGAAGGCCTGCGCCAAGGGAAATAAATTTTCGATTAAAGCTCAATCAAAAAATGCGGGTGTTGATATTGTTAAAAATGTTTGGAAATGGAACGATGGTACTATCCAATTGGGTGAGGTAACTCAGAGAGCGGGTTTGCCTTCGGGTACACATAAAGTCACACTGGAAACGCAGAATAGTTTGGGCTGTTTGGACACACTAGAAACCGAAGTTGCCGTTTTAGATCCTATTCAATTATCTGCCAATTCCAATAGTGTTTGTGTCCCACAGATGAATACCTTTATTTCGAATTCGAGTGTTTCCAATGATGTCATAAAACGTGAAATATGGCAGGTCGCAGGTCAAGAATTTTACGGTCGGAATACACGATTTAATTTAAGATTGCCTGGTACATATGATGTGCGATATATGCTCGAAACAGAAAAAGGATGTAAGGATACACTGTTTTTAGAAAAGGCGGCAATTTTACGGCCTAAGCCTAAGGCGGCATTCAAATTGGACTCTTTTTACTCAGAGGGTATGGGCATGAGTCTGGTATTAAAGGATAAATCATCATCAGATGTAGATCAATGGGGTTGGTCATTCAATGATTGGGAATATAGTGCCGATCAAAATCCCATGTTTTTATTTACCGATACCGGCATAATTAATATGACATTAATTGTGGGGAATGCTGCACTTTGTTACGATACGGTAACTAGGGAAATGGGGCCTTATTTCCCAATGTTTTATCTGCATGTACCCAATGCGTTTACACCTGACGGAGATGATGTAAATCAGAACTTCAAACCGGTTATTACATCGTATTTAATGAAATACAAATTAGAGGTTTATAATCATTGGGGAGAATTATTATTTAATACCAATGATCCCAATGAATCATGGGATGGAACATTCAATGACCAACCCGTTCAGGAAGGAGTGTATGTATATATTATTTACGCCACTGATTTAATGGGAGATTTTTATAACGATAAAGGAGTAGTTACTTTGCTAAGAAAGTGATTTTGATACCAACCGTTTTTGGTTTTCATTGAGGATATAAAATGAGAGAATTACAGGGTTTTTAATTTGATTTCAAAATTTTAATTCGAGTTTTGTATATCTGTCGTAGTAAGTATTTTTGCCATTGAAGGTACATGAAACCTCCGGTGGTTATAAAATAATACCTGACGGCTATTTTTTACACACACACGATTAATTCGTACCTTCGCAGTCATTTATGTTAACGGTTGCTAATGTTTCATTGCGCTTTGGTAAGCGCGTTTTGTTCGAAGACGTCAATTTGAAGTTTACTCGTGGTAATTGCTACGGTATAATCGGTGCGAATGGTGCCGGGAAATCTACCTTCTTGAAAATATTATCAGGAGAAATTGAACCCAATACGGGCTCGGTAGATATGGATCCTGGAAAACGCATGGCGGTTTTGAATCAGAACCACTTTGCCTTTGACGAATTTCCTGTTTTACAAACCGTTATACGTGGTCATTCGCAATTATGGGCCATCATGGAAGAAAAAGATGCTCTTTATGCGAAAGAAGATTTTAGTGAAGACGATGGCATGCGCGCTTCGGAATTAGAAGCCGATTTTGCTGAAATGGACGGTTGGAATGCCGAAAGCGATGCCGCTTCTCTTTTGAGTAGTTTGGGTATCGAAGAAGATGTTCACGATAAATTATTGAAGGAATTGAATGGTAACCAAAAAGTGCGGGTGTTAATTGCTCAAGCCCTGTTTGGAAATCCAGATGTGTTGCTTATGGACGAGCCTACCAACGATTTGGATGTAGAGACCATTCGGTGGCTAGAGGATTTCCTTGCCCAATTTGAAAATACCGTTTTAGTGGTATCGCACGATAGACACTTCTTAGATAACGTGTGTACCCATGTTTGCGATATTGACTACAGTAAAATCAATATTTATTCGGGAAATTATACGTTTTGGTACGAAAGTTCGCAATTGGCTTTGCGTCAGCGTTCCGATCAGAACAAAAAAGCGGAAGAGAAAAAGAAAGAACTACAAGAGTTCATTGCTCGCTTTTCTGCCAACGTGGCCAAAAGCCGTCAAGCCACCGCCAGAAAAAAAATGTTGGAGAAGCTCGATATTGAGGAAATTCAACCTTCTACGCGTAAGTATCCTGGAATTTTCTTCCGTCAAAATAGGGAAGTAGGAGATCAAGTTCTCACAGCCGAGAATCTGTCATTCCAAACACAAGATGGAGAATATCTATATAAGGATGTAAACTTTACAGTTAATAAGGGAGATAAAATTGCTTTTGTATCGAGAAATACCTTGGCTTTGAATACTTTGTTTAAATCGCTGTGGGGCGAAGAAAAGGGTGGTAAAGGCGAAATTCGCTGGGGCGTTACGGTTACTATGGGCTTTTTGCCTAATGAGAATGCGCATTATTTCACAGAAAAAATCAATTTAGTAGATTGGTTGCGTCAATATTCTGAGGAGAAAGATGAAACGTATATCCGTGGATTTTTAGGTCGTATGTTGTTTTCAGGGGAAGAAACGCAAAAAATGTGTACCGTATTAAGTGGAGGAGAGAAAGTACGTTGTATGCTTTCAAAGATGATGTTAGAATCACCTAATGTGGCCTTGTTTGACGAACCTACGAACCATTTAGATTTGGAAAGTATTCAAGCGTTGAACAACGGCATGAAGGAATTTGCTGGAACAATATTGTTTCATTCACATGACCAAGAGGTAATGAATAGTATTGCTAATCGCATTATTGAAATTACTCCCAATGGAATAATTGATAAACACATGACGTACGAAGAGTATGCCGAATCTTCGGAGATTAAGGAGCGAAGAACAGAACTTTACGCATAACAAACCATGAAAAATAACATATTTACAGGCGCTTTGATCGCCTTGGTATTGGGTTCTTGTGGAGGATCCGAACCGACAGGAGCTTTGCCTAAAACATCTGAAGATTCATTCAGCTATTCAGTTGGTGTGAATATCGGTCAAAATTTAAAAATCAAAGGTTTAGACAAGATCTCAATAAGTGGTTTTGTTAAAGGTCTCCGCGATGGTATGGCTTTGGATTCTGGATTTGCATTAACAGAAGATCAGATGGCTCGTATTCAACCCGAATATGTGGCATCTGTGCAAGCAGAGAAAATGAAAGGAATACAGGCTGAAACCAAAGCGAAGTTAGATGAAATTTCTAAGAAACAAGGCGTGAGTGCTTTGCCTTCAAATGCTTATTACGAGAGTGTTGAATCCGGAAAAGGGAATGCCCCTAATTCTTATGATACAATAGTATGTCGCTTTTTAATGAAGGATGCAAACGGTAAGGTTTTGATCGACAATATGAGTAGCGAGCAACCTTTCCGTGGCGAATTGGCCGGTTTGCGTTTGGCACCTTTAGAAGAAGCATTCCAAAAAACTTTGGCTGGTGGTAAATTTAATTTATACATTTCGAATGAATTACATTCGCGTTTGGTAGATCCACAGGGAGATTTTAAAAATCGTTATGGAATCTCGATTTTTGAGGTTACCCTGCTAGATGTTATTCCTGGCGTGCCTGCAAAAGACTAAAAATACTTTCAAATAATAAAAAAGGATGCAACACAAGAGGCATCCTTTTTTATTTTACGGAATACGTACCAATCAATTCTGTCATTTTGGAAAAGCCAAGTTGTTTAATTCTAATGCTGTTATAATTAATACAGGAATTTTTGACATTATTTACGGGAAAGCCTCTTTGGCATCACTTTTGATTTCAAAAGGTTGTAAATTCGAGTCGGAGTAATGATTAATTTCTTTCGCATATTTCTTCTTTTGATGTTGTTCTTCTCGAACAATGTGCGATTGCATGCTCAATGTTCTGCAAATTTTAGCAACGATACCGCTGCGTGTAGTGCTTCAAATGTTATTTTTACCTCTAGTTCCCAAGTTAGCGGAAACAAATACGATTGGAATTTCGGCGATGTAAGTTCGGGTAGTGCGAATTTTGATACCGTAGCAGTTCCATCGCATTCTTTCGCGAAAGGAGGTATTTATACAGTAACTTTGGTGGTGACTAGAGGCAGTACCTGCCGCGATTCAGTATCCAAACAAATACGTATTTTTCAGAGTCCTAAAGTTGATTTTTCCCATAAGAATGCATGTCAGGGCTTGCCAACGGGTCTTTTGAGTAGTTTTACAGAAGATTCAACCGATAAAATAACTACTTTTAATTGGGATTTGGGCAATGGCAACTCGTCAACCGGTGCTCAAACAGATGTGACGTATTCAGGGGTACAAAATTATTCAGTTTGGTTGCGGGTGGAATCTAGATTCGGATGTAAAGATTCCATTAATAAGACGATTACAATTTATGATAAGCCGAGCGCTTCGCTGAGTCAAAAAGAAGTATGTCAGAATAGCACGGTTCGATTTATTGCCGATTCTAAAACATCGGCTACCGCTTATACATTTGATTTTGGAGATAGTTCAACTTTTACGCAACGAGTTGTAGACCATGTTTATTCCAAAGCAGGTTGGATGAAACCTATTTTAACCGTAACCTATTCTACTACTTCATGTCGGGTAAATTTAGATTCTATTTTGGTGAACCCTACCCCTAATGCACTTTTCACTATCGACAGAGATACCCAATGTTTTAATGGGAACTATGTGTGCGTAAAATTGAATCATGGTGGTGGTATTTCTAAAAGGTCGGTAACTTTTGATGATGGGTATGTGGATCAGGTAAATTCGCCTAAGGATTCTTCCGTTTGTCACAGTTATATAGATCCGGATGGCGGTTATTACAAGATTACCGTAGAGCTTACGGATACTAATGGTTGTTCTGCTACAGCCTTTCGAGATACGGCAGTAACTATTTATCCAAGATTAATTGCAGGCATTTCTAATCGCAGTATTTTAGGTTGTTTTGGTGCATCGGTTGTTTTCAATAATTTAACCAATCGTGATTCCAGCGAATTACAAAAGGTATATTGGATTTGGGGAGATACTTCGGTTGCTGATACCATGCCGTTTAGTTGGGGGAAACATACATATCAACAAGATGGTGTGTTTTACGGACGTTTGGTGGTACAAGATAAAATGGGTTGTTGGGATACAGCGGATGCCGTAAATCCGGTCAGAAATACCCAATATCCTGTTGATGCCAAAATTGATACGCTCTTAGGATACTGTCATAACAAAAATGAATTGCGATTTTCGCAAACCCCTGTAACGGGAGCTTCGATTACTTGGGAACTGCCTGCAATTAGAAATGTTTTTAATGGAGCTTTTTCCTACAACTACCCGGGAGTATATGCACCAAAAGTACGAATAAGTAAGAACGGATGTGATTCGGTACGTCAATTTGACTCGCTGGTTATCTATGGTCCAGTGGCACGAATTGTGGATGTTATTAATCAGTTTCAATGCCAAATTACCGATACGGTATACTTTAAAAATGGCACATATGCTTTCCGAAACAAAAACCTGTCGGTTTATTGGGATGCTCAAGATCCCTTTGGTCCTAAATGTGTGGCGCCGGGTAATAACAATCAGAATATCTGGAAGAATTGCAATTATTCGACCGATTCATCTGAATTTCAACATATGTATCGGAAAGGCAAGGAGGATTGTTATTATGCCAAACTGATTGTTACAGATACCGCTATTGGGTGTTCCGATTCAACACAAGTGGCTCTTCCGTTAATGGCGCCGAAGGCTAAAGGGAATTTCACCCCCTCCGATACATTTGCATGTCCGGGTAATAATTTACCGACGCAAAATAAAACCTTAACTTTTGATATTTCTAAACCTGAACCCAGTTGTTTGAAATATGCTTGGTGGGTTATGTGGGATTCTTTGCAGGCTCGTAATAGTAATAATTTTGATAGCTTTTGGTTTTCCAATTCTGTTAGTCATAATTACGATGCGATGGCGCCAGTAGGCGATTCTTCTGGTTATGTGAGCGTAGGATTAATTGTTGAAAATGGATATGATTCGAGCGGAGTATTATGTCGCGATACGGCATGGTTCTCTAAAATAATCAAGGTTACCCGCATCGATGCCCGTTTTAGTAGTTCGTATAACGATTCAACACATTTTTGCAGGGGAGATACGATTCGGTTTGCGCTCAGAGACACTCAACAAAATAAGGGCATTCGGTTTATTTGGAATTTTAGTGACGGAAATAGCATTGACACGGTATCTCAGATGCCCGTTTGGCATCGATATCAGAATGGCGGCAGCTATTGGGTAAATGTAACTGCTATACATCCCGATGGTTGTAGAATGGAAGAGGGAATGTGGGTTCATGTAGGCGTGATGCCCCATTTTGGAGTGTCAAAATCTACGCTTTGTATAGGAGCCGATAGTTTGGATTTAAATCAACAGAATCGATATTTTACTTGGGGGAATTCTAAAACAGGAAACTTCAATAGTCAATCCCGATATCAATTGGGAAAAGAATTTATTTTATATGACTTAAATGAAGGCGACGGGTTTAAATATTATGGAGAAAATCCTAGAGTTGCATTCAAAGCTCCTGGAGTTTATCCCATATCGATGATTGTGAGTGACAGCTTGGGATGTAAAGATACCTTATTAAACTACCTATCTGTTCAAGTTTCTGGGGTATATGCAGGTTTTAGCACAACGTCCGATACATTCTTATGTCCTCAATCTATAGTGTTTACCAATCGTGCAACAGCCTACGACTCTTTAAATGGTAAAATATTAAGTGGAGATTACATCAGTACCTATGAATACAAATTTGGAAGTAGTTATCCCAAAAGTTTATTCCCCAACCCAAGTCGGTTTTTTGAAACAGGAAATTATCGTGTTGTTCAAAAGGTGAGCAATCAGAGAGGATGCGTCGATTCCTTTGAAAAAAATATTGTCGTTATCGGTCCAACGGCGTTCTATGATTTCCTCAAAGATACGGTAGGGTGTTCCCCGCTAAGAGTTGATTTTCAGAACAAAAGTTCTGATGCAAACGAATATACCTGGCGGTTCAACGATGTGAACAATAATGTGCTTACTACGTCTTCAGATTCTAATGTTTTCCTGAAGTATCGAGGGTACGGTTTGTTTTATCCTCAATTAATTGCACGTGGCACATTCTCTGTGAATGGAATTAACCGCGTGTGCCAGTCTATTTATCCTGATACGAGTACACAAATTCGCAGAGAAGTACTTGTGTTGGAGCGGCCTAATGCCAATGTAACATGGTCGACAGATTGTAAAACGTTTACCTCGAGTTTTTACAATGTTAGTTCAATGAACACCGGAACGATTAATTATTTCTGGGCCTCGTTCGGTGATGGTGCGGATTTGGGTAGCGGATTTGATCCGAGTCAACAAATCGGCAATATCATACATACATATTCCGATACCGGTTCTTATGCTTTATTTGCTCGGGTTGTGGGTTCAAATGGATGTGCCGATACGTTTGAATCTAGTATAAAAATAGCACCACCCCCTGTTGCAAATTTTCGTTGGAATGCCAATTGTATTGGAGAAAAAACACAATTTTATGATTCGACTGAGTCTTTCAACGATTATATAACCTCGTATTTATGGGATTTTAATGATGGTAGTTATAGCAGCCAGCGAAATCCATTGAAAGAATACAGCAGCGACAGGGCTTATAATGTTCGATTTAGGGTTCGCAATTCGGCTGGATGTGTTAAGGATACGAGTAAAACAGTTGTGGTTTATTCTCGACCGGATGTATCGTTTTTTGCGAGGGATGTGTGTCATGACGATACAACCAAATTTGTTCAAAAAACCACATCCAAGCAGGAAATATCTTATTATGATTGGGATTTTGCAGATGGTGATACCTCGAGCGAATGGGAGCCAACGCGCTTATATAAAAATCCCAATAATTATCGGGTAAAATTGCGTGTTCGGACGGTAAATGGTTGTTGGGATTCAAGTAGTCGATGGATTTACGTTGATCCAAACCCAGTAGCGGGCATCCGTTTATTAAATGATTCGGTACAGTGCTTTACACAACATGGATTTAAAATAGAAGATACTTCTATTATTTCCAGCGGCAGCACGACAGCCCAATGGGATTTTGCCGATGGGGGAAAGTCCTTCGTAAAACTCACTCAAAAACGATATTCTGACACAGGTCGTTTTAAAATCCGGTTGATATCAATTTCAAATTATGGATGTAGGGATACAACATACAAAAATTTACGTGTTTTGCCATCGGTAGTACCCGATTTTAGCATTGATAATCCCGTTCAATGCTTTCGAGGCAATCAATTTTCCTTCACAGAAAAAAGTGTAAGAAAGGCGGGAGATTACGATTATTTATGGGAATTTGGCGACGGCGACAGTGTGAAAAACACTTCACCTTCCATACATCGATATAACGACACAGGGGTGTTCGTTGTTCTCATTAGAACCCTTACCGACTTGGGATGCGCCGATACTGCAGTTAAGAATATTCGCCTATTGCCAATGCCAGAAACGGACTTTTCTGTAGACGATAGCGATCAGTGCTTAAGCACGAATAATTTCAGTTTCACTAACAATTCGATTATTTCTTGGGGAAGCCTTACTCACAGCTGGGATCTTGGGAATGGCTCCACAAGCGGAAATACAAACGCTGGAATAACATACAACGATACGGGCAGGAAAACCATAACACTCATTTCTAAAAGCGGTGGGGGATGTTCGGATACCATTTCAAAATATGTATGGGTGCGCGAAATGCCCATACCTTCCTTTGTTGTAAACGATACGAGCCAATGTGAAAATCAGAATAACTTTGTTTTTAGGAGTACCTCTCAAGTTCAAGTAGGAAGTCTGAATTATAGTTGGCGCTTGGGGGATGGAACTACAAGTAAAAATGATTCCGTAATCCATAAATATAATAAAGTATTCAACCCCACTGTACTTATGACGGTTTCGAGTATTCACGGTTGTGTGGACTCGATAAAAAAAGTAGTTTTCATAAGGCCCATGCCTGAGGTCCGTATTTGGGTTAACGACAGCCAGCAATGCGTAAATCAACAACGATTCGTATTCGTAGATAGTAGCCGCATTCAATACGGTAATTTCAAGGGTCAATGGCGTTATAAAGGCGATAGTTTGGCTCAGGGGCAATCGCTACAGGTTCACTTCCCCCGAGATACTTTTTATAGCGTTCGCTTGGTAGCAGAAAGTAATTTTGGATGTCGTGATTCCTCAGAACAAAGGATTTTGGCTTGGTCAAAGCCCTTTCCCGATTTTGCAATTGTGGATACAGGAATTTGTTTGAGGGGGAATAAATTTGATTTCCGGCAAACAGGAAGTTTGAAATCGGGAACGATGGAGCATAAATGGGAGTTTGGCGACGCCTCCAGTGCCGTTACGGGCTCGTCTGCTTCACATTCTTATGGAGGAGATGGGACGTATACGGTTCGATTATTAAGTATTAGCGATAAAGGTTGCGTTGACAGTATTTCAAGGCTGGTTTACGTTTGGCCCATGCCAGAAGCCCGTTTTGAGATGAATGACTCTACCCAATGTTTTCGGGGAAATGAAGTGCAATTCACATCGAATTCTAGCGTGAAAGCCGGCACATTGCGATATTATTGGGATTTTAACGATGGTAATCGGGATTCGGGTAAAACAACCCGACATATTTATTCTACTTTTAAGCAATTTAAGGCGCAGCATTTGGTAAAAACAGATAAAGATTGTAGCGATACATTGATCAAAGACGTACATATTTATCCCATGCCTGTATCGGATTTTATTATAAATGATACAGGGCAGTGTTTAAACGAACAAGCGTTTTACTTTAAGGATGTTTCGTTAATACCGAATGGAACAATTCGACGCGAATGGCAATTTTTCGATTCATCAAGTACACAAAATACTATAATAAGAACCTTTCCGGATGATATCCGTTTCAAAGTTTTATTAATTCAGGAATCCGATTTTGGGTGCTTTGATACAGCAACACAATTTATAACGGTATATCCAAAGCCCAATCCGGCATTTAGCTTTAATGATTCAAGTCAATGTTTAAATCAGAATTTCTTCAAGTATACAAATAATTCCAATATTAAATATGGTACCTTGTCCTATCGTTGGGATATTGGGGAGTTTGACGAAATTTATACTACCAAAGATGCCGATTACTTTTACAGTTTTTGGGGAGTAAAGAAGCCCTTACTTACCGTTACAAGTAATTTGGGTTGTGTGGATTCGCTTCGCCGCTTGGTTAAAGTCGAAGCCATGCCGCAACCATCTATTGGGCATAATGACAGTTCCCAATGTTTCAATAATCAGAATTTTATTTTTTGGAGCAAAAGTGAAATTTCTGAGGGAAATTTATCACATCATTGGTTCATGGGAGATGGATTTGAGCGTTTTGAAGATTCGTTCGTGCATTTCTATAATAATGATACCTTTTACACGGTAAAGCTTATAGAAACCAGCAATGCGGGTTGTAAAGATTCGGCCAACATTTTCTCACCAGCAGCAATCGCCTCTTCAATAGTTCCTTTCAGGTTGAAGGCTGATTCTGGAAGGTGATCTAACTCACCGTCCATGATCATGTTAAATCCTTTGAT
>JALRKL010000003.1 GCA_023268875.1 Bacteroidia bacterium
TTTGTCTTTTTATCAGTAGCTTCTCCGCTAGGTTGTTGGTTTGCAGCATATACCTTCTTACCAATCTCCATTAGTTCATCCTGAAGTCTCTTATTTAAAGTTTTCATTGAATCAAAATCATCTTTTTCGATAGCTTCTTGCATGGAATTGAAAATATCGTCGTACGATCTTGGTACAAAATTCTTGCCAGTCATAGCTTGAAACAACTCAATATACCGGCCCGAAATTTGATCGATCATTTCAATGGTCATTTCCGGCATTAATTGTCCTTCCAATCCTTGAAATCCTTCGGACATAAGCCATTCACGGACAAATTCTTTACTCAATTGTTTCTGAGGTTTTCCCGCATTTTGCAAATCTGAATAGGTATCCAAATAAAAGAACCTAGAAGAATCGGGTGTGTGAATTTCATCAATCAACATCAATTCATCGTGATAAATGCCGAACTCATATTTTGTATCTACCAAAATCAAACCGCGTTCTTTTGCATAATCAACACCACTTTTATATAACATAAGGGCCTTGTCATATAGGGCATTTAAGGTTTTTTTAGGAATCAATTTGCGCTTTAATATCTCTTCATAACTGATATCTTCATCGTGGCCATTCGCCGCTTTTGTAGCCGGGGTAATAATCGGCTCAGGAAACGGGTCGTTTTCATTCATGCCTTCCGGTAATGTAACTCCACAGAGTACACGGCCGCCTGATTTATACACCCGCCACGCATGTCCCGTAAGATACCCTCTGATAACAAATTCTATAGGAATTGCATCGCATTTTCTTCCAATAGTAACTTGCGGATCTGGATTTGAAATTTTCCAATTTGGAATTATTTCTTGCGTGTGATCTAAAAACAAGTTGGCCACTTGAGTAAGTACCTGACCTTTGAAGGGTATGCTTTTGGGTAACACATGATCAAATGCCGAGATTCGATCGCAGGCCACCACCACAAGTAAGTCGTTAGAAATGGTGTAGACGTCACGAACTTTACCTCGGTAAAAGTGCGTCTGATTCTTAAAAAAGAAATTGGTTGCGGTAAGTGATTGGGGTTGCATTTATTCTTCGTTAGCTTTTTCGTATGCGTTTATTATTTCTTTTACCAAACGATGTCGAACAACATCGCCGGTATCGAGTTCAATGATACTTATTCCTTCAATATTTTTCAAGATTTTCAATGCGCGATACAGACCGCTTTGTTGCTTTTTAGGTAGATCTATTTGAGTTAGGTCTCCCGTTATTATCAACTTGGCATTGGGTCCCATACGGGTAAGGAACATTTTCAACTGTAATTCGGTACTATTTTGCGCTTCATCTAATATGACATAACAATTATCTAGAGTACGTCCTCGCATAAAGGCCAAAGGCGCAATTTCAACCGTTCTGCTTTCGACCATACTCTTGAGTTTGTCGCCTGGAATCATATCTTCTAAAGCATCATAAAGAGGCCGTAAATATGGATCTATCTTTTCTTTTAAATCTCCCGGCAAAAATCCTAAATTCTCTCCAGCCTCAACGGCAGGACGCGTAAGAATAACTTTCCGCACCTCCCTATTTTTCAAAGCCATTACGGCTATAGCCACAGCCGTATAGGTTTTACCGGTTCCAGCAGGACCGATAGCAAAAATAATATCGCTCTTTTGCGATACATCCAACATTCTATGTTGATTCTTGGTTTTGGCTCTTATTTTCTGACCACGCGTACCGATAAACAAAACTTCTTTCGCCGTGTCTAAAGGCAATTCACCTGTGTCCGAAATATCCAATGCCTCTTGAATAATATTTTCCGTTAACTCTTTTCTTGAAGTGTACAATTTTTCTAACACACTCATTCCCGATTGAAATTCGAGAATGCTCGATTCGTCTCCAAATACTTTAATCTCATCACCTCTTGCTACAATTTGAAGCTTGGGGTATTTCTTTTTCAATAAATTCAAATGGGCATTCTGCGGCCCATAGAACAATTGAGGGTTGATAAATTCTAGTTGGTAGGTGAATTCTGTCAAGGGATTTGAATTATTTTTACAAATATATGCAAAGCGCAGACGGGAAACGACAACTAATGATACATTATTGGTGTGATTATGGCTCCCAATCTATAGATTATACTTTAGCCCAAGCCTCCTTGTTTTCTGCTTTCCCGCAATCACCTATAGTTTATAGCGCTTTGTTAATGGAATACGGCAATATACGCGAACAAGCTATTATACTCAAACAGTTTAAAGACGCTTTTCCAAGGGGCGTCATACACATATGTCATATATCGACAAAATCTACCGAACCACCCCGATATATGGTTGTCAAATACAACGAAAGTTATTTTTTAGGGCCTGCAAATGACTTTATGCAGCTCGGATTCGAATTAGATGAGTTGGAATATTACATTATTCCTAATGATGGAACGAATAAATGGAATACCCTAAAAGACATTTACATACCAGCCGCCGAATTAATCTATCAAAACATGGAAAGGCCCTTATCGGAGCTTTTCAAACCCAAACAAAACCTTCGAAAACCCTTGTGGATACAACCTACCATTAAAGCAAATAATATCAAGCTTAGTTGTATGTATATCGACATACATGGTAATTGTTATTTCAATATTTCTAAAATAGAATTTGAAAAACACCGTCAGAATCGAAAGGTCCGCACTCGAACACAAATGGCTACAATTCATGGTATCGTGAATGATTATAACGACATGCCAGAGGGTCGTCCTTTGGTCTTATTTGGACATGGCGAGTTATTTCAACTGGCACAAAACAGCGGAAATTTGAGTAAAAACTTTGGTATTTACCAAGACCATATAATTATAGTTGAATTTTATGAAGAAGACCATACACCGCTGGGTGGAAATGCACTTTCAACCGGATAAAATAGATACATTTCTTGCTGTATTTGAAGATTCTAAAGAAAAAATACGGGCTCGTAAAGGATGCCTTTCTTTGCAGTTGATTCAAGATCCGCAACAACCACATATTCTTTGTACGAGTAGTATTTGGCAATCTGAAGAAGACTTGAATGCCTATCGGGATAGCCCTTTATTCTCGGCAACATGGGCGAAAACCAAGCCCTTATTTACCCAAAAGGCTAAGGCTAAAACCTTTAACTTATTAGACTGGCAACCTTAATCAATCCATTTCCCTGGGTTCAAGATCCCATTTGGGTCAAAGGCTTTTTTTATTCCTTTCAAAATCTCAAAATGGGTAGATGACATTACAACATCGAGATAATCTTTTTGCACGAAACCAACACCATGCTCACCGCTTATAGTCCCGCCAACCGACTTGCAATATTGAAATATTTCTCTAATACCTTTAGGTACTTCGTGGTGCCAGTTTTCCTCGGTCATGTCATCTTTGAGGATATTGATATGTAAATTCCCATCACCTGCATGACCATAACATACCGATCTGAATCCATACTTGCTGCCCACATTTTTAACCACCTTCAATAATTCAGGCAATTTAGAACGGGGAACAACGGTATCCTCTTCCTTATATATAGATTGTTGTTTTACCAGCTCGCCGATAGACCGTCGGGCACTCCACCAGTCGTTTGCCATATCCGCATTGTTAGGAATGTATACGTTTAGTGCACCTTGCTCTTCGAAAAATGGATAAATCGCTTCCGCTTGTAACATTAATTCATCGGAGTTTTCGCTTTCTAAAACCACTAATAAATAAAATGCGTCATTATCGGATTGAGGAAACTGCAGTTGTTTATGAGCCAAAACAATGTCGATACCGTTTCGTTCCATCAACTCTATCCCACTCGGTTTAAATCCATTTTTCAGAATCGCGCTAACGGTTTTTGCAGCTACTTCGGCATCATCAAAACTAACCAACATGAGCAATTCATTATCTACTTTGGGTACTATTTTGAGTACCGCCTTGGTAATTACGCCTAACATGCCTTCACTTCCAATCATCAAATGGGTCAAAGAGAAACCGGTAGCATTTTTGAGTGTATTGGCCCCGGTCCAAATTATTTCCCCATTGGGAAGTACTATTTCTAAATTTAACACATAATCTCTTGTTGTACCGTATTTCACGGCTTTCGGACCACCGGCGCCGTGAGCAATATTCCCCCCAATAGTGCTAGACCCCATACTTGCCGGATCCGGTGGATACGCAAAGCCTAATGGAGCTAGTTCCATTTTTAAATGCTGATTTACCACGCCTGGCTCAACCGTTACCTGAAAATTATCTGTATCTATTTGTAAAATTCGGTTTAACCGTTTGGTAGACAAAGCCACTCCCCCATTTACCGGTAAACATGCGCCTGAAAGCCCTGTGCCCGCGCCACGGGTATAAACCGGTATGGAATTTTGATTGCAAACTTTAAGAATCTCTGAAATTTGAATTTCCGATTCTGGAAACAATACCAATTCAGGAGGAAAACTGAGATCTTCGGTGTAATCACTCGAAGCGGCTTGTAATGCATCGACATCATCGGCGAAATTATGATTTCCAACGATAGATTTCAGGAGTTCTTTTGTTTCAACTGCAATCATTTCAACAAATATATCGATAATTGCAACTATTCTCGATTAAAAACAAAAGCACTTATATATCTATTGAAATGTGCTTTTTATCGTAGATGAAAACAAAAAACATGCGAGGAAATCGAATTCGACTGATTACGGCTATTCTCTTCATTTCCATTTATATGTTGAGTGCTTTGGCGTGGTGGGCATTTGCACTAACGAGAAATCAAGAAATAATCTATCAAAAAGAACTGGCATTATTGGAAGCTAAAAAGCAATGGGCTTATGATTACTCGTACCACTTTAGTAAAACCATAACCTCCCAAAGTGCAGAAAACCAAAGTATTGTAAGTCTTAATGGAGAAGAATACCTTACTGATACAACAGCCTTAAAACAGGCCGTTAAGAAATTATTTCCAGAGATTCATGTTTTTTTTCTGACAATAGGGCAACAAAAGACCTCCGAATTACGTCTATTTGTTGACACTAATCTATTGGAGAACCTCAAAAGCACCTTGCATTCCAAAAAACGTGCATGGGTTTGGGAAGGAGCTACCTTAGGTTTGATTACTTTATTAATCGCAGCGGCAATGTTTTTCTACGTGGATAAGATAATTCGATTAAACTCTCAGCAAAACAACTTTTTGTTGGCAGTTACACACGAATTAAAAACGCCTATTTCGGCTGCGAAGCTTGCGTTACAAACCCTCAGTAGAAACGACAAACCAAGTTTAATTCCCAAATTATTGGATATGGCAAATTCCAATATTTTGAGATTATCGCGGATGGTAGAACAGATATTACTCGCAACAAAATTTGAAAGCAAATTCACCGATCCTGTTTTTTCAGAAACCAAGGTCGCCGATTTGGTGCATAATGCCATTGCCGGACTTGAACTTCCCGATGACAAACGGTCGTTAATTCAAATTCACTCTAGCGAAGAAATCGACTTTCAGGCCGATGAATCTATGATGGTGATCGTAATCAGAAACTTAATCACTAATGCTATCAAATACGGCAATAATATGCCGGTTGAATTACGCGTTGAAAGATTAAAAGTAGGATTCAAAATCTGTGTGAGTGATCAGGGAATGGGGATAAGTGATGCTGATAAAAAACGAATATTTGAAAAATTCTATCGGGTTGGTGAAGAAAAAACACGCACACAACCGGGCAGTGGTTTGGGTTTATATTTAGTGAAAAAAATTACAGAAATACATTCTGGAAAAGTAAGCGTTACCGATAATACTCCGCAGGGAACCAAGTTTATTTTAACATTTAACCAAAGCAATCAATTAGCATGACAAAAGTATACAGAATATTACTGGTTGAGGACGAAGCTGATTTAGCTGAATTGATCAAAATCAATCTTGAGCTCGATGGATACAAAGTTTCCGTGGCGGTTCACGGTGCAATTGCTATTCAGCGACTTAAATCCGAAAGTTTTGATTTAGTCATAATGGATATCATGATGCCTAGCATGGATGGTATTACTGCAACTCAGCATATTCGGTTAACCAATAACGATATTCCAATCATGATATTATCTGCAAGTAATAGCTCTAAAGACCGAATTGCGGGATTAAAAGCGGGTGCTGATGATTACATGAGCAAGCCTTTTGAGTTGGAAGAAATGATGTTACGCGTTCAAAAGCTTATCCGACGCACACAGCAGCATTTGCCGAGATTGACTTTACAAGAATTTCAATTTGGATCTAACTATATCGATTTCAACTCGTATAAAGCCAAGAGCAAAAACGGTGATTTCAAACTCACCAAGAAAGAGGCACAATTACTGAAACTATTGATTGAGAAGAAGAACCAAGTTGTAACACGCGAAGAAATTCTTAAAACAGTTTGGGGATATACTGTATTCCCAAGTACACGTACCATTGATAATTTTATACTCGCATTCAGAAAATACTTTGAAGATGATGCTAAAAATCCGAAATACTTTTTAAGTATGCGTGGTGTGGGTTATAAATATTCGGAAAATGGAGAATAGTTAATACGACTTCAAGATTCCGTGTGCCGCTGAAAATGCGGTACTCCATGCGGCTTGAAAGAAAACGTAGTAGTAGGTCGTCTGATCCCAGCGGGTACAGGTTTGGCTTACCACTCTGAACGTAAGCGTAAGCGTGCAATCAGCCAAGGTACTGAAACTGTAAGTGCAGAAGAAGTACAAGAGGCATTGACTGCAGCGTTGAACGCTTCTTTGTCAAGTTCTGATTAAAATCTGATCA
>JALRKL010000097.1 GCA_023268875.1 Bacteroidia bacterium
TGATCGCAGAAGCGGTTGTTGCTCGTAACCTTGAAACCACTGGAATGGAAGTATTGAAATCGGTACACCCCCATCCAACCATGAGCGAAGCCGTAATGGAAGCAGTTGCTCAAGCCTACGATGAGTGTATACACCTTTAATTAATTGTTAACGTTAAATGGTTAATTTGTCGTTTGATGCCCTTTTTTAAAGGTTTAAAAATGACGAATTAACCATTATACTTATTTTATTACTCAACTAAATTATTAGTTAATAACCTTATTCGTCGGTCAAAAATTGACAATTAACAATCATCTAAATGATTAAACAATTCACTTTCAATCCTCTTGGCGAAAATACCTACATCGTTTGGGATGGGCCCACTCGATATGCCGCTATTATTGATGCCGGCATGTACGACCGCGAGGAATGCGACAAAGTGAAAAGTTTTATTTTAGAAAACGAGTTAAACTTAAAATTCTTGTGGGGTACTCATGCCCATATTGATCACATTTTTGGAAATTGGTGGATCAAACAGGAATTTCCTGAGGTGCCCTATTTCCTTCATCCCGACGATATCAAAATGATTCAGCGGAGCGAAACGATGGCGGCATTATGGAACCTAAATTATACGCCTTCTCCTCTTCCAGATTTCGAATTGCAACACCAACAAACCCTCGATTTAGGATCGAGCAAATTTGAGGTTCGATTCGTTCCAGGCCATGCACCCGGTCATGTTATTTTTGTGAATCATGAGGCCAATTATGCCGTTGTTGGGGATTGTATTTTTCAAGGAAGTATCGGCCGTACCGATCTTCCAGGTGGAAATCATTCGCAGTTATTACAAAAAATTGAAGAAGAGATTTTTACGTTACCCGCAACAATGCAATTGTATTCCGGACATGGTCCTGCTACCTTTGTGGAACGTGAAATCAAAACCAATCCCTTCTTTAATTCGTGAATTCCATGCTTTCTGAACGACTGGACTATATCGCCGCGTTGTTCCATGAAGCCGGAATTTCCCAATGGTTTGTTTCACCTGGCTCGAGAAACGCTCCAATTATTGCTGCATTACTAAAGAATGAGAATTTCAATTTACACAGCTTTCCCGATGAACGCTCATGTGCATTCGCAGCCATGGGGAATGCGTTGCAATTTAGATACCCAGCTGCATTTTTATGTACAAGCGGATCTGCTTTAGCCAATGCCTATCCTGCTGTCTTGGAAGCCTATTATCAAAGAATCCCCCTGTTAATAGTATCCGCAGACAGACCAGAAGATCGGATTGATCAGTGGGATGGTCAAACGATAAGACAAAATAACTTTTTTGGGGAATACGCCCGAAGCGCATGTCATATTAATGCACGAGATTTCACCCTAGAGGATATTAGTCAGGCGATCTTTTCTACCATTCAAAATGGACTAGAAGGTATTCATGGCCCTATTCATATTAATATAGCCTTACCCGAACCCATTTATGAGGGTATACAAAATCCGCCAGCTTCCCATCAGAATATACCGGCCTTTGTGTTTAAAAGTCCCGAATACCCACCCGTGCTTCCTGAAGAAGTGCAGTTGCTCACTGAAAATAAAAAAGTCCTGCTGCTCGTGGGCCAACACACGGAAAGTCGAATTCTTTCTGATGTATTAGACCGGCTTCAACATCGAGTAACCTTGATTTGTGATGTAACCAGTAGACAGAATTCCTATGGACTTGATGGATGGGATTGGGCATTATACCAAAGAGAAATTCCAGATGAACTTGCTCCCGACCTTATCATTACCATGGGCATGGGATTTATATCGAAACCGTTAAAACAGGTTTTAACGAAATGGAAACCGCAGCACATACATGTGAGTCTACATACAGAAATTGGCGACCCATTCCAAACGAATCCCCAGCTTTGGCAGGCACATGAAGCAGATTTTGCCGAAGCTCTTTATCAATCTCAATCGCCAATTGCGCTAGAAAATTCTACCCGATATAGCTCACAATGGGAAGAATTCATCACAAAGCAAACAATAAATTTTGAAGATTTAGAAGAACCCTTTCGGAGCGAAGCGCAATTTATGAACTTGCTTTTCGATAATCTCGATGAAAATACACATTTACATCTTGGCAATTCGATGTCGGTACGTTACGGAAGCTGGGTTGGGAAAACTGCCGCAAAGGTATTTAGCAATAGAGGTGTGAGCGGTATAGACGGTTGCTTGAGTACCGCTATTGGTGATGCATTGGGCAATGGAGAAACTCCTGTTTGGGTTGTTCTAGGAGATGTTAGTGCCCTTTATGATTCGAATGCCCTTTGGGGAACCATTCCACGAAATCTTAAAATTATTATATTCAACAATGCTGGAGGGCGGATTTTTGATTTCATTAAAGGACCTAATGCGGCACCTGAAATTAGAGATTACGTTCATACCCCTGTCGAAATCAACTTCGAGTATCTTGGCAGACTTTATAATGTACCCCATCAAAGGGTAAATATTAAAACTGCATTAAAACATTCATTCAATTTTACCGTAGACGGCGGCATCATTGAATTGGTTCATTCTTAATTAAATACTGTAGGGATTAATATCGCCCCCTATCTAGGTCGCGCTGGATGTCTTTTTCTTTTAAATCGTCTCGTTTATCGAAGGTTTTTTTGCCTTGACCCAAACCGATTTCCAGCTTAAAAATACCGCGGTCTCCTTCGAATAATTTTATTGGGAATACCGTATATCCCTTAGATTTAATTTTCGTTTCAATTCTCGACAATTCCCGCTTTTTAAGTAGTAATTTTCGCTCTCTCATGGGTTCATGCACGCCAAATCCTTGTTGATTCCATTCGGATATGTGTACGTTCTTTAAAAACAGTTCCCCCTCATTCATCTGGCAGTAGCCATCACCCATATTTACTGAGTTATTGCGGATGGATTTCACTTCCGAACCTAATAATTGCATGCCCGCCACAAATGACTCCTCTACATGAAAATTAAATCGTGCTTTGCGATTTGAAATTTCTATTTTTTTCGGAGCCAATTTCTTACCCATTAGAAGTGCAAAAATACGGCTTTCCTATAAGAATAGCCTCAAAATCAAGGGGTATTAATTGCCATAGTCATTTGAGCTAACTTCGACTTTTTCAATATCCTTTGCCCTTGTTCTCCTTCGGCGATTAGCCGTTCATCGATTTCCACCCGAAAATCACAATCTATTTTATTCCCATCTAATGCGCTCAATATTGCCGTGATTGTGACCGTCTCACCAAGCATAGCTGGTGATTTATGTCTTATGTTTAGAAAACTACCTATCCCCTCTTCGTCTTCCTCTTTCATCTGAAGTACAAACTGACGGCAGGTCCATTCTACATCGCGACCTAGAGCAAAGGTGGAATAAAATGGATGCACCCTTTCCCCATTAAATGATGCCAAATCGGCCTCTGCAACGGTAAACTTAAGGGTATGGGTATCGCCTATTTGATAAAGGTTCTTCACACCGCAAAATACAAAAGGATTGCAGTAAGGACAAAAAACGAGATTTAAATATTCTCCACTATCTCTTTTGCCGTGATTTCCATGTGCGAAGCATCATAGGTGCAAACCCCATTTTTCACAATCAAAATTTGGGGAGACTCATGTGTTTCCTGGAGAGATTCAGAGATAAAGTTGGAAACATCGCGGTGCGCGATAAGATCCAAATAGCAAAATATGCCACTAAGCGCTTGGGTATTTAATTCTAACAATCGACGTTGCGCCATGCTGCTTATGCTGCAACGGGTAGAATGCTTAAAAATCACAACCGTTTGGGTTGATGACTTTTCTAGCAACTCTTTGAATTGTTCTATTGAACTTAGGTCGATCCAACCTTGCATACGTAAATTACTTTACGAATGTGGTTTTTTCACCCATGCTCGGACAACGGTCTTTTTTACGAACACCGCAAGATGCGAACATTAGTGTAGCGATTCCGATAATAGCGATTAATTTTGCGTTCTTCATGATTTCTGAATTGATTCACAAAATAAACGCATTTGAAGGCATTTCGATTGCATTGTGCGAAATTAATTTGCAGAAATCGCATGAAAAAACACCGCCTATCGCTGAAATACAAAAAATATTCGCCGAATTCACCCCTATTGCTCTAGAACAATATAAGCTTAGGAACAAGGCAGAGTCAAAGCTTCCAAGCTTTTGTAGTAACGGATGCTTGTTTTGGCAGCGTTCATTAGAACAAGCCACCTCTGAAACCGTGGCACAATGGAAATCGAAGTTTTTTCCTACGCAAAGATTATTGAGTATTACCGGTGGATTCGGTGTAGACGAATGGGCTTGGAACCGTTCGGGAACAGAAGTAATTAGCTGCGATATTCAAGCCGACTTAAATGCCTTAGTACGTTTCAATCAGCAAAAATTAGACATACAGTATAACAGGTACGATTGCGATGCTCTAACCTTATTAAACCGAAACAAAACCCACTCGGGAGCACTCGTATATGTAGACCCCGATCGACGCGACGGCAATAACCGACTAAGCGGCTATTGGGAAAATTTTCAACCGCGAATCGATCAATTGATAAAGGAATTTGGCACCAACTATACCAATTGGCTCATCAAAATGAGTCCAATGACAGATTTTCGAGTACTGAGAGACGTCATTCCAGGAGCCATTACTTTTTACAGTATTTTTTTTCAGGGAGAGGTTAAAGAGTTGTTACTACACATAAATACGGAATCAAAAATGAACACAAAACGTCTTGCTGTACATTTAAGCAATTCGGGAGATGCACATTTCTTCGATTCAAACGAAATAAATCGCTTTATTAACGTGCAATCTAAAGACAATCCCGAAACTTCAAATGGGTATATTTTTGAACCACATGGAGGAATAAACAACCTTAATTTGAATTCCTTGTTAATAGATATACCACAATTAAAATCGTTGACCCCTCAACATACTTTATTCGAAAGTAAAATACGCTTACCCCAATATTGGGGCCGAACTAAAGCCATTTTAACTAAATTCGACGGTAGCTTAAATAATATCCATAAACAATTGCGCAATTTGGGTATTACCGCTGCCTCGGTTACCGCTCGAAATACGAGAGGCATCAAAGCCGAAACCATCAAGAAAAAACTTGGTTTAGAAGAGGGCGACAAACATACTATGTTTGTTACTCATAGTAAAAATGGATTCCAAGCGTGGCTAACGCTTAGTTAGCCTACTTGTTGGTTCGGGCTACATACTCTTCCAAAGCCGCGACCATACTTGGTATTCCCGGCGCCGGAGCGGTAATATCTAGTACAAGATTATGCTCGGCAATAGCCGCCTGTGTGCTATTCCCAAATCCCGCAATTCGCGTATTATTTTGCTTGAACGTAGGGAAATTATCGTAAAGTGATTTAATGTCAGCCGGCGAAAAGAATACAATAATATCGTAGAAAACCTCTTCCAAATCACTCAAATCACTACTAACCGTTCGATAAATAATGCACTCGGTAAAATCATAACCATTGTTTGTGAAAAAATCGGGCAAGCTTGGCTTTCTAATATCGCTGCAAGGAAATAAGAACTTCTCTTTTTTGTGGTTTTTAAAAAGTGTAAAGAAATCTTTTTCCGTGCCCTTAGCGGTAAACATTTTACGCTTACGAGGAACAATGTATTTCTGTACGTAGTTAGATACGCTTTCATTTATTGAGAAATACTTTGTTTCTGGAGGCATTTCCACCTTCATTTCTTGTGCCATTTGAAAGAAATAATCGACGGCATTTCGGGAGTTAAAAATAATTGCCGTGTAATCCAAGAAATTTATTTTCTGCTTGCGTATTTCCCTAGAACTCAATGGTTCTATGTGAATAAACGCCCTAAAATCCATGGTTAACTTGTACCGATTCACAAAATCTTCATATACATTCCTTCCGGGTTCCGGTTCGGGTTGTGTAATTAGAATACTTTTAACTTTTCTTTCTCTTTCGGGGTTCATGGGCTTATAGGGAATTCTGTAAAAATTTAATCAATAGCAAGTAAGGGATCATTTCAAGGGTGCAAAAATACAAAATTGAAGTTAGATTCAACATACTATCTCTAATTATGCCCCAAAGCTGCACCCATAACCTTAATGAAATCCATACAATTAGAACACTTTGCACATTATGCAATATCCAATTGGCTTGCCATCCAATACCGCTAAAATATGCAATTAGAAATAACGGAAGTAAAATCAAACCCATAATGAGATTCACATTTATCTGTCTTTGAAAATTTCTTGACAGAAAATATCCAATATCCAGGCTTAACGTGGTTATTCTCTGTAATAGGAATAGACACATGGATATTAACGTCCAAATAATCAATACTACGACAAACATGAAAAATGTATTCAGATTGTTGAAGTCGAGATTAATCAGATACAACATAATACCGAGCACGAAAACAATGAGGCCTATCGAATAAGCGTGAACACTACCCGCTGCAGAGCTAATCTGTTGCTCTCGCATCAAATCTTCAAAGTAATAAGGTCGGAACATACTGGAAACTCGCAGCTCAAATTGCCTTTTGAAAACAGACCGGTAATAAATCAGATATAAAATGACTATTACCGCTACGATAAAAAACCAAGTTTTACCCCGTGCTTTCCGGAAATATAATTCATGTAAGAACGGGTCGTATTTATCTCTAGTGCGGTATGCCTTATCGGTTGGGAATTGCAATTCTAAGCCTACAGCAAATCGAGTGGCCAAGGAATCTACTCTCAACGAGTCAATGAAACGATTTTCAGGAAAATAAAACCAATAATTTGCCATTGGAACCTCATCAGTTCCAATTCCCATTGAGCCCAATTGTACATTAGTATCTTTATTTAATCCCATTGACGCTTGCGACCAAACTGAGTTGGAAACCGACAAAATCAGTAGAAGAAGTGCAAATCTGCGCATAACGACCTTGCAAAAATACAGATTGTGCTGCAGCTACTTGCAGTAGCATGAAAAATCAATGACCTTTGTCGCTATGTTTGGGGTTTATGTACATGTTCCATTTTGTCGAAAAGCCTGCAATTATTGTAATTTCCACTTCAGTACAAACCTCAGCCGAATTAAGGATATGGCAATAGCCATTTCGGAGGAAATCAACCTAACGGCTTTCCCTAAATCAGGTTTAAATACTTTGTACTTTGGCGGTGGAACCCCCTCTTTATTAAAAATCACCGATTTGGAAATGATAATTGGCAGTTTAAAAAACAAAACCAACTTTTCCCAAATTAAAGAAATCACCTTAGAATGTAATCCTGAAGACATTAATGAGGAAGCTCTAAGGAATTGGCAACTTTTGGGTATTTCCCGTTTAAGCATTGGTTTGCAATCTCTAAATGATAACGAACTAAAGGCAATGAACCGCTGTCATTCAGCCACCGATAGCAGGACGTGTTTGGACATTATTCACCAATTCGGACATTTCGAAGTTTCCGTTGATTTAATTTATGGAACTCCTTGGAAATCAAATACCGAATGGGAAAAAGAACTCGATGAAATCATGGACCACCCTGCCGTTAATCATCTTTCCGCATATGCTCTAACGGTAGAACAAAAGACAAAATTGCACCATCAAATTGAAAAAGGTGAAATTAAAGCAGCCCCGGACGATAAAATGATCGAGCAATTCTACCTGCTTCAAAACAAAGTTAAAGAATACCATTGGGATGCCTATGAGATTAGTAATTACTGCAAACCCAATCACAGAGCCGAACATAATAGCCAATATTGGAAATACTCCCCTTACTATGGTATAGGCCCAGCCGCACACTCCTATGATGGCAACAATAAACGATACGTAAACATTGCCAATAACACCCTATACATAAAGGCACTGGCTCAAAAAGAACTTCCCAGAACGTACGAAAGTTTAAGTAAAATTGACCAATTGAACGAGCGGCTGATGACAGGACTAAGAACTAAAGAAGGAATTCAAACGCATCAATTACTTCTGTTGAAAGCAGACTGGGAAACCGAAAACCTGCGCTCGATTCAACGTTTTTTAAATGAAGGCCAACTGATTCAAACACCTCTAGGTTTCGCATTAAGCGAGAGTGGAAAATTAATTTCCGACCAAATAATTTCCGACTTAATGGCAATCGATTAAATTGCGTGGGGCAACTTAATCCTCTGATGTTTTGTCTAATAAAAAAACGCAACAAAACTAATCTTATGAGCAATCTTTTGGACCACTTGCATAAAATGCAAAAAAAGGCACTATTCATTTTTGCACTTTTTATAACAATTCAGACTCAAGCGCAGATTCGAAGTGGATACGAACACAAGAATAATTGTCTAAAAACCGAACTCAAAGCATTCGGTATTGACAGCACTTGCGAAACAGTCGCTTGGTTTATCGATAGCTCCACAACGCCTGTCTCTAAATTGATACATTTCACACATTCCTTTCCAAAAGCCGGAACTTATACAGTCTGTTTATCGGTTTACAACTTCTGTACGCGTTTTGATACGATGTATTGTAAATCCATAAAGGTAGAAGACTGTAATAGTTGCGACTCAATTGAAACCAAATTAAAAATCACAAAAGACAGCTCCGTTTGTGGGAAATACCAGTTTGATGCATATCCAAAGAATTCAAATACCCTAAAAGTTACATATTCTTGGACATTTGGCGATGGGAACAAATCAGACAACGACGATCCACTGTATACATATTCAAAAAACGGCATATACAGACCTTGCGTAACCATAACGGCAACAAAAAATGGAAAAACGTGTTCGAAAACTCTTTGTGAAACGCTCGAAGTAAAATGCCACACCACAAACAGTAAATGCCAATGGAAAGAAAAAAACATGTATATCGAACATCAATGTAATACATGGGTTTTTAATGCCCCGGAATATGAAGATTCTTGCATGAACTACAAATGGACCATAAATGGGAAATCCTACAACGATAGGAAAGTAACTGTATCGTTTGAGAAAAAGGATTCGTTTGATGTATGTTTGGAATTGAAGAGTTTATGTTGGAATTGCGATACGTTAATGTGCACCACAATCCATAACGATTGCTTACCCAATACGAAGAAATGCACTTGGGAAAATGTGGGAATAGGTCATTCGGTCAATAAAGACATATGCGGAAAGGTGATTTTTGAAGCCAACTACATCCGAGATACCTGTGTTAAAACGGAATACTATTTTGACGGGAAATGGCATGCCGGTAGAATTTTCGACCATCGATTTACATCAAACGGAAGGTACAAATACGGTTTCCGATATAAAAACACGTGTACCGGATGCGATACCACTTTATACAAATGGGTTGAGATCGGTTGTTTTCAGGACAGTTCAAAAAAATGCGACTGGTCACGCATGGAAATTGGGTATCACAACCTAGGCGATAAGACCGAAGAAAACTGCAGAAAATATTTATTCCAAGCAAATGGATTAGACGATTCCTGTATGATCTATAAAATGAAAATTGTGCACGACAACACCAATATTTATCTTGAATCGGGCAAATCGCATTCCTACACCTTCGAAAACGACGGCTACTACAATGTATGCTTTTGGGCTAAAAACGAATGTTTGAATTGCGATACATGGGTATGCAAAACGGTATACATTAAATGTGGTACGGCGAGCAATAAAAATTTCCTCAAAAATAAGATAGCCCCCTCTCCCAACCCGGTTAATAATGTTTTGACCCTTCATAATGAAGAACCACTAGAAATAGAAATTCGCAATACATTCGGACAATTAATTGTAACACAGAATGTCGACAAAAAGGCGGAAATCGATGTACGCAATTTGCCGCAACAGACCTATATTTTACAAGCCAAAGATTCAAAAGGATACCTGTTTACTTACCGATTTTTAAAAGAATAAAGTATCGTAGTCTGATTTTTATCTTAAAAAAAAGGGCCAAATGGTTGTATTTTTGAAGCAAATAAAATGAAGGAAAGAAAAACAAATAACCAAATCTTAGTGCCTACGGACTTTTCGGATGTGGCGCGTTGTGCCGTAAATCATGCGGGTAAAGTTGCTAAAGCATATGGAAATGAGATTACCTTAGTTTACGTAATTGAAGAAGGTTTTTTGGGTGGAATTTTTTCAAAAAGCCAATCTGCGATTATGAAGGATGCCATTGCTACCAAACTAGAGGTTCGTGCTAAGGAGGTATCCGAACAATTTGGAGTAAAAGTCTCTACTCGCGTAGAGTCAGGCAAGGTATATAAAACAATTGCAGAAATTGCTAATTCCGAGGGCTACGATTCTATCATCATGGGAAGCCACGGCGCCTCTGGGTTGGAACAAATTATGGGTTCCAATGCATCGCGAACCATACAATATGCCGAAGTGCCCGTAGTGGTAGTTAAAAGCAGCGATATTGGTAAAAATGGATACCAAAAGATTGTAATGCCCTTTGATTTAACCATCGAATCCCGTCAAAAATTAGACTGGGGTATAAATGTGGCAAAGAAATTCGATTCAGAAATTCATATTGTGTATAGCGATTCCGATGACGAATATTTAGATAAATATGCAGAGACAGGAAATCAATACATAGAGGTTTTACAAAAAATTATTGAACAGAATAACTTAAAAGATTTTGATGAGGCGAGATTGTTGCCATCAAGCAAAGATTTAGAGAGTTTAATTTAATTTTCTTTTATAGGAAATTGCACACCAAACCATCTCCATTTTCCATCATCATTCAGAGAACAATTAATTCTTCCTCTTCTTGGTTTGAATGGTTCTCTAAATTCAATCGTTAAAGAGTTGTTAGCAAATGTTGTTTTTGATTTGTCCCAAACATCT
>JALRKL010000080.1 GCA_023268875.1 Bacteroidia bacterium
GTTTCTAAGGATCCAGTTGTACCGTAGATGCTATTTCTGTATAATGTCCCCTTCCCTTTCTGTGTAAGAAGATTGTCATTCACAAAGTCTAAGCATGCCGGATTAATAAAGGACCCTGTATTGTTGTCCTGGGCCAGATAATACCATTGATTGTCTATGTAAGAATAGAAATTATTCCTTACATATGAAAATAGTAAAGCATCATCCGCCTTTGGGTGGATGAAGCAATATCCGCCGTCACCACCAAATAACATATACTTTTTATTAAATCCTGTATCTTGGGTATAACTTGTTCCATTGTCCTGCGCACCACCCAACATAAAGTCAGGGCTGTTTTGTGAAATGCTTCCTGCATAATATTGAGTAACCACATATCGATTGTTTCGCTCAGCAAAAGCAGAAGAGTTATTCCATGGGTTGTTTCGGATATCACTCGCATAGAACACTCCACCATCGGTTCCTACGATTAGGCTTTTACCGTTAGAAGTATATGCAGCTGCATGCATGTCAGCGTGAACATATGAACAGTTCAATTTGTCGAGTCCAGGATTATTAGACCACTTGGATATTTGTTTCCAGTTATCTCCCGCTTGCGTGCTCATGAAAAAATCAATTCCACCAATGACCAATTCCGATGCATCAATGGGGTTTACGGCAATAATTAAATCGTACCAGGCTTGATTCCTTGTGAAATCAGTGCTAGGGATTCCATTGTCAGCATCATTTGGTTCTGTAAATACCGACCAATTAACACCTTTGTCAAAGCTCCTTACTACATTTTGAGCAACGCCTCCAGCTTCAATTACAGCATATAAAGTATCTGCAGAGCTGGGTGCACAAGCCAATTCTACCCTACCTTTCAAGGCACTACTGTTTTTGTATGCTTCGGTAAAGCTTGTGCCATCATCCGAATATAGTATTCGCCCTCCCCCTTGGTCGGTAGAGCTTGCATATACGTTTTTTCTAGTACCTACCCAAAGGCGATTGTCGGCACCAATTTCTATATCTGAAATGATGTATTTATTTGATTGTGATGTAATTGTCGGGCTTACATTGGAAAAGGTACTTCCTCCATCAGTGCTGCGTTGAAGTCCGATAGCCGCATTGTTTCCATGCCATTTTCCTTGGTAATAAAGGATATCTACTGCTGCATAAAGGACGCTTTTACCCGATTCGTTTCTTACAACAAGGTCATTAACATAATAAAATTCCTCGGTATTACTTAAGTGGGACCATGTTTTACCCCCATCGCTTGATTTAAAAATACCGTAACCTCTTGAACTTGACAGGGTAGTTCCGAATCCTTCTCCGGTTCCAACATAAATTATTTTATGGTTATTTGGGTCTTGTGCAATACACGTTACATTCAAATTAGTCCACAATCCACCAATTTGTTTCCATTCACTAGTGGCATCGCTAATATCATCATTAAGCCAAAGTCCACCCGTAACACCACCGGCAAAAACCCGAAGTTGTTTGCTATCTGCGAGGTCGAAACAAAGAGCCCTTGTTCTTCCTGCTATGTTGTTAGGACCGCGAGATTTCCATGGTTGTTTTTCTGATCCAGGCGTCGCCCGATTATAAATTGGTTTATTATTAAGTGCCTCAAACGTAGGTAATAGAACCTCTGGTGTGGGTCTACCCTTTTGCGGGTCCATTGTCATAAGGTACTCTTGCTTCCACCATTCTAGTGGTGTTGCTTCCTTTTTAACAGTTCCATTTTTACGCCATTTATTAAGGTCCTTTTCAAGAAGTCTCTCAGCTTTTTTAAATGTTTTTTCGTAATTTTTACGAACTACTTTTCGTTGTAAAAATTGGTCTAAATCGGTGCGATAGTCGCTTTGGGAAATTACAGTTAACGGCGTTAACAGAATTCCCAAAAACAATAATGTGTCAAATTTATATAGTGATTTTTTCATATAAGTAGATGTTAATCAACCCAACTCTTGTAATAATCAGGATCTTCGATTTGAAGGGCTGCTTCGGTAATTTGTAATGGATAAAAAGGATCAATCATAACCGCTAATTCTCGGGTTTCTTTCGCTCCGATGCTTTTTTCAACGGTTCCTGGATGTGGTCCATGAGGAATTCCCTTAGGATGCAGCGTTATCATACCTCTCTCAACGTGTTTTCGACTCATGAAATCTCCATCTACGTAGTATAGGATTTCATCGCTATCAACGTTAGAGTGGTTGTAGGGAGCTGGAATTGAGTCAGGGTGGTAATCGTATAGTCTAGGTACAAAGCTGCAAATGACAAAATTTCTCCCCTCAAAGGTTTGATGTATGGGAGGTGGCATATGCAAACGACCCGTAATGGGTTCAAAATCATGAATGGAGAATCCGTAGGGATATGAGTAACCATCCCAGCCAATTGCATCAAAAGGATGAGATGCGTATGTGTACGGGTATAATAAATCCTGTTTCTTAATAAAAACTTTAAAATCACCTAGTTCGTCGTGGGTTGTTAGGTTTTCTGGTAGTTTGATATCTCGCTCGCAATAAGGCGAATGTTCTAGAAGTTGTCCGAAACTATTCTGGTATCTTTTTGGAGGATATATGGGTGTTGGGGATTCAATTACGAGTATTCTATTATTTTCATCGTTGAAATGCAATTGATAAATACAACCTCTTGGAATCACAAGATAATCGCCATATTCAAAAGGTATTTCTCCATAAATAGTTTTTAACTTTCCACTTCCCTCGTGTATAAAAAGCACTTCATCCGAATCCGCATTTTTGAAAAAATAATCGATCATCGATTTTCGTGGTGCTGCCACTCCGATTTGCACATCGCTATTTACCAATAAAGCGGTACGACTTTCTAGATAATCGTCTTTGGCAGCCGTTTTAAACGTTACAAAACTGCGGCTTTTCATGTTTTTAGGTTCCGCAACTCGAGGTGCAATGTTAATTGGCTCGCCAATGTCCTTTACAAGTGTAGGTGGATGAGCATGATAAACCAAGGAATACAAGCTGTTAAAGCCTTCTGTAGAGATTAATTCCTCTGAATATAAAGATCCATCGGATTTTCTAAATTGAGTGTGACGTTTTCGGGGGATTTGTCCTTGTTTGTAGTAAAAAGCCATAGCAATAAATCACTACGAATATAAGCAATATGAAACGTTAAAATTTCCTCGGATATCTTTTTGGTGCATTGAAATATCTCAAATAATAATCAGATCATATTTTTAAGTATAAGATAAATATATGCGAACTTTGTTTTGTGATTTCAAGCCATCGATTGTATAGGTTTTTTGCAGAAAAGTTGTTTAAAGAGTTGATTGGCAAAACTTTTAGCCATGCGCTCAGCTTCACCAAGGACGGATTGCTTTTACATTTCATAAGTAAGGGAAATACACAGAGCTACGAGGTGAAATTTGTGGAGGGGGAATTATTGATTGTGAACGCTAATTGGACGGATGTTAAATCAAAATTAAAGTCAAATGCCGTTGTTCAATTCAAGGAACTCGAGAGCAAAGTAGTTGAAGATGTATTGTTTGGTTTGTTTGATCGTGTTTTTGCTATCAAATTCAATGATGGAAGCAGATTACTTTTTAAGTCATTTGGGAAATTTGGGAACGTTATTCATTTTCATCAGGATGAAAATATACCGAGCAATGTGTTTCGCTTGAATTTTAAAAAAGATTGGGAATTGGAATGGTCGGAAATTTCTACTTTTTGGCAATCTGTCTTATCTGACATTATCGATGCTCCCCTATTTACAAGTAAGGAAAATTGGAAGAATAGCATTAAAGGATTAGATATTCAAGATGTATTGAATATTTATCCGGATTTCTTTGATATGAATCTTAAGGAGCAGCGCATGATATTACTTCAATTATCAAATCCGATGAATTTTATTGCCAAAATCGAATTTCGAGGTGAAATTGCCAGATTAAAATGGACACCAATTGAAAATAGAACATGGATGGATTTGCAAAAGGATTTTGAGGAACAAATCCGAACCTACTTGAGGTGGTATTTTTTTGAGAGAGAAAAAGCCATGCTTCAATCGGAGTCTATCCGACAATTAAAATCCATTAATCAGAGATTGAAGACCTACCAAAGTAGGAAAGATACACTTTTAAATCAACGTAGTTTTAAAGAAATTGGTGATTTGATCCTTGGTCACGCTCATTCAATTCGCAAAGGCATTTCAGAGGCTTTAATTACTGATTTTTTTACCGGGCAACGAATAAGAATTAAATTGAATCCAGATTTGTCGGCCGCAGAAAATGCAGAAAAGTGCTACAAGAAATCTAAAAATCAAGGACTGGAAATAGCCAATTTGGATTCACAGATTTTAGCTTTAATAACCCAAAAAGAGACATGGGAAAGTGTTCAAAAGGGGGTGGAAAAAGCGGAATCTCCGAGAGATTTACGTTTGTTTCGAGAGTTTATTCCACAATCTAAAAACAACACAAAGACTCAAGACACTCAAAAACCTTATAAAAAGATGATTTACAAAGGCTTTGAAGTGTGGCTTGGTAAAAATGCAAAGTCAAACGATGCACTATTGCGGGAATCCAACAAAAGCGATTTATGGATGCATGCGGCGGATGTGACTGGATCTCATGTTATCATAAGAAATGTCGGCAAGAATGTCCCAAAGGATATTCTAGAAGAAATCGCCTCTTTTTGTGCCTTCCATTCCAAAGGCAAGAGCCAAACCATACAAACGGTCATGTATACGGAGCGAAAAATGGTTTCCAAGTCTAAAAATGGAGCGCCCGGGGGAGTTAAAGTTTCCAAATTTCATACTATCGATGTAGAGCCAAAAAATTTATCCGATTTTTCTTGAGTCTATATATTTGATTTCATGTGTTTTGTGATTTATTCCTAATATTTTTGTTTTTAGCATATTGCATGAGTATAAAATCGTTGTATATTTGCAAACCGAAACATGAAAAGGGGGCTTAGCTCAGTTGGTTCAGAGCATCTGCCTTACAAGCAGAGGGTCACTGGTTCGAATCCAGTAGCCCCCACAAAAAAAGAGCCTCGCGAAAGCGGGGCTTTTCTTTTTTTACTATCCGCTGGCTTTATAAAAGCCGAAGGGGATTTGATTTGGACCGATTGACTCTCGTTATATTAAAACATGAATCATTTTATTCGGATGTTTAAACATTTCGAAGGGGTAATGCCTAAGCAGTTTCAAATTCAAAACCGTCAAAATTGGATGAATCTGAGTTGGTTATTTTTTAACAGAAGTGCCTGTTAAATCTATTGATTTGCCTAAATTTGTGATATATGAGAGAAGAATCAAAAAACTTTTTGAAAACGTATTTAGACAATGTAAGTCCAACTGGTTTTGAATATAGCGGTCAGAAAATCTGGTTGGATTATTTACGTCCATATATCGATGAGAGTTTTGTGGATACCTATGGTACAGCAGTTGGGGTTATAAATCCGGGCAAGTCGTACAAAGTAGTAATTGAAGCGCATGCCGACGAAATTAGTTGGTTTGTGAACTATATAAGCGATGATGGTTATATTTATGTGATTCGAAATGGTGGAAGTGATTTTCAAATAGCACCAAGCATGCGCTGTTATATCCATTGCGAGAGCGGTGAAAAGGTCAAAGGTGTTTTTGGTTGGCCTGCGATTCACGTGCGACAAGGGAAAGATCCTGAAATCAAACCCGATAACATTTGTATAGACGTTGGGTGTTCGAATAAGGAAGAAGTAGAAAAGCTAGGAATACATGTAGGAGCTGTTGCGGTTTTCGAAGCAGGCTCTGAATGGTTAAATGATCAATTCCTTATAGGAAGGGCTCTGGACAATAGAATGGGTGGTTTTATGATTGCTGAAGTAGCACGACATTTAAAAGAGCAAAACATTGAACTTCCATTTACCCTTTATGTGGTTAATAGCGTACAGGAGGAAATCGGATTACGCGGAGCCGAGATGATTTCTCGTCGTTTATCGCCTGATGTTGCCATAATTACGGATGTTACACACGATACATATAGCCCGATGTACAATAAAAAACTTCAGGGAGATACCAAATGTGGCAAAGGACCTGTTGTAACCTATGGACCTGCGGTTCAGAATAATTTATTGCAATTCATTATTAATACGGCGAAAGAAGCTAATATCGATTTTCAGAGAAACGCAGTTAGTCGATCAACAGGAACAGACACCGACAGTTTCGCATATTCCCATACGGGTGTGGCATCCGCATTGATTTCTCTACCATTGAAATATATGCATACAACGGTTGAAATGGTGCATAAAAATGACATTGAGGGTTGTATTCAATTAATGCTTGCTGCCGTTAAAAAAATCGAAGCCGGACAGTCCTTTCAATATAACTAATTCGATGCCTTATCAATCGGATATACCCCAGCCAAAACCTTGGTTTCGATATGGAATATATCCGATTTTTTGGATGTTATCACGTTTGCCCCTACCCTTGCTATACGTACTTTCTAAATTTATTTACATTCTTCTTTACAGGGTTATCGGATATCGTAAACATGTTGTTAGGACCAATTTACAAAAGTCGTTTCCAGAAAAAAACATAAATGAGCTTTTACGAATTGAGAGGGATTTTTTCAAGCATCTTTCTGATTTATTTGTGGAAGTAATTAAAGGCTTAAGCATAAGTGAAGAAGAATTGTGTAAGCGTTTGGTTTACGAAAATCCAGAAATTCTTCACGAACTGAATAAAGAAAATAAACCCTGTGTTGTGGTGCTAACTCATTCGGGAAATTGGGAATGGATTGCTCTAGCCTCTCAGTTATACGTAGATCAAACGATCTTAATAACTTATAAAACGATAAGTGATCCGAATTTTGATTTCTTAATGTATAAAATGCGTTCCAGATTTTTGGGGACACCCGTGCATATGAATGAAACACTTCGAGCAATTTCTAAACTAAATGCACAAAACGAAGCTTATATTGTAGCGCTTATTGGCGATCAAAGCCCATCAAATTTGAACGGAGTACATTGGGCTCAATTCTTTAATCAAGAAACCGCATTTTTAAACGGTCCCGCTAAAATCGCGAAGAAATATAATTTACCACTTATTTATCTCGAACAAAGAAAAGTAAAGCGGGGTTATTATCGTGCACGATTTACGCATGTACTCGACGTGGAAAATCAAGATCATACCCAGTTGATGTCTGATTGTATTAATCAGATGGAGAATGAGATACGAAAACAACCATTTACTTGGCTTTGGAGCCACCGAAGATGGAAACATCAGCGTCAATAAATTGATGGTGGCATTTTTATAAATTCATTGCAAGAATTGCTATATTTGCAAATAGCGATAAAATATGAAGAATAGGGCAAGTTTTGACACACAAGTAGACCAATTGGCACATCTTTCTAAAGCGATAGGTCACCCTGCACGTATATCAATCCTATTATTTTTAACAGAAGCAGGACCCTCTACTTGCCAAGCTGTTGTAGATAAACTTCCTTACTCTCAAAGTACCGTATCTGGACACTTACAGAAGTTAAAAGATGAGGGATACGTAAAAATGAAACTACACCGAACTTCATCGATATATTCAGTGGATAAAGATAGAATAACAGAGCTGCACCGATTGGTACAATCGGTTTTCAAAATAGGTGGAGAAAAGAAGCAGCTGTCCTTATTCTAACGATAATCCTCTATTACCAATCCGGTAGGTATTTTAGGCTCAATAAAAGTAGACTTTGCAGGCATAGTATCTCCTTGGTCGGCAACCAACCGAATTTCACCCATCGTATTTGGAGCGAACAAAAAGGCAATATCTATTTCTTTATCGTTGAGTTTTCGACTAATACTGTCTAAAGGAGTATCTCCTCGCATAAACGACAATCGGTCTTCGGTTGATGAGTCTTTGAGATCGAACGTTTTTCTTAAAATTTCAGTTTCAAGAATCCTTACGTCCAATTTTGAGAGTGCACTATCGCCTAACATTTCGGGTGAAACCTCTATCACACATCTTATTTCTTGAGTGATGCAAAGAATTTGACCCTTTTTTAAGTCTTCATAATTTAAAGAATGCGCAACCTCCCAGTGGTGGATTTTTTCATTATCGAGGAAATTCCATAAAACATTTGGATCAACATTGGAAAGCATCCGGTAAAACGGCTTAACTAATAGTTCGTCCTCATCCATTATTAAGGCCATTATTCCCTTGCCAGAATTTGCCCCATAACGCTCAATTAAATATCGGGACGAAGCCGCACATCTGTGATGTCCATCGGCAATATACAATGAATCAAAATTGCTGAACACATCTTGTATTTGTTGAATATCTTCCGGGCCTCTCATTTTCCATACTCGATGAATATTATACAGCTCATCAGACACTTGTAAATCAGCTTCTTTTCTACAAATTTCTTCTGATAGCAGACGTAATGTGTCGGGTAATTTTTGGCTCAAAAGCACAGGTTCCGCCATAGATTCGAGGGCAGCGATATGTCTAACTAATCTATTCTCCTTGCTCGTTACGGTATTTTCGTGTTTTTTTATTTTACCATTTAGATAATCTTCAGCATCCACACCTAAGATCCATCCACTCAGCTTAATGCCAGAATGATGGTGTTGTTCATAGAAGAACATATCCTTGGGGTGAGGTAATAGACACCCCATACGGATTAAATTCATTAGGTTTTGTCTGCTTTTATCGTAAAACTCCTGTGTTTCAGATATCAATGAAGAATCGATAAACTGGGGCTTTACCACCCTTAAATATGAGTCTTTTAGCGCTTGGGCTTTTGACTGAAGGACTTCGGCACTGAGTTTACCTGAACCGAGTGATGCCACTCGTTGGGCCTGGTTTTTCTCAGGCAGTAAAGTCGTGATTGGAAATACCCGCATGCTTATCGCGCTATTTATTTCATTAAATGACTGATTATTCGTTCAGCCAATTCTATTCCTACACGCATTTGAGCTTCCGAAGTGCTTGCTCCGATATGTGGGGATAAAGAAGCATTCTCAAGTGAAAGCATGAGGTCATTTGTTGGTGGCTCATTTTGAAAAACATCCACACCTGCAAAAGATATTTTGCCAGAATTCAGAGCCTCATTAAGTGCTACTTCATTTACAACGCCTCCGCGAGCACAATTAATTAATACCGCGCTGTTTTTCATCTTTGAAATAGCCGCAGCATCAATAACTTCCGCGCTACCCGGCGTATGTAATGAAATGAAATCTGACTCAGACAAAACGACGTCCATGGGTTCTCCTTTAAGAGTTACTTGGAAATTATGTCTTTTGTAAGCAGCATGCAAGTCGATTGTAATATCAAAGCTTCTTGATTTGTAATCATAAACAATCACCTCCATTCCTAAACCAACCGCTATTTTTGCTACCTCTTGACCGATTCGACCAAACCCGATTATTCCCATGGTTTTTCCTTGAAGCTCAAACCCTGCAGAGGCCTTGCTTTTTAAGGATTTAAAATCAGTTTGTCCGTTCGAAGGCATTTTGCGATTCGTCATATGAAGCATTCTAGCAACGCTAAACGCATGAGCAAATACCAATTCGGCGACCGATCTTGAGGATGCATTAGGTGTATTCACGACCGTAATGCCTTTTTCACCCGCAGCTTTTAGGTCAATATTATCTAATCCTACTCCTGCCCTTGCTATTAATTTTAAATTACTCGCTTGAATAATATCTGATTTAACCTTGGTAGCACTCCTTACGATTAATACGTCGTACTCTCCTATTTTATTTGCTAATTCTTCTTGTGCTACTTTTTCGGTAACAACTTCAAATCCAGCATTTTCGAGTAAAGTTTTTCCAGCGGCATCTATGCCGTCATTTGCTAAAATTCTCATTTATTAAAGTTCTCTATTATATCGACTAAGGCTTGAACACTTTCTAACGGCAAGGCATTGTACAATGAAGCTCGGTAACCTCCAACACTTCTATGTCCTTTCAATCCACTAATATTTGCTTCTTTACAAGCAGCATCAAATTTTTCTGCAAGGTTTTCAAACTCAGATTTAAATACGAAACAAGCATTCATGTGACTGCGAGACTCACGTTCTGCAGTTCCAACGAAATAAGGTGAATGATCTATGGCGTTGTACAATAAATTAGCCTTAGCAGAATTTCTTTCTTCCATTCCTGCAACACCTCCGTTGTTAAGCACCCACTCCATATTGTATTTGGATACCAGAATCGGGAATACGGGTGGTGTATTGAACATACTGCCATTTTCGGCGTGCAATTTATACCCAAGCATAGATGGAATATGACGGTCGGCTACCCTATCGTACATGTCTTTTCGAATAACTACAAGCGTTACGCCAGCGGGTCCCATGTTCTTTTGCGCTCCAGCATATATCATATGGAATTTTGAAAAGTCCAACTTCTTGGAGAAAATATCCGAACTCATATCGCAAATCATGGGCACAGAAGTGTCCGGAAAGGATTTCATTTGAGTTCCGAAAATGGTGTTATTACTTGTGCAATGAAAGTAATCGGCATCATCGTCAATATGGTATTCCTTGGGTATATAGTTAAAGTTAGATTCTTCACTACTTGCTGTTACTACTACACTACCGAATCCTTTTGCTTCCTTTATGGCTTTTTTAGACCAAGTTCCTGTATTTAGATATACGGCTTTGGATTGAAGGAAGTTTTGTGGTACCTGAAAAAATTGAGTCGAGGCTCCACCTTGTAAAAACAACACATCGTAATCATCACTCAAACCAAGTAATTGTTTTACCAGTGCCTGAGCCTGGTCAACCACCTCAACAAATGGCTTGCTGCGGTGTGAAACTTCTAAAACGCTCAGTCCGGTTCCTGCAAAGTTTTGAATGTCTTGAATGCTTTTTTCTAAGGCATACTCCGATAAAATCGAGGGTCCTGCCGAAAAATTGTGAATCTTTTTTCCGTTGTTCATAAACGCCTACAATTTTACACGTAATATTGTGAGAGACCAAACGCATGATGATAAAACCGCCTTTAGTTTTTGTTATTCTTTCGTTAGTTGTACCCAAATTTGTAAAATCTCAATACGAAGGGTTAGACAGTACGAGAAAACAAGCTACAATTCACAGCGACAATACTCCATTTGCGGATGAAATTGTTGCTTATCGTTATTCTGACATTGAATACAGCGGATTGGATTTTACCGCATTTGGAAGTGGAATATCTTACCTAATTGAAGTCTCTCCTTACACGGGAATCCATATTAATGATCGCTTCTATGTAGCCGGGGGTGTGACTGGATCGATATTTTCCGATAATATGTATGGTGTTATTTCCACTACCGCCGGGGTATTTTCTTTTATTAGAATCCCTATTTCTTCTATTTTTCTGCATGCTGAATACCGCTATCAAAATTCCATTGTTTCTTACCAGCCTAGAGAAAGGCAAAACTTTGGAACGCCAATTCTAGGTGGCGGATATAATAATGATAATCGATTGGGAATGTATGCTTTGGTGGGTGTAGCTCTAAACCCAAAGTTCGCATACACTAATTCTTTGGGTGTTTTTGTATATCGATTTGGTTTTCGATTCTAAAAGATCCAATTCAGAACAACCGGAAACAAACCTAATGCTAAAATCGACGCGATTAATATCAACAAACAAGCGTTTGACCAGCTAAATTGAATGGAAGGTTGGCTATCAGACTCGGTTTTAAACATTACCCTAAACGGTTTGAAATAATACGAAATACTGATTGCCGATCCTAATAATCCAATAAATACACCCCATGGGGCACTTGTAAATGCAGACGTAAATAACTGATATTTAGCTATAAATCCTATTGTCGAAGGAATTCCAGCAACTGTAAACGTAGCGACTATCAAGGCTAAAGCATCCAAACGATTAGAAAAAGCCAATCCCGTAAAAATATTAACCGACTTATCTTCGGACTTAGCATATTTATCGAACAAATAAAAGAGTATCGCAGTTCCTAAGCCATATGATAAAAGATAAATACCTAAAACTTGGAAATTTTCTTGTATTGGTTGAAATAAGAACAAGAGTAAGTATCCAGCATGGCTGATACTTGAATAAGCGAGCATTCGCTTATATGAATTTTGAACCAACGCTGCAATATTTCCTGCTAAAACAGTGATTATAGAAATGGGCAGCATCCAAGTTGAGTACCAACCCTGCATAGGCGCAAATGAACTTAATAATTGAGCAAATGCTGCGAAACCTGCTATTTTCACAATAATCGCCATAAAAGCGGCGATTCGGTTAGGAGATCCTTCGTAAACATCAGGACTCCAAAAATGGAAAGGAACGGCAGAAACTTTAAATAACAATCCAACTGAAACGAGTATGAGACCCGCTTTTACCAAGACTGGGAATTCACCAAAATGTTCGCTAAAGGAGGTACGCAACAACATTTCGTGGAAATAAAGCGTACCGGTACCGCCATATAAGAATGCAGCACCAAGCAAAAAGATGGCTGTGGAAAAAGCACCCATTAAGAAATATTTCAATGATGCTTCATTGCCAAATAAACTATCTTTCTCTGAACCTGCAAGTACAAATAATGGAATAGAAAGTATTTCGATACCTAGGAAAAGCACGACCAAATGTTGCGCCCCTACCATCAAAATACCTCCGCAAACAGAGAACATCATTAATCCGACTATATCCATACCTTTTCTATTCACGGCAGGCATGAGATTAACAACTATCATAGCCATGAATGCTAAAATTGCAGAAATTACCTGAGCCGTCGGATTAAATGCTATCATTCCAGAAGGAACCCAAGCAAAAAGTTGATCGGTATTAATTATGTTTTTAGATTCGGCCCAAATGGCAAAACCTCCCAATCCAAAAATGACTGATGCGAGTGTTTTTAAACGCGCTTCTTCCTTATTGATACCGGCAAATAAAAGTACCAGCGCTCCGAAAAATATTATACCTATAGCAATCACGACAATACTCCTTTCGCGTTAGAAATAATCTGTAATAAACTCGTAGTTGAGTTTTGAAATAAATCCATATACCATTGAGGGAAAAGCCCTATTGAAACAACAAAAAATGCGACAACAAATAGTGGAATTAGTTCTGAAACCGGTATCGTTTTATCTTCGGTGTCGGAATTACATTCTCCCAACATTGAAAATTGATACATACGAAACATGTACACTGCGCAGAAAATAATTGTTAGTCCTGCGAACACGGCCGAAGTTGTGTTGTAATCAAAAACAGATTTCAATAATAAAAATTCACCAGGGAATCCGTTAGTTAAGGGCGCCGCTACGGAGCCAATAACTACCATAAAAAATAATACAGCAAATAGCCTATTTGACTTTGCAATTCCACCTAATTCATTCAAATTTCTACTGCCAAAGTTTCTTTCGATTATATTAACCGCAATGAATAATCCAACCACGTTTATACCGTGCACAAACATTTGTAGCAACGCCCCATCGAAACCGCTTTTATTAAGCGCAAATAAACCGGCTGCAATAAGTCCTACGTGCGATAAGGAACTGTAAGCGATTAAACGCTTCATATCGTCCTGACGGATGGCAATAATGGCTCCGTAAACCACACCTATTACAGCAAGAATCATTATTATCGGCTGGTAAAAATCAATACTTTCTGACGCCATGGGGAAATACCATCTCATCAGACCATATAGTCCCATTTTTAGCATGATTCCCGATAACAACATCGAACCTTGTGCAGGAGCGTAAGTGTACGTATTAGGTTGCCAAACGTGAAATGGAAACAATGGTATTTTAACCGCAAATGCTAGTAAGAAGCCTGCTCCAACCCAAATTGACTCCGTTAAGGTTAGCTGAACATTATATAAATCGCTGTACGCAAAAGACCCGTTAACAGATTTTGTACCTAAATAGATTAGTGATGCAAGCATAGCTAGCGATCCTACGAAGGTGTAAACGAAGAAACGAATTGTTGTTGTATACGAATCCCTTTCGGAGTAAAGCAACGTCATAAAATAGATTGGAATCATTGCCAACTCCCAAAATAAATAAAATAATAATCCGTCTTGCGCCATGAAAACACCATTCAAACCTGCTTGCATGAAGAGCATGAGTGGTATAAGCGCTGGGCGCTTATCGGTTTTTATAGATAAAGAAATTACAGGGATTAAGATATTCGTGAGTAAAAGTAGGAACAAGGTGATACCATCGATTCCAAGACGAAAATGTACCGCATCACCCAACCAAGGATAATCAACGATCGTTTGAAACGAAGATTTTTCTTGAATAGCCGCTGCTAATACATTGAAATTTCCAGTTAAAATTAACAATCCACTAAGTGCGAATACCAGGATAATCCATCTATTCCACTTGCTTCCTAATGCAGATACAAGTGCTAATACTAGGGGTAAAAATATGAGTAATTCCACTATGCGAAAAATAAGTTAAGGCCCAACAATAAGGCTATAGCGCCCACCATATATATCAAATAATATTCAATGTTTCCGTTTTGTATTTTGCGATTTAGACGACCTGTGAATCGCAAAATTGGATTAATGCTAAAGGTAATACCATATAATAACAGCGTATCAAACAAAGCAAAAAGAACATCCCCAAAGAATTCAATAGGTCTTACGATTAGTTTGTTGTAAATCTCATCGATATAAAATTTATTCGCAAGAACTTTTGCTATTCCCTCAGAACCAGATTCTGGTGATTCGGATTTTGAAATATATTTATTCCTGCTGTAAAACCAACCAAAGAGAAAAACAAAAACAGCCACCGAAATCAAACCAATTTCTGTGGCCAAATCTGAGTGTTCGGCATGTTCAAAAATCAAAAACGTAGGTTTTAACCAAGACGCTAAAAAGCCCTCCTGATGCATTAAATAATGCGGGAGATTTAATGCTCCGCCTAAAACACTCAAAATAGCAAGAATAATTAAAGGAAGCGTCATTTTCCAATTTGATTCATGCACATCTGATAATTTGTAATCCGTTCCACGGAATTCGCCATGAAATGTTAAAAACAGTAAACGGAACATATAGGTTGCCGTTAATAATGCGGCGAATACCAATACAACATACGCGATTATATTATGATGGAATACATTTGCTAAAATTTCGTCTTTAGAAAAGAATCCACTCAATAAAGGGAAACCTGAAATAGCCAATGTTCCCACAAGGAAAGTGATATAAGTAATGGGCATCATTTTTTTCAATCCACCCATTGTTGCAATATCCTGTCTATCTTGCACGCCGTGTATAACGCTGCCCGCTCCTAGGAATAATAATGCCTTAAAGAAAGCATGTGTAGTAACGTGGAATAATGCCGTTGTATACGCACCAACACCCAGAGCCACAAACATGAAGCCCAATTGACTTACAGTTGAGTAGGCTAATACCTTTTTAATATCATTCTGACGAAGGCCTATCAATGCTCCTAGCAAGGCAGTTGCCAATCCTACCCACAAAATCAATTCTTGTGCCATAGGAGCTAATGAATACATTGCTTGGCATCTTACTACGAGATAGATTCCGGCGGTAACCATAGTCGCTGCGTGAATCAATGCAGACACGGGCGTCGGCCCTGCCATTGCATCCGGCAGCCATGTGAATAGAGGTATTTGAGCACTCTTACCCATTGCTCCAATGAATAGCAGAATTGCTATACTCGTTATTACCACATTACTAGTAGAGCCTTCGGCAATTGCAGGTAAAACCTCGTTGTATTCCAGAGAACCAAAATTCTTGACTATTAGGAACATTCCCAGTAGTAATCCGAGATCCCCTATACGATTCATCACAAATGCCTTGCGAGCTGCTGCTCCAAAAGAGGCGTTCTGATACCAAAATCCTATCAATAAGTAAGAACAAAGTCCAACACCTTCCCAACCAAAGAACATCATCAGGAAATTTGAACCAAGTACAAGAAGCAACATATTGAATACAAAGAAATTCAAATAAGAGAAAAACTTTGCCGGATTTTTATCGTGGTCCATGTAAGACATCGAATACAGATGAATGAGCGTTCCAATACCTGTAATAATTAGAGTCATCCAAATTGAAAGACGGTCTAACGCAAACGAAGCCCTAAATAAAAGCCCGTCTAAATTAAAAAACGTGTAGGCTTCCCAGGAGATACTACCATTAATATCAAAAGCGATTTGCGACCATTGAGATATAGCCGTAACAAACGATAGCAATATCATTAATGCACCTAAACTTGAAGATACTAATTTGGGTAATTTGTGTCCAAAGACACCATTCAATATAAAACCCAAAAGGGGAAATAATAAAATTATAGCGATCGGGTTCATTAGTCTTTTAATTGATCAAGGAAACTAACATCGGTTTTGCGCGTATTGCGATACACCATTACAATTATGGCAAGACCAACAGCAGCTTCAGCCGCAGCTACTACCATAATAAAAAATACGAACATCTGTCCGTTGGCTTGCATATCGCCCATATATTCAGTAAACGCCGCTAGTAACAAGTTTACGGCATTTAGCATTAGCTCAATGCACATCAATAAAATAATGGCATTCCTTCTGAATAATACACCAAATAAGCCAATGCTGAAAAGCACAGTACTCAAATAGATGTAATGGCTAATTTCTAGAGAATGAAAAATACTTAGCATGAATATTTAAATTTCCTCGCTCTTTACAATGTCATTTTTATCGCGCTTTCCCAATAAAACCGCACCAACCATGGCCGATACAAATAGAATGCCCGTTAATTCAAATGGAACCAAGTATTCGGTCATCAAAACACGTCCGAGGTTTTTTACCAATCCAATACCCTCGGCATTGGATTTCATAACGGCAATTCCAGCGGTTTGAAAAGCCGCTGTGATTACGACCAAAAGCAAACCAGCAGAAATTGCTGCTGCGATACCCCATAAATTTGATTTTATCGGTTCCGACTCTTTATTTAAGTTTAGGAGCATTAAAACGAATAAGAACAAAACCATGATGGCACCAGCGTAAACCATTAAATTAACAATAGCGAGAAACTGTGCATTGAGTAAAACATAATGCGCCGAAATAGTAAAAAATGTAAGAATTAGCGCTAAAACACTATGCACGGGATTCTTACTAGTAACTACATAGAGCGCTCCTAAAATAGTTAGAAACGACAAGATGAGGAAAGGCAAAGGTAGATTGCTAAAAACTCCCATAATTATTGTTGATAATCCCAAATTTGTCTTTTTGAAACATCGATACGGTCTTCTAGTGTCTCAACCAGTTTGTCTTTTCCGTATATAAAATCTCCACGACCGAAATCGGCATCCACTATTTTATCTGTTAAAAATATGGCTTCTTTCGGGCAGGCCTCTTCACACAATCCGCAAAAAATACAACGCAACATATTGATTTCATAGGTCTTTGCGTATTTCTCTTCTCGATATAAATTCTCTTCCCCTTTTTTACGTTCCGCAGCAACCATAGTTATAGCTTCAGCGGGACAAGAAACGGCGCATAATCCACATGCCGTGCAACGCTCTCTACCTTCATCGTCGCGTTTTAGGACGTGCTGACCTCTATATATTGGGGCAACAGGGCGTTTAACTTCTGGATACGAAACGGTGTTCTTTTTCTTGAAAAAATGTTTCAGCGTAATCCACATACCGCCAAATATGGCAGGCAGGTAGATCTTCTCCATGAAAGTCATATCCTTGTTTACGACTTTTGAGGATCGTTGCGTAAGTGGTTTCATAATTCTCTTTCGTCAGTTCTTCTTTGGGGTTAGATCGACGTTTTCGACCGCAAATATAGGTAAGAATGTTACTTCAGATGTTTAGATTTGATTTTATATTTCTTGTCTAAAGTCTTTTCCTTTTCATATTTGCTTTTGAGTTTGCAAATGTCATTTACGGGAATCATATCGGAATACGTACCATCAGAAAATTTAAAAACGAAATAAGGATTTTCTAACGATTTGTATTTCAATTGGAAGCCTTTTTTAGTTTTCATAGCAGGGATAATCATCATGGGAGATTCTTGTACGGCATAAATCTCTTCAATAGTACGAGTTTGGTCTTTTATGATAGTAGTTTTGGTTTTGCTTTCTGGCGCTCCAAGTAAAATAATCCCTTCAGCATCTTTAGAGGTAGGACATGTTGTTTTCACTGTGAATTTTACTGCATCTTTCTTTATCGTACGTTTTCTAACATCTTTTAAACGATCTTTGGTCTTATCGGCATTATTATTTTTCAGGTTTTTTACCAAAACCTTGATACGTGCTCGGCTGTAGGCATCAAAATCCATTGGGTCTAAGGTTATCTCTAATGGACGTTTCAAGCAAGTATCTACACTGAATGAGATTTCCAAAGCAGCTAACCATGTCATTCCTTGGTCTCGTCTGTATATTTTTGGAATATCCTCATTAGTAATTAAGCCCATGATATCGGCGGTCTTTTTAACTTTTACGCCAAAACTTCCGTTCTTGTTGGCTTTCGATAACATTTTGTAATCACATTTATTGATTTTAATCGACATGGATGGATTAACACTAATTGTTGTATCCTCGTCACACGCATCTACTTTTGGTTTTGGAGCTTTGGGCGCTTCTACGGGCTTTTCAATTACCGTAATTTCAACCCTGCGATTGCGTGATGCTTTTTCTTTATTTGTTTCATTCACACGCGGCTTTGATCTTCCGTAATAGCGCATGATCATAAAGCTATCTGGAATTCCCAAACTTGCTAATGCATCGTATACTTCATCAACACGATCACGTGAAAGCTCCATGTTATATTCATCATTTCCTGTACTATCCGTATGTCCTGTTAGCACCAATCTGAACTCAGGTATCTTCTTTAATGTTCCGAACAACTCTTCCAATTTAGCCTGCTCAGTAGGGTCTATTTCGGACTTGTTCACTTTAAAATAAATTTGAACTGCAGGAGACAATTCACGCGGCTCCTTTGGAATAACAGGACCGTTTTGGCCGTAGTTAATCCCCATAAACAGAAACGCTCCGATTAATATTAATGTGTTTTTCATTTGTCTGAATTAAGAATGTTGCGAAAATAAAGTAATTATTTAGGCCTACCAATGCTTTAATCGAATTATTTACCCTCGATTTGCAACCATTTCATTGCCGTGATTTAAACACATCCCTATATTTGTTACACGAGCACCAATTACTCAGCTATGAAAAAATATATCTTTTCTTTGGTTTTCATCATGTTTTTCAGCCACTTAGGCTTTGCGCAAGTAGCTAAAACCCAAGTTCTATCACTGACTATCTCGCCAATCGCAGATGGTTTTGAGATTGAATGGCCAGAAAACAGTTCTAGAACGGGAACCTATCAATTCTTTTATCGCGAGTTATACGGAACTGACCGTGCCTGGAAATCAGCAGGTGAACCCTTAAAAGGCCCTTCGAATAAATTCACCTACAAAACCACAAATAACGTAGAATTCGCCGCACAATATTTAAATCCCAATAATCAAGCTGAAGCAATAGGCTATATTGCTGCAGGAGTTTTGAACGAACCTATATTAAAGGGTCGAACAATTTTGGTCATTGACAGTTTAATTTCGGCGGAAGCCCAATCACAACTGGCTACCTTAAAAAACGATTTGTTGGCTTCGGGGTGGTTTTACGATGAATTAATTGTAAAAAGATCCGAAAGTCCCGAGGCAATAAAGGATAAAATTCAATATTTATTGGCAAAGGGGTCTTTTGAGAACAATACCGTTTACATAATAGGACATGTTCCGGTACCCTACTCTGGATACTTTTCATCTACTGGAACACGCCCACCCCCAGATGGTCACGTAGAAGGTTCCGGAAACCATACCGGTGCGTGGCCGGCAGATGTTTTTTACGCCGATTTCGAGGGTATTTGGGAAGATATCTTAATAAAATGTACTACGGGTAGTCAGTCCAGACATCACAATATTGGAGGTGATGGCAAATTTGATCCTTCAGAACTTCCGGGGAAAGCTTCTGTTGACTTAGGTAGAGTGGATTTTTATGACATGCCGGCTTTTTCAGAATCAGAGGTGGAATTAACCAAAGAATATTTGGAGCGAACCCATAAATGGAAAATGGGTGAAACCCCTTATGTAAAAAGAGCATTAATCGATAACAATTTCGGGAGCTTGAATTTGGCTTCAACAGGTTACCATAATTTCTCTTGTTTGATCCAAAAAGACAGTATTTTTGATGACAGAGACTATTTCAAATCTCAAGCATTGGGTAACTATTTATGGAGTTATGGATGCGGTGCAGGTTCATATACGAGTTGTAACGGAATTGGCAACACCAACAACTTTGTGCAGTATAAAAATAAAGACTCCTTTAATAACATATTTACCATTTTGGCTGGTAGTTATTTCGGCGATTGGGATTCAAAAAACAATCTTTTGAGGGCCTCTTTAGCGGCCGGTTCTCTAGCCACTTTTTGGGGTGGAATTCCCAAATGGTACATACATCATATGGGTTTGGGTAAGCACATTGGCTATGGAGCTCGTATTACTCAGAATAATAGCACTGAGTATTTCAATGGTAGTTTCAATGCTTCTTTTCGAGGGGTGCATATTGCGTTACTAGGAGACCCTACATTAACTATGATACCAGTTAAACCGGTTAAAAATGTAAAAGCAATTTCCGAAAATGGTAGAGTTATGCTCAGCTGGAGTCCTTCTTCAGATGCTACTCAATATGAGATATATCGAATAGATACGGTAAATAAGGCTTACATACCCGTTAATACATCGGGCGACTGCCAAATGATCCTATCGGATACCTTTTTCGTGGATGAATGCAATTGGAGTTCTGGAGATTATATTTATGGGGTTTTAGCAGCAACCGGTACGACTACCCCTTCGGGAATGTATGTCAACAGAAGCTTATTGACAACTGCTGTAGTAAATCATACCAATAGTATGAGTAATGTAGCCTCCAATAAACAATTATTTTATCCGAATCCAACAAACAAATACCTATTTATCAAGGACTCAAAAATAACCACAGGAAATTGGAACGTCATAGATATTAGTGGAAGAATTGTGTTATCTCAATATGTATCTAATAGTTCAAGTGGAATTGATTTGAGTGTTCTAGAAAATGGACTCTATTTGGTAAACTATCGCGATGCAGCTACTGGACAATCGGATGAATCTTGGATAATAGTATCCCATTAGTATCATATTTGATTTATTGTTCATTACTATTCCG
>JALRKL010000086.1 GCA_023268875.1 Bacteroidia bacterium
GTGTGGAAATTACCGCATGCAATTTCCGCACGGTAGATGCCCTCAAACGCGCGGGTTTTGAAGTTGACTTTCCCGTAATTAATGAAAATCCGCATTATCTTGTTCGGTGGAAATCCGGCACGCCTTTAACCTTGTTTTCAAAATTGTACGACGATGTGGTCAACCCGAAATCAGACTTTTTTGCCCTCATGACCTGCTCCGATGCCGATGATAATTGTCCGTTTATTCCCGGCACCCTTCAACGCATTCCTCTGAGATATAAAGACCCAAAATGCGCCGACGATACCCCCGAAGAATCTGCAGCTTATGATTTATGTTCAAATACCATAAAGACTGAAATCCAATTCATTTTTGACCAACTTAATGCTTAAAACGTGCTACTATTTAGGATGATTGACAACTCAACACCCCCAAATTTCCCTTATAATGAGCGTCGTTAAAAACCATCTGCACCGACTAATCTATAATTTGTCCAAGAGAATATAAAGCCCTAAAAAACAACCTAAAAAATAAAATTCAAATACCAAATATGGGACTAACCAAAACCGATTTATACAACGAGCAAGATTTAGAAATGGCAGCTATTGCTAAGGCCCTTGCCCACCCTGCCCGCATTGCCATCATTAGATGCTTATTGGCTTCAAAACAATGCATTACCGGCGATTTAACCGAGCAAATCGGACTTGCACAGCCGACGGTTTCGCAACACCTTAAAGAACTAAAAGCTATTGATATTATTCAGGGAACTATTACCGGAACCGCGGTAAATTATTGCATCAATCCCTCGCGATGGAAGCAAATAGCAGATTTATGGGCGCTTTTGTTCTCCGAATTCCCTCGAGAAAATAATTGTTGTTAAAACTGTAACAATACCTTCAAAACACGGTAAATACAATAGTGTACACGTAAACTAAAATTGGATTAGCCATTATAGAATCACATTTTAAATTAGAACTCCCCCCAAAAAACAGTTGTAAAAAACGCAAAACTAAATCCTTCCAATATTTGCAAAAATCGCACCTATGAAAAAACTCAGCTTTTTAGATCGAAACCTTACCCTTTGGATTTTTTTGGCCATGGGCATTGGCATTTCTTTAGGTTATATCTTCCCTGATTTGTCGGAAAGTTTATCTAAAATGTCAGTAGGAACAACCAATATCCCCATCGCTATTGGACTCATTATCATGATGTTTCCGCCTTTGGCTAAAGTAAATTACAAATTGTTACCTACAGTTTTTCGAAATACGAAAATTTTGGGAATATCCTTATTATTAAATTGGGTAATTGGTCCCGTTTTAATGTTTGCATTGGCTGTGATATTCCTACGCGACCAGCCCGAATATATGTCAGGAGTGATACTAATCGGCCTTGCGCGATGTATTGCCATGGTATTGGTTTGGAACGACTTAGCCGATGGAAGCAAAGAATATGGTGCCGGTTTGGTAGCGCTCAACAGTATTTTCCAAGTGTTTGCGTATTCATTTTACGCCTGGTTATTCATGACCAAAATTCCTGTTTGGCTTGGGTTGGAAGGCGTGGCAATCGACATTTCTATTGTGACAATTGCCGAGAGTGTAGCTGTATACTTAGGACTTCCGTTTCTCTTGGGAATAATTATTCGCTCGGTAGCCATAAAACAAAAGGGCGAAGCTTGGTTCAATGAGATTCTAGTACCCAAAATCTCACCGTTAACGCTTTATGCCCTTTTATTCACTATCATCGTGATGTTTTCTTTGAAATCGGAACACATAATAGAATTACCAATGGATGTAGTGGCCATTGCGATACCCTTGTTGATTTATTTAATTTTTTTTGTTTTTTTCTTTTGAATGATAACCGTATAATCTAAGTCAAGAACTACATTACTTAAGTATTTACCATCTTCAACTTTTGGATTAGCAATTTCACTTGCTTTTTGATTTTTAACAGCAA
>JALRKL010000227.1 GCA_023268875.1 Bacteroidia bacterium
AATACAATTGATTTTTATTTCTCTTCGTTGTGATTTCTGAAATTTTAGTATATTTGTAGTGTTACCCCTTAGACGGTAACGCCAACTGTTACGCGCTTTTACATACCAAACATCCTGGCCGTGCACTTTGCGCGGCCTTGATTTTTTATAGGAACCCCTATTGTGAAAAACATCTCCTATCTGAAAGCGCATATTTACATTCACATCTCCGTATTTCTGTGGGGTTTTACGGCAATTCTAGGCAAACTTATTTCTTACGGATCCCTTCAATTGGTTTGGCACCGCATGCTAATCACAGCAGCTGTGTACTTCTGCATTCCTTCCGTTTGGAAACTGGTAAGAAATACGCCGAAAAAAACACTCATCCGTTTGTTCCTCATTGGAATCATCGTAGCGGCCCATTGGCTCACCTTTTACGGTAGTATAAAATTGGGAAACTCCGTATCAATCACCCTTGCCTGTCTGGGATCGGCCTCCTTTTTTACCGCGATTTTCGAACCCCTGCTTACAGGGAAATCTTTCCAAACAAAAGAAATCGCTTCTGGCCTTATAGTCGTTTTGGGGGTTGCCCTTATTAGTTTTTCATTACCCGAAACTCAAAATTCCGAATTGTCCTATCCTATGGCAATCGGAATAGGGGTTCTCAGCGCCGCATTAGCCGCACTTTTTAGCACCCTCAATAAGAAATACATACAAGATGCCCACCCCTTAAGTATTAGCAGTATAGAAATGCTGTCGGGAGCCCTTGTTTTAACAGCCATCATGGCTTTGTTTTCCCCGCAACAAGCTCTATTAATTCCCTCATTTAGGCCCGAACTATTCGATATTAACAATCTTCAAAACGGCGCCTTAGATTTATTGTGGTTATTACTTTTAGCCGTGCTCTGCACCAACCTTACTTTTTACTTGGCCACCATAGCCTTGAACCAACTGAGCGCTTTTACTTCAAACCTCACCATAAATTTAGAACCGGTTTACGGTATTATTTTAGGAATACTGATTTTTAAAGAAAACCAAGAGCTCAACGCCAAGTTCTATTTGGGCACCATTATAATTTTGTGCGCTATTTTTGTAAATATCTATTCACAGCGCAAGAAACGAAAACATGCTCAAACAAATACAAGAACGCAGAAGCCACTTTCTGAAGGAATTTAACGGCGACAAGGCCCCTAACGATTTAATTCACTCCCTAATTAAATCTGCAAATTGGGCCCCTTCGCACAAGCTCACATTACCTTTTCGATTCATTGTTTTTTCGCCTCAAAAACTTTCAATTCTCGCTCAATACATCGAAGAAAGTTATATAGATCGGCATAGTGAACCCAATATTGATAAACTAAATAAAATTAAATCTCTACCCACGAAACTTTCACATGCCATCGCAATCGTATTGAAGCCTTCAAATAAAGTTCCCCTTTGGGAAGAATATGCGAGCTTAGGCGCAGCCGTTCAAAACATGTACCTCGTACTATCAGAATCCCCTAACTTCGGAGGCTATTGGACTACTGGTAATGAAATTGACGCACCTAAGATGCGTGAAGCCCTTAATTTAGCTTCAGAGGAAGTACACTGTGGATACTTGTTTATCGGTGGCTTAAACCAAAAAAGAACCCTCGCTCAACGGCCCGATACCGATGTTCGGTGGGTTTAAACTTAATACGATTTTGCAAATAGTACTCGTTGAGTGCTAGGAGCACCAGATAAAATACATGTTCCGGCCTCTAAAGTATTGTCCAGAGGAATGCAACGAATGGTCGCTTTGGTCATTTCCTTGATTTTTGTCTCCGTTTCTCCGGTACCATCCCAATGTGCATAGGCGAAACCTTGCTTATTCTCTAATACATCTACAAATTCTTCCCATGTATTAACCGAATATGTGCGGCTTTCCATAAACTGCTTTGCTTTGTTGTACAAAGAACTTTGAATATCATCGAGCATATCCTGAATTCGCGACTCCAACCCTTCAATTGAAACTACTTCCTTGGTTTTTAAGTCTCGACGAGCCAATTCAATGCTGTTTTGTGCTAAATCTCTGGGACCTAATGCCAATCTAACAGGAATGCCTTTCTGTTCCCATTCCGCGAATTTATATCCCGGTTTATGGGTATCGCGGTCGTCTACTTTCACTTTCAAACCTACCGCTTTAAGTGAGGCAGCGATTTCATCCATTTTTTCGATAACTGCAATTCTTTCCTCGTCTTTACGATAAATAGGCACCAAAACTACATGTATAGGTGCCAATTTGGGGGGTATTACCAAACCCTCATCGTCACTATGCACCATGATTAGCGCCCCCATCAGGCGTGTTGAAACACCCCAACTCGTAGCCCAAACCGATTCTATTTTTCCTTCTTTATTTTGGAACGTTACATCAAAGGCCTTAGCAAAGTTCTGACCCAAGAAATGGCTCGTACCCATTTGTAAAGCTTTGCCATCTTGCATCATTCCTTCAATACAGTATGTTTCAACTGCACCGGCAAAACGCTCATTCTCTGTTTTCACTCCCTTTATTACCGGAATAGCCATAAACTCCTCCGCAAACGTGGCGTAAACATCCAACATTTTTGTAGTTTCCTCTAATGCCTCTTCTCGAGTGGCATGGGCCGTATGGCCTTCTTGCCATAGAAATTCAGCCGTTCTTAAAAATAAACGCGTACGCATTTCCCAACGCACTACATTCGCCCACTGATTGATTAGAATGGGTAAATCACGATAACTCTGAATCCAATTTTTATAGGTATTCCAAATAATGGCTTCTGATGTAGGACGCACGACCAACTCTTCCGTTAATTTGGAGTCGGGATCGGCCATTAAACTACCCGGCTTATTAGGATCGGCTTTTAAACGATAATGCGTAACAACCGCACATTCTTTAGCAAATCCTTCTGCATTTTTTTCCTCTTTTTCGAAAAGTGACTTGGGCACAAATAACGGAAAATAGGCATTTGAATGACCCGTGTCCTTAAACATCTTATCCAATACCGCCTGCATATTTTCCCAAATAGCGTATCCATGGGGTTTAATTACCATACAACCTTTAACGGCACTATGCTCCGCTAAATCGGCATTATAAACCAACTGATTGTACCACTCACTGTAATTTTCTTCTCTTGTAACCTTTTCGAAAGCCATAATTTGAAAACAAAATTACTTCAAAAGTTCCGCTTTACACCAAAGAAATCCCCACATTACCTAACCAAATCAAAAAAGAGGCTGCACTTAAAATGCAGCCTCTTCTATTATGCGTTGTATTAGTCTAATGCTTAGCTACAACCCAAACTGTTTCCACAGTTTAAACATTTGTAACAGGTACCACTGCGAACGGTAATATGTCCACAAACATTACAAGCAGGAGCATCGCTCTGAACATCACGCAAGTGATCTTGCATATCTTTCACACCCGCTGCTTCCGCTTTCTTTACGCGTTGTTCGTCTAACGATACAGGCATTACCGGATCAAAGGCGGGTTTAAACTCACTGATAACAGGAGCCTCCGCTTTAGGCGCTTGACCAGGCAATTCGGATGGTTTTACCTGAACCAAATCATCACGGTGCAGATATTCGAATCCTAATAATCTGAAAATATAGTCAACTATAGACGTTGCATTTTTAACATTAGGATGTCCTTCTACCATACCACTTGGCTCAAAACGAGTGAAGGCAAATTTATCTACAAACTCTTCTAAAGGAACACCATATTGTAAACCAACGGACACGGCAATAGAGAAACAGTTCATTAATGAACGGAAACTCGCACCTTCTTTGTGCATATCGATAAAGATTTCACCTAAAGTACCGTCGTCGTATTCACCCGTTCTCACAAATATTGTTTGACCCCCTACACGTCCTTTTTGTGTGAATCCATTACGTCGGTTGGGCAAACGCTTCTTCTCAACAATGTTAGATAGTTGACGTTTGAATTTGGTATCCGTACTCTGATTTAGAATATGCTTAGCCGCTTCCAAAACAACCTCTGGCGTAAGCTCCTCAGCAATGCGAATTGTGTTGTTACCTTCGGCTACAGCTGCCGCTTCAGCTTTATCTGATTTCTCTTTCTTCTCAGATTTGTTGCTCAACGGCTGGCTTAATTTACAACCATCACGGTATAATGCATTGGCTTTTAATCCCAATCTCCAGCTCAAATCGTAACAGCTCTTAATATCATCAACGCTCGCCTCGTTTGGAAGATTGATGGTTTTACTAATTGCTCCAGAAATGAAAGGTTGAGCAGCCGCCATCATGCGAATGTGTGAGAATGCATGTAACAAACGCTCTCCTTTGTTTCCACAACGGTTAGCACAATCGAAAACCGGCAAATGCTCGTCTTTTAGGTGCGGTGCACCTTCAACAGTCATGGTACCTACCACAAAATCGTTTGCCGCTTCCACTTGAGAATTGCTGAAGCCCAATTCCGCCAACATATCAAAGTCAGGGGCATTGTAGGTGTCGGCACTAATGCCGCAACGCTCCATACATTCTTCGCCTAAAGTGTATTTGTTGAATACAAATCCAATTTCAAATGCCATCGGCGCTGCTTCTTCCAACTTCTTCAAATCCATTGAATTGAAGCCTTTAACCTTTAAGCTATCATGATTGATGAAAGGAGCTCCAACAAAGGTTTGATGACCTTTGGCATAATTAACGATATCTTGTATCTCTTGCTCACCATAACCTAGGTTCTTTAAAGCCAAAGGAACGGTTTGATTTACTATCTTAAAGTATCCACCACCGGATAATTTTTTATACTTAACTAACGCAAAGTCAGGCTCGATACCCGTGGTATCGCAATCCATCAACAACCCAATAGTTCCGGTTGGTGCGATTACCGTTGTTTGAGCATTGCGGAAACCATATTGCTCACCTAATTGTACCGCTTTATCCCAAGCACTACAAGCAGACTTCAACAAATAATCTGGACAGAATTTTTCATCTATACAAACCGGAGCAACACTCAATCCTTCAAATGCTAAAGGCGTATTGTAAGCGGCATAACGATGATTGCGGATAACGCGCATCATATGCTTTCTGTTCTTCTCATACATGCGGAAGGCACCTTTCGTTGCAGCCATTTCCGCACTAGTTGCGTATGCAGTACCCGTTAAAATTGCAGTAACAGCACCAGCAATTGCAGTTGCTTCTTTGCTATCGTAAGGAATACCTGCGCTCATCAATACAGAACCCAAGTTGGCATAACCCAAACCTAGAGTACGGTAATCGTAACTCAACTGCGCCACTTCTTTTGAAGGGAACTGAGCCATCAAAACGCTGATTTCCAAAACTGTTGTCCACAAACGTGAGGCGTATTCTAATTTCTCAACATTGAAGGTACAATCTTCTTCATGGAAGAACTTGCGCAAATTCAACGATGCAAGATTACATGCGGTATTATCAAGGAACATGTATTCAGAACATGGATTTGACGCATTGATACGTCCGCCCTCTGGACATGTATGCCATTCATTAATGGTATCGTCGTATTGTACACCCGGATCAGCACAAGCCCAAGCAGCATCGCCAATCTCGTCCCAAACTTGTTGGGCTGGCATAGACTTCATAGTTTCGCCTGTTGAACGCGCTTTAAATTCCCAATCAGCACCTTTCTCTAACTTTTCAAAGAACAAATTAGGAATACGCACGGAGTTGTTACTGTTTTGTCCGGACACTGTATTGTAAGCTTCTCCTTCGTAATCGCTTGGATAACCTCCATCGATTAAAGCCGCAACTTTTTTCTCTTCTTCTTTCTTCCACTTAATGAACTCCATAGCCTCAGGATGGTCTAAATCTAAACATACCATCTTTGCAGCACGACGGGTAGTTCCACCGCTTTTGATTGCACCGGCGGCACGATCACCGATACGCAAGAAACTCATCAAACCACTAGAAGTTCCACCGCCACTCAATTTTTCGCCAGCACCGCGGATTTTCGAGAAATTAGTTCCTACACCTGAACCGTATTTGAAAATCCGTGCTTCGCGAACCCACAAATCCATAATACCACCTTCATTTACTAAGTCGTCATCTACCGACAAAATAAAACAAGCATGCGGCTGCGGACGCTCGTAAGCAGAAGTACTCTTCATTAACTTTTCAGTCTCTGGATCTACATAATAGTGACCCTGTGGCTTTCCTGAAATTCCGTATACATGATGTAATCCGGTATTAAACCACTGCGGACTGTTAGGCGCAGATTCTTGGTTTAATAACGAATAAACGATTTCCTCATAAAAAACTTGCGCATCATCAGCACTCGCAAAATACCCGTGTTTCTCTCCCCAATGGCGCCAAGTTGCTGCTAAACGGTGAACCGTTTGCTTTACCGAGGTTTCACTTCCCAACGACCCATCTGCCTGCGGAACCCCTGCTTTTCTGAAGTACTTCTGTGCCAAAATATCTGTAGCCACCTGACTCCAGCCCTTAGGAACCTCTACGTTCGTCATTTCGAACACCACACTTCCATCCGGTTTTTTAATCACCGATTGGCGGTAGTCGTACTCAAATTGATCAAAAGGCGATACATTCGCTTTTGTGTTCATTCTGCCAAAACGTAACCCTTGGGTTGGGGCAGCATCTGTCTGTGTAGTTTTTTTGGTCATCGTGTATTATTTTTTGTTGGGTTAGGGAATTTTCTGCTTGTTTCGTTTTAGTTGAGCTAACAAAATTATTCATGTGAATCAAAAGCCAACTACAAGGTTTTCCACACAAAATCAAAAAATCCAATGTTCATAGGCGTTAACGATGTGGAAATATGACAATTGATTGTATATCAATAATTTAAACGCAAATCATTGATAATCACCCGTATGTATTTTCAAAAAAAATAGACAGCTAAAAAGCCTTTCCTCGTTGTTTTTTACTTATTTTGTGAAACGGTCCCCCATGCGATATAACCAACTAAAGAATTTACAAAAAAAAGGTCAAAAAGAAATTGCCATTTTGATCGATCCAGATGAACTTGGGGAACGCACACCGGTTATCATCAATACCGCATTACAAAACAATATCATTTGGTTTTTGGTTGGAGGTTCTTTAGTATCTGAAGGAAATACACGAAACACCATTGCCCTGCTTAAAGAAGCAGGTGCTCCAAACGTAATACTCTTTCCCGGAAATGAAATCCAACTGGTTGAAAATGCAGATGCCCTACTTTTTATGAGCCTCATATCCAGTCGAAATCCTGAATTTCTTATAGGCAAACAAGTGGCCGCAGCACCTTGGGTAAAACGAAGCGGAATAGAAGCAATCCCCACCGGATATATGTTGGTAGAATCGGGCAAACTAACCTCCGCCCTTTATATGAGTGGTAGCATACCGATGCCTAATGACAAACCCGATATCGCAGCTGCAACCGCTATGGCTGGTGAATTACTCGGAATGAAAGTCTTGTATTTGGATGCTGGAAGCGGCGCCCAAGAACCCGTTCCTGCTAAAATAATCGATGCAGTAAAACAAAATACAGATACCGTTCTTTTCGTAGGTGGTGGAATAAAAACACCAGAGAATATACTACAAACATGGCTCAGCGGTGCCGACATCGCCGTTGTGGGCAACGCCATATTCGAAGATCCAAAACTCATCGAAGAACTCATTCAAATGCGTCAATATTACCAAGAAAAGATAACCTTATAAGGACTGCCCAAAAATGTTCGCATACCCATTTCAAAACTCCTATCTGAAATCCAGCTTCAAAAGAGAACAACTCGCCAAAAAACTTGAAGAAGTTACCTATTTGAGCGATGCCAATTATAAAAAGACTTCAAAAAACACTTCTGTTTTTTACGGAGAAATTTCAAACATAGATTTTAGTTTAGAACATATCTCAAAAAAGCAGAGTAGCGTAAATTTTGTTCGGGGTCAATTTTTAGGAGCCGACAACGATATGTATATTAAAATACGTTTAGGTGCTTGGAAACACCAGCGCGTATACTTTTTATTAGTTACCACTATGTTGACACTTTTGGGATTCTTGCTATTCTACATCAGCCAAGCCCCTCATGGCTTTAGATACCCCGAAGAATATTACCAAATCTATGGTTATAATAGTTCCGAAACACTCTATAATCTGCAAACTCCAATGGCGATGATGATGGAAGCCTTTATCGCGATAATTGCAATTATTATTTACATTAAATATCGCAATTTTCGCAAAAACATAAATCAAACCATCAACTATTTCAAGGGTTTATGGGAAGCAGACCTCATCAATAAACACGAGGTACCCCTTGTTTTTAGATAAACTTGGCGCAACCAATCCGACAAAATACCGTTTAAAAGCACCTGCCTTTTCCTTTAAAACAACAGAATTCAAACCGGTAATACTTGTTGGAAATTTCAATACAAGACTACCAGATAATTATTCAAACGGCCTATTCTAAAATATTCAACAAATCGTATTCCCAACTTTTTTTAGGGAACTCCACTATTTCACCTTTCAAAACACCGTTTTCGAAAACCCGAATCCAAGGTACAGAGGCAATCTCCAAATCGGTATTCTGCCCATCAACTATTTTCTTATCACGACTTACCCAATGGTATTCCATGTTATTGGAATTGAAGCCCGCCCCGTCCAGAACCTTTAAAAGAGCCGGAACTCCTTCATGGGTGTCCGGACACCAATTACCCCCATAAATAATTACTGTAACATCTTGATGACTCTGAAGAACCCCTTTTAGGTTGTTTATATGCTCCATATTAGGAGAATACTTAACAAAATTGGGTTTAATCTTGTCTCGAAATTGCAAAACATCGGCCTTCTCTGTTCCTTCCGATGACCAACCTTGCACATCTAATTGCTGCTTTAGTTTTTTATAGTTATCCGTGCGGTTCGCACGCATTTCAAAACCATCCTTTTTCATAGTATCGCTCGTTATTGAATTTGAAAATAAATTGGATCCCTCATTCATGTGGTTCATAGAGGCATAACTATTACATCCAATTTGTAAAAAAGCAAACAAAAAGATTCGCAACGTCCAAATACCGAATTTATCCATCGAACAAATATATGTCTTGCTGAATTAAAAATAGTCCCTAAATCAAACTTGATAAACCCAAGGGAAGCAAAGTTCTATTACACCAAAACAAGAAGCTTTACTGGTAATAGGTTCGACCAAAATACGTACCTTCGCAATACGAAAATGAGTGCTTCTATCGAGCAGATAAAAAAACCAATCGAGGCCCAATTGAAATTCTTTGAAAAAGAATTTCGCCAAAGCATGAAGACTCAAGTTCCCTTGCTGGACACGATAATGACCTATATCGTGAAAAGAAAAGGCAAGCAAATTCGACCCATTTTCGTTTTATACAGTGCGGCCCTCTATGGTGATATTTCCGAACGAACCTACAGAGGTGCTGCTTTAGTGGAACTGCTTCACACCGCAACACTCGTGCACGACGATGTAGTTGATGAAAGTTATGAAAGACGCGGATTCTTTAGCATCAACGCTCTATGGAAAAACAAAATTGCCGTTTTAGTAGGCGATTTCCTGCTTTCAAAAGGGCTGTTATTAAGCGTTAAAAATAAAGATTACGACCTCCTCGAAATTGTAAGTGCCGCTGTAGAAGACATGAGTGAAGGCGAACTTCTTCAACTTGAAAACGCACGCACTTTTAAAACCACTGAAGACATCTATTTTGAAATAATTCGCAAAAAGACCGCCTCTCTTATTGCTTCGTGTTGTCAAATAGGCGCACGCACAACCACCGACGACCAAGAAGAAATTCAGAAAATGAAACGTTTCGGCGAATTAATTGGATTGGCATTCCAAATTCGAGACGACCTCTTCGATTTCGGCGAAAACAAATCTGGTAAGCCCGCTGGACTTGATATAAAAGATAAGAAGCTTACCCTTCCGTTGATAATGGCGCTAAAAGAATCGAATTCCTCGGAAAAAAAACACGTACGGTCTATAATGAACTCCAAACTATCGGATAATGTTAAAATCCTTCAGATTGTCGATTTCATCAAGGGAAAGGGAGGAATAAAAAGTGCATATGATAAAATGAATGAATTACGCGACGAGGCTTTCGACGTGCTTGATTCCCTCAAATCCAAGTCCCCATACAAAGAAAATCTCCGCGAACTTGTTAATTTTGTTATCGACAGAACCGTTTAATTATGAAAGTAAGCTCCAAAAACAAACACACAAACCTAGTACAGCATGGCGATATTTATGTTTCTGATAGTAATACCGGTATCGAAATAATTCAACGCGATAGTGAAACACTTTGGATTGTAACGCCCAATAAGGTTCATACCTTCCGCTGCCTTCATATAGATAGAGCTTCTAAAGAGGTTACCTTGTTGTTTAAGGGAAATAAGCACACGCTAAAAATATCCGAACCCATCGATGAAATTTTGGCTTCCATGGGACTTCAAGATGCGCTTACACCAAAAATTGATTGGGTAAAAGCCCCTATGCCCGGTTTGGTATTAGATATTAAAGTTAACATCGGCGATTCGGTAAAAAAGGGCGATACCTTGCTCATTTTAGAAGCAATGAAAATGGAAAATGCCATAAAATCCCCTATCGACGCTGTAGTTAAATCTATCGAAGTTAGCGCCCAACAAGCGGTCGACAAGAACGCCATTTTGGTCCATTTCCAATAAGCAAATCATGCGCAAGGCCCTGAAGTCATATCCGGCCATCCTGATATTTTTCCTGGTTTATGCGGCGCTCTCCCTGTTGAATTTAGACCGGCTACCTGTAGCTTGGACCGATGAAGTATTAAACCTAGATCCCGCCGTTCAATTTACAAAAAACGGCATATTCACCTCTAAACTTTGGCCCAATCCAGGTTGCGATCGCGTTTTTGCTTCCTATTTACCCGGTATCCAATGGTTTCAAGCGGCTTATTTACGCTTCTTGCCCGTAGAGATATTTTGGGTACGACTTCCGTTTGCCCTGCTCATTTGGGGATGTATTCTACTCGCTTACCGCATCATTCGCAAGAACACCCAACTGAACGATTTCTGGTCTACCGTGTGGCTTGCAATTTTATTCTTAGATAAATCCGTATTTGAATTATCCCGCAGCATGCGGGTAGAACCCATACTTATAATGGGAATTTTATTACTCTGGTATTGGTCCCCCAAAATAAGGACATGGCCCATAAAAACGCTATTAATAGGATATCTAGCCATGGCTCACGTATATATATGGCCGTTTCTGTTAATCTGGTTTTTATCCGATTCATTGCGTCTAAGCATTGGGCAAAAAATCATGCACCTCATGCTTGTACTCCTAGCTCCTCTAGCATTCTTTGCTTATGTCGACTTCGATTGGCAAACAATTGCAGAACAAATGGGATTTCATGCGCAACACCATACACTTACCCAAACAGATCTGCCCCATAGCCCTTTCTTAAATTCTATTTGGTATCGATTTTTCCCATATTACTTAGAACAACCCCTCAATCCATTTCTGTTTTACGGTATAACCGCTATTATTAGCTACTTATT
>JALRKL010000023.1 GCA_023268875.1 Bacteroidia bacterium
TGGACTATATCCAAGGAAGATTAAAAAAATCTAATTTTAGAGATAAAATTAAATTTAGAACTCCTGTAAGAAATGTCGTCTATAACAAAGATAAGAATAACTTTAGTGTAACAGCGCATGATCTTGTTAAAGACATTAAAACCACTGAAGAATTTGATTATGTCGTATGTGCATCTGGTCACTTCTCAACACCAAGCATTCCTGAATTTCCAGGTTTAAATAAATTCGGTGGAAGAGTAATGCATTCTCATGATTTTAGAGATGCGTTAGAGTTTAAAGATAAAGATCTTTTAATAGTTGGTAGAAGCTACTCTGCAGAAGATATTGCATCACAGTGTTGGAAGTATGGTTGTAAATCTGTAACGATTAGTTATCGAAGTGGCCCTACTCACTTTCACTGGCCTGATAATTTTTCTCAAGTGCCATTGATAGATCACATTGAAGAAGGTAATAAAGTTCATTTTATCGATGGCTCCACAAGGGTAGTCGATGCGATTATTCTTTGTACTGGTTATTTACACCATTTCCCATTTTTACCTGATGACTTAAAACTCAAGACAAATAACTGTTTATGGCCTTTAGGTTTATACAAAGGTGTAGTTTGGGTTGATAACCCTAAAATGTTCTATATCGGCATGCAGGATCAATTCTATACATTTAATATGTTCGATGCTCAGGGTTGGTACGTCAGAGACATCATTATGGGCAAGATTTCTCTTCCTAATGTGGTGGTTTCGCCTTTCTCGCCTCGGCCCATAAATCCTTGTGTTATGATAAGATTTTTCTTCGATAATGGGAGAAGTCGGTTATGGATAATACGTTCGGTTTCATCCCACTGCACGCGAGCATCGCGGTATCGGCTATCGGTGATGATAAAGTTTCGTGCATCTATCCATTGGGTGCGAATGCCGGTTTTCAAAAGATAACTACTTAAAATGCGACTCGATATTAATTCTCCGTAGGTTACGATTTGGTCGTACAAGAAATCATAATCTTCGTGAAGTTGGTCGTTTTCAACAATACATTCCAATTCAAGAAATAGGTTTTCTACTTCATTAATGAACATAATATCTGTATCGTCAAATAATTTTTTTATAATATTTAAATGTGTCGTTTTAACACTAAGTAATAGTTCATTTAATTCGGGCTTATTGTAAAAACAGGCATCTATTACCTCCTCTAGTGCATTGGTTGTTTTACCTATAGCTGACACCACTACGAGTATGTCTGCTTCTTGTTCGCTTGAAATGATGCGCGCTACATTTTTAATTCCCTCTGCATTCTTTACAGATGCACCACCGAATTTATAAATTTTCATTACTTTTTTTTCTAAATATTAGGGTAAATCAACAGTTTTTCCCTTGTTTTGCAAAATAAACGCTTTCATTAGACAATTCCCTATGCCCCAATCGGAAATAACCACATTAGAGCAATTTATCGTTGACCAACAAGCATTACACGTGAATGCAGACGGTTCATTAAGTCGCATTTTCAGAGCTATTGAGTTAGCTGCAAAGATAGTCAATCGCGATGTTAGAAAAGCAGGCTTAATTGATATTTTGGGCGAAGATGGTTCGATAAATCCGCATGGGGAAGATCAACAAAAATTAGACGTAATAGCCAACAATGTTTTCATCTCGGCACTTTCGCGTACGAAAGAAGTATCGATGATTATTTCAGAAGAGAATGAAGGTGTTGTTTACGTAGAAGGTTGCGAGAACGAGAAATATATCGTGGCTATTGATCCGCTAGACGGAAGCAGCAATATAGATGTAAATGTAAGTATCGGCTCTATTTTCTCTATATACCAACGCAGCAATCCTGAGAACAATCCGAGTATCGATGATTGTCTTCAAAATGGCGACCGCCAAGTAGCAGCCGGATATGTTTTTTATGGAAGTTCTACCATGTTGGTTTATACAACGGGTCAGGGCGTAAATGGATTTACACTTGACGATGCGTTACAAGAGTTTTGTTTGTCGCATCCGCAAATTAAAACACCGTCTGAAGGCGGCATCTTTTCCGTTAACGAGGGAAATTACCAGGATTTTCCAACCGGTATACAGGCTTATATCGATTATTGCAAAGACCCAGATAAACCTACTAAACGACCTTATAAAGCGAGATATATCGGCAGCATGATTGCAGATTTTCACAGGAATTTATTAAAAGGTGGGATCTTTATGTATCCTTCAACCAATAAATCGCCAAACGGTAAATTGCGTTTAATGTATGAATGCAATCCAATGGCATTTATTGCCGAGCAGGCTGGTGGATTGGCCTCAACAGGATCGATGCGTGTGATGGAATTAGACCCAACCGAATTACACCAACGTTGTCCGTTGTATATTGGTTCGAAAAATATGGTACAAAAAGCCGTTGATATGCTACATCAATACGAGTCTGTACTGGTGAACCGATAGTGCAATTTGTGATTTCAAAAACACATTTTTAACCCAATAATTCGTCGATTATTTTCAGCGATTGTACGCCTCTTTCTGGAAAGACCTCTATCTGAAGTCGTTCCACCAATCTATTAAGTAAATGCCGTCGACTTGTGCGGTCTATGCCCGGGTCTTGTCCATCTATAATTTGATTTAACTGTATTTTAATACCTTCCAAATGGGGAAAGTGCACATCGGCATCAATTTGATAGCCCAACTGATAACAAAGGCCTAAAACAAATCGAATTGGAGCGTATTTGTGAAGTGTAGTCTTTGCGGATTGGCAAATTTCAGTTTTGATAAAGTCAAAAAGTTCTAAATCGGTATGGGAATCTTGTATGGATAGAAGCACCAATTCCGTATAAAACAAGCAAAGTTGTTGGGCAATAATATCTAATAAGATAGGATTTTCAGGATGTAATGATACTTCCTTGATTCTCCGAAGCCCAGTCGATTGTTTATCGTTATAAACAATATCTAACAACTGACCGCTCTGGTAATAGGCGGCTTTGGATTTGCTTTTGCCAAGACCTTGTACTAAAAAAGGAACCAGTCCGTTCTGTTCGGTAAATATATGAACAACCGCGGAGTGGTCGGTATAGGGTATTTTTTTGAGTACAATACCTGCGGTCTTGACCAGCATAAGGCTAAATTAATCAACCCAATCGGCAATAAATAAATTGGTATCGCGGGTTCCGCCGTTGTTACGGTTGGAACTGAATATCAATTTCTTTCCGTCGGGCGAGAACATGGGAAACGCATTGAAAATGCTATTGTGTGTGATTCGCTCCAACCCAGTGCCGTCTGTGTTGATCATGAACAGTTGGAAATCATATCCGCGTTCGCTGTGGTGGTTACTTGAGAATATGATTTTTTCCCCGGATGGATGAAAAAATGGAGCCCAGTTGGCTTTGCCCAGCTGTGTAATTTGTTTTAAATCGGTGCCGTCTACATTAACGGTGTAAATTTCCATGTTCGTAGGAGCCACTAGGTTACGACTTAAATAATCTTTGTAGGATTTGATCTCCTCTTCTGTTTTGGGACGTGAAGAGCGAAATACCAATTTTTTACTGTCGGGAGAGAAAAATGCACCACCGTCGTATCCCAAATCGTGGGTGATTTGACGCACATTAGACCCATCGATATCCATAATGTATAACTCTAAATCTCCGGAACGGGTGCTGGTAAATACAATCGATTTGCCATCGGGAGAAACGGTTGCTTCTGCGTCATAACCGGGCTCGTGGGTAAGCTGATTGACGATATTTCCGGCTTTATCGGTAACAAAAATATCGAAATCTTCATAGATAGGCCAAAGATACACACCTTTGGTTTCAGGAACAGGGGGGCAAGTTTTGCTTCCCAAATGGGTACTGGCATACACCATAGTAGAATCACCGGGCATAAAATAGGAACAAGTAGTTCTGCCTTCTCCGGTACTCACCATAGGAGGTCGAAAATCGGCAGCCCCCATTTTAGCGAGTGGACTGTAGAAAATCTGATCGCAACTCAAACCCCACGCGGGATTATTGCTTTGAAATACTATTTCTTTTCCATCAAAACTGAAATACGCCTCGGCGTTATCGCCTCCAAAGGTTAATTGGGTAAGATTTTGTAGATGCGCTTCTGGTTTATTTTCCGGCATTGCCGCTGCATGTGGGTGTGCGTGATGGTGTCCGGCATGACCATCGCTATTAGGTGCGCCGCTATTACCATGTGCATTTCCCGTGCCTGAATCAGAATTTTTATTATGTGACTTTCTGTTAGAAGGTTTAAGCAAGGCTGGGTGTACTGTGTCACTCTTTGCTTTTGCGGATTTCTCCACCTGAGCCGATAAACCGAGCGCGCTCATAAAAAGAGCCGCAATAAATACGTTTTTCATGAATATCAAATTTACGGTTTTAATAATTCCCATGCCATTTTTGGAAATCCTTTTCGACCTTGATCGTCATAAAAATCCACAAAGCGCATTTTAAAATAATTTCCATTTTTGGTTTTGAGAACATAATATCGGTCGGGTACAATAGTGTATCGACCTGCAGTTTGATCATATTCTTTCCAATCGTAACCTATTTCATTCCAATTTTTGTTGTAAGGTTGTTGCAGGGCATCTGAATAGGTGAAGGCATTAAATGGAATGGAATTATCGATTTGAACTACAGAGATTTTATTTGGATTGATTAAAGCTCCGCGGATAATATAATCGTAAATCAATCCATTTGCATCGGGAATTCCTTCTTTGTAAGTAGTAAAAACAACATCCCAATTTTTGGATTCAAAAATTTCATTTTGAACCAGTTTCTTTTTGTCAAAAGAATAATAGGCATAATTGTATTCTGGCTTGGTTTGAATTTTAGTGATATAATACTGCGAAGAATCGTACACGTATCCCCAAAGGAATTGATACATGCCTCCGATGGCATTTAGGAACTGTATTTTTACATACCGACGATCTAGGGATGAATCCGCGCCCAAATCCATAATGTATACATCGTTAGGTTTGCCGTAATACCCATCAGGCGTCGATTCAAAAGCGTCACACATAGCCGTAGAATCAATTTTACCGCTTGGGTGGTCAAAGCGCCAATTTAAAGTTTTGCGATCAATTTCATGAAGGTCTAAAAATTCAACGCCTTCGATTTTAGCCGCAGAAAACTGTACGTTTTTACCCCCACAAATAATTACGTGCGGAGTGCCGTTACAAGCGACAGCGATATCCCATTTCCCAAACGCGGTGCTCCCTACTTGTTGTGATTCAAAATCGAAATATAACTGTTGAGAATACGATTCTCCCATCTCAAAAACCTGAGTTTGAAGTCCTTCAGCAACGGAGGGATTTTCATAAAGGGGTTCGTCTTTGTGACAACCTGCGAAAAGCAACGCAAGACCTGATAAAAATAGATAAGGGAATGTGGTTCTCAAAACTTTTACAAAGTTAAAGTACATTGAAGAAATAAGTTTCGGCCCATTGCAATATTTGTGCCACCTCCTCCAGATGCGTGAACCCCTGTATTAGGGGCTGTATTTTGGATTTGGGATACATTAAAAAGGTTTTTAACTCCGGCTTGAAGCAGTAGGCGATTATTGAAAAACTTTTGGGTCACGTTTATGTCAGCTAATCCGTAATTCTCAATTTCGTAGGTCTCGCCATTGCTTAAAAAACCCAATGTCTTGCCCGTATATCGGCTAAACCATTGAACAGCAGTTCCTGTGGATTTGAATTCATGGCTTAAATTAAAGGTGGTTTGGGGTACATTCCATTTACGCGAGGCCGTTTGAGCGTCTTGTTGCGACTCATTGGATATCCAACTAAAGCCAAGTGTTATGTCCCAGTTTCCTATAAATAATTGTGTCTGACTGCTCAGTCCTTGGCTATTCAATCGTCCGATATTGATGTATTGATACAAATTGGTATTTAGATCAACCAAACTCAGCTGGATTTCATTTTGAACTTCATTATAGAATCCCGCAATCTTAAAAGTGGCAGCAATATCATTTGAGATGGAATGTCGGTAGTCGATTGAAGAATTGAAATTATGCGAATGCTCGGTATTTAAATCGGGATTTCCTTGTACATTGTGATTTATATCTACAAATAGGAAGTACAATTCCTTAGCCGTGGGAGCTCTGAACCCTCTGGCATAGGAACCTCTGAGTATCAAATGTTCACTGAGCGCACTTTTGATTTGAAGTGAAGGAATTAGGGGTGCCAATTTAAAGGAATTACCGAAAATATTGGGAAGTGGATTTGTTCCAAAAACACTATTGTAAGCGATTCGCAATGAAGGTTTGATATTTAATTGTTTAACCGGGTTGTATTCCAAAGATCCAAAGATTGCTATATCGTTTATGGGGTCTTGCTGACGCACCCGCAAGGTTTGGATAAATTCGTTTTGAACTTCATAACCTAATAAGGTATTGAAAAGCTTATTTCGACTTCGATATTCCCATAATCCCCTTAAATTCAAAGCAGTATTTAAGGTGGTATCCTGGTCCTCCGGACGCGTGATGATTTCGTTACCGCTCACCAAGTTGCGTCGAACATTGATTTTTTCTCGGGTGTAGTGGTTAAAGGCGTTCTGAAATCTTAAGCTGTGATGTCGATTAAGTTTTATATCGGTTATTGATGTAACATCCTGGCGTTGGGTATGGAAGTAGTTGTTATAACCAGTAATGCTTACCAAGTTGTATTCTGCGTTGCTGCGGTCAAGTAAATATTCATAAAAACGAGCATACCGTACACTTTGGTTTAAATTTTTAAGCTTTAAAAAAAATGTTCCGTCGCCATATATACGAGTTTTGGGTTTCCAATCCATACTTCGAGTCTCGGGTTGAAAATCGTGTCCCCTGAAAAATTGTCGGCCCAAATTGATGTCGAAGCCTAAAGAAAGATCTGCGTTTATTCTATGGTGTTGGGAAACCGAGCCATCAATATTATGATTGCCCATTTGATCGGAAAATCCTTTGATGTGGGAACGACTTCCAATTTTTTGAGGTTGTTTGGTGATTACATTGATAACACCTCCAATGGCATCGGTCCCATAAACAACGCTCATAGGTCCTTCTACAATTTCAATTCGTTCTATGTTTTCTGAGGGAATTTGACTGACGTCAATATTTCCGTTTAAGCGCCCAATCATTGGAACACCGTTGATTAATATCTTTACGTTTTGGCCGCCTAAACCTTGTAGTTGAATAGACGTTCCTAAACTTGGGTCTTGACCCATTAAAACACCAGACTGATTTTGTAAAACCTCTGAAACGTTTTGAGCGCCCATTTTTGCAATCGTTTTTCCGGAAATTACTTGAATCGAATACGGATTATCAGTAGCTAAACGGGGATTTACGGAGGCAGTAATAGAGATCGGGTTAATTTGAGATATTTGGGTTTGTATTACAAACTCCTCGTTGATAGCATTTAATTTATCATTGCCCAATACCTTTCCCATGTCGTCGGGAATTTGGATTTGAAGTTTAGACAATTTAGGTATCCAGCACTCACCCCACTCGTCTGTGGTGTAAGAAGTTTTAGAGGTGTCGGTAACGGCGAAGAATGGGAATTGTGAAAGGGGATCCCGTTCCACATTTACCAATCGGATTTTAACCGATGTGAAACTATCGGATTGAGCGCTCAGGTTGAGACTCAATCCGATGGTCCACAGTACAAATAAAAAATATTTGCGTATTGAATGCATGCGTTGATTAACGCTTGATTATTAGATTGCGGCTTTGGCCTTCGCTGAAAGTTGCTTCAACAATATATTGACCTGCAGGAAGGTTTTCGATGTTGATTTCAATCACCTTGTCTTCAGATGTTTGGGTATGAAGGGTGCGACCCGCCAAATCCATTAAACGCACCGCTTTGATTGCTTGCTTATTTGACTTTATCCAAATACGATTGTTGCTAGGATTAGGGAAAACTACTACATCTGCAATAATAGGGGTTTCAACAGAGGCTAATTCACCTAATTTGCTTTTTTCAAGGGTAATTACACCTGTAGATTGACCTGCGAATGATAAGAATCGCAATGCCCAATATTCCGTTCCGGTTGCATTTGGAACAGCAACGATGTAGTTCTTACGTGGAACGATAGCAAAACTACTTCCATTAAAAAATTTCCAGTCGCCTCCTATACGGGTAAGACCTAAGTTGAATCCATGTCCTGAAGCAATAGCAGTATCACTATTTGCTATGTCAATAAATGCTTGTGGGTTGCTTACGATATCATCAAATTCCACTCCGTTGACTTGTGCAATTTTCAATCCTCTCTTTGACTCAACACCGTTGGTAGGATACATTACTAATGGTCCGCCCCCTGGAGCGGGAACCCAATCATAGTAGCGAGAGAAATTTAAGTGCCAATCTCCGCCTGCGGTTTCGATACTTACTTGCTTGTCAAGATTGAAATTGTAGTATTTGAACATTCCCTGATTAGCTTGTGATTGTTTGATGGTATCGGGCTGACCAGAAGTGGCATCAATTGGGCCAAATTCAAATATGAAGTCGCCATTCTTATCTTGCATGATGGGCATAAACTTGTAAAGTTGGGTATTGGCTCCAGAACCAACAACGATTAAATACAAAGAGTCTCCTTTCACAACATGCGATGTCGGGTCGTAAACTCCCCAAGAAAAATCCCATTGGTTGTTTGGATCTTTTTGTTGATTTAACGCACCTAGGGTTTCGTCTTTCATGTCATTGTAGGGCATATCCCAATTCATCCAACCTGTGGTGTCGAAACTGTTATATGCACTATTGTCTCCATTTGGATAAATGAAAGCAAAGACACCAGCAGCATGATTTAAGCGAATGGAGTTGTCCATTTGTAAAGTAGTATGCGCAATATGCCATTGCGTCATAGGAGAAGCGTGTTTTGCACCCGTTTGGATTTGGTAAAACACCTGTTTGGCATAACCGGGTTCCATATCGATGGTATCGGTCGCCTTTTGAGAGAATACATTTCCTGCAAAAAGAAAAATGCTTGCTGTTATTAGTATATGTTTCATGACGTGAATTTTGTGGTGCAAAAATACCTTCAGCACATTGCCTATTAGCGAAATCAATAGTCACGTTTATGTCATGTTGATGGATCAAAACGAAGTGATTTCATTCATCGGTTTCTTTGGTGTTTTTATCGGTCGCATAAACCAACCACAAGTAGTAATTTTGCCACACAATATGTAGCAGGAACTTCCTTCTTACATCAAAATAATAATGGCAAAAATTTCAATCAATATAGCCTCGGGATCTATCGAAAAACCAAAAATTGTTGTGGGAATTGATTTGGGTACAACCAATTCACTCGTGGCATATGTTCCTAAAGGTCAAGGACAATCGCAAATAATCCCAATAAGAGGTAATGGAATTGTTCCCTCAGTAGTCCATTTTGACGCGCATGATGTTCCCGCGGTTGGAGTATACGCAAAGGATAAACTACTGGGTCAACCCGAGCGGACCATATATAGCGTGAAGCGCCTTTTGGGTAAGAATTACGGTGATATACCGTTAAATACGCTGGATATTGGTTATCGTATTATTGATGATTCGAGCGAGAACATGGTTAAGGTTCAGGTGGGGTCAAGGTTTTACAATCCCATTGAGTTAAGTGCTGAGATATTAAAAGAATTAAAACAACAAGCGGAGGTTTCACTCGGTGTGTTGGTAGAACAAGCGGTAATAACGGTTCCGGCGTACTTTAATGAATCACAGCGGCAGGCTACTCGAGATGCAGGTAAACTAGCCGGTTTGGATGTTTTACGTATTATAAATGAACCCACCGCAGCTAGTTTGGCATACGGAATTCAAGAGCAATCTCAAGGACATGTTTTGGTATATGATTTAGGAGGGGGCACTTTCGATGTGTCGGTTTTGCAAATTGAAGACGGCGTTTTTGAGGTGCTTTCCACTCATGGGGACACTTATTTAGGTGGTGACGATATCGATCGCCGCATTGCGGAGTACTGGCGTGAACAAACATCCCAAGAGGCAAATGAAAAAACGCCCTTTGCTGAACTTCGAATTTGGGCGGAAAAAGCAAAAATCGAGCTTTCGAACAATAAAAATGCGGTTTTTGAGTATGTCTTTGAAAGCGGAATGAAGGTCTATTTGGATTACGCGGTTTTAGTAAAAATTGCCAATCCAATACTGGAAAAAACTTGGAATTCCGTCAAAAAGGCCCTTAAAGATGCACAATTAACTCCTGCAGATATCCAAGAAGTTGTATTAGTCGGCGGTAGTACGCGCTTCCCCGAAATACAAGAACAATTAACCCAATGGTTCGCTGAAAGTCGCATCAACAATCAAATCAATCCAGATGAGGTAGTGGCATTAGGAGCAGCTATAGAAGCCGATGTTCTAGCTGGAAATCGCAGTGATGTTCTCTTGCTAGACGTTACTCCTTTATCGTTGGGAATTGAGACGGCAGGAGGGTTGATGGATGTATTAATACCAAGAAATTCAAAAATTCCGGTGCGTGTAGGACGCGAATACACTACGAGTGTAGATGGTCAGGTTAATTTGAAAGTATCTGTTTTTCAAGGTGAAAGAGAATTAGTTGCCGAGAATAGGCAATTGGGTTCCTTTATTCTTGAGGGAATTCCTTCTATGCCTGCCGGTATGCCTAAAATTGAAATACAGTTTGCCTTAAATGCCGATGGAATGTTGCAAGTTCAAGCAAAAGAATTGCGCAGCGGCGTAGTGCAAAAAGTAGAAATTCAACCCAGCTATGGACTTACAGATGCGCAGGTAGAAGAAATGCTACTGAGCGGTTTAACCAATGCGAAAACCGATGTTGAGGAACGTTTGTTGCGAGAATCGCAAAATGAAGCGCGTCAAATTATCTACACTACAGAGCGGTTTATTGAGAAAAATGCTAATTTGCTTAGTAATGAAGAAAAAGCGGGCACCGAACAACGAATTGAGACTGTTCGTGGTCTAATTGATAACGGCGACAGACATGTGCTGCAGACTGCCATTGAAAACCTAAATGATTTTTCAAGACCGTTTGCAGAGCGTTTGATGGACATTGCTGTTTCCAAAGCACTCAAAGGCAATCGAATTGATCAAATGAAATGAGAAAAGTAATCCTAACCATAGTGGCGCTAGTTTCAATGCTAGGTAACTCTCAAGCGCAAGACGCAAATAACGATTGGAGTAATTTAGGTTTGAAAATGGGCGTTGGAGCTTATTCCTTTTACGGAGATGAGTTAAAAAACCCACAACCTATGTTCGGTTATGTGGCTGGTTTGTTTTACCATAGCCCATTAGAAAAAGGTCGTTTTCATGTTCAAACCGGATTAGATTTGCGATTTAGGGGTGGGAATTTCGCAAATGGGGGAAGTACCGATACCGCTATTAATACGGCATATACTAAAATTAGTTTGGTATCATTAGATGTGCCCTTACAACTGCTAATTTCTACGAATTTAGATAAACAGCGTGAGGCCTTATTTGTAACCCTTGGTGCTAACGCGAGTTACTTGATG
>JALRKL010000127.1 GCA_023268875.1 Bacteroidia bacterium
AAGTAAGTCCCCTTACTTATTTCGTAGGTAAATTTCTTTTCGGAATTAAATATGTTAGTTTGGTAAATATACTTCTAAAGCGCACGGCGGTGCAGGAGATACTTCAGGATGTGAGCGCCGAGCGATTATCGAAAGGGATTAAAGAAATAGCGGGCGATGCGAGTACCCTTCAGAGTGACTTGACCAAGCTTTTAAACTAATTTACGCGTTCGGGGTAAAGTTTAATTTTTAAGATATAAATCGAAAAATAAGACTTATTTTTGCAATCCCTTTAAGGGTGACCCGTTCCCATGCGATCATTCACCGGGATTTTGTTGGGCAACCAACGCGAAAAAATCGGGATGTAGCGCAGCCCGGTAGCGCACTTGCATGGGGTGCAAGGGGTCGTGAGTTCGAATCTCGCCATCCCGACCAAGAAAAAGCCCAACGCCTAGCGTCGGGCTTTTTTTACTCGGCGAATCCAACCGAAGTTTGAGAGAGAATGCATAAAAAAGACCGATGAGTCGCACAGTGGCGATGGGCTTTGACCTTGAGGCCATTCAAATAGCCGCTCAAGCCGAAAAAATTGCGGCCCAAATGCGCGGAGAGGGTATTGCCCTTTTTCGTAAAGAAGTGGCCCGAGGTATGTCTGAGGCTGCCAATGAAATGAAAACGGCGAACCTCGATGAAAGCTATTTATTGTTTACCATGTGGACAGAAGCCATCAAAAACTTTGCCCAAGATGGAGATGGAAACGTAATTTTCCTGGATGGTTCACCAGAAGGAATGCACCGAACCCTGAAACAAATGATGGCCACTGTGAATCTTGATAAACAGAAGTCATAAGGATAATTCTATTTGTGTTTAAACAAAGTACCTAGGTAAAACTTTGCCAAAATTATCAAACCAAGTACAAAAAAGGGTGCTGCCAAATGTCGGATACCGTCATTATAAAAGAACTCCCCTGTCATCCAAATAACGTTGGCCGAAATCCAGCATAAGACCGCCCCATTGTGATGCAATTCAGACCTATCCACGCGGGTTATCCAACACAATTGCGCCGCTAATGCTAAAGTCGGCACTGCCATTAGTAATGCGAGAATTTTAAAATCCATTATCCAACCAAAGTCCTTTATCAACCAGAGTACTATGTGTAAATTCTCCTTTTTTCGAATATTCCCAATCATTTCGCAATTTTAATCCAATTATTCAGAATCATGGAATTTAATGCCTTTTTTTGAAGTATGGTGCTGCCTAAATCACTGCTTTCGTGTTGCCTACTCTTGAGTTCATGTTTCCTGCACTACCCAATTCCGCAATTTAAAAGTTCCCCAAAAAAGGATCTCAAAATCACTCAAGAAAATCCAATTAAGCAAGCGATTAACGACACCTCTTCGACCTTATTATCAAATTATTTCATTCAAAATACCCTCAGAATTTCTACTGGATATCCGTCTGCCTCAGCAGGGATAATTTGCAATGGGAATTGGTGGGTACTAGGCGATGATGCACAAAGTTTGCTTGTTGTCACTCAGCGGAACGACAGCCCATACCTATATAAAACATTACCGTTTCATCGCGAACTTGATAAAAGCAAAAAAGGATCAAACCAAACCCGCATAAAAAAGGCCGAAAAAATGGATTTTGAAGCCCTAGCGCATTATCTTGATGCTAATGGTTTTCACCACATATGGGCATTTGCATCTGGGTCAAAATCACCTTGGCGCGACACCGGATTATATTGGAATTTTCACGAAACCAATACGTTGCCATTTACCGCCCATCCGTACAAGATAAATCTCGCCCCCCTTTATGAAATATTGCAACGCCGTTCTCAAATTTCCCCCGAAAAATGGAATATCGAAGGGGCTTGTGTAGACCCCACGAATAATGGAACCCTGATTCTTTTGAACCGAACGCCTGCAGTACTCATACGCCTTCCATTGCGCGATTGGTTCCGTTATTTAGAAATCGGCAGCATTCCACGTGAAAAAAACATCCAAGTAAACACTTATGAATTGCCTGAAATTGATGGTTATTCCGCCGGATTTTCAGGTGCTACCTTCGATTCGATAAGAAAAAGCATATGGTTTTCAAGTTCGGTGGAAATTACCGACAATCCCATCTCAGACGGTACTATTTTGGGCTCTTTTATTGGTGAAATTTCCCTACGCTCGGGGGAAATCAACCGAACGCCGTTGCGCGTACCCGAGGATATTCTTGCCAAAAAGAATACCAAACTCGAATCCCTTTGTTTAGAAAAAATACAAAATACCGCATCCCGGAAATTTCGAGGAACGGTAGACAATGACGACGGAAGTTCTGAACTTTTGCTTATCGATATTCACCTTAACAACTAGATTGATTAGGTTTGTATTGTGAAGCACGTAGTATTTGTT
>JALRKL010000151.1 GCA_023268875.1 Bacteroidia bacterium
ACATCTGACTTATTGCCCTCCCAATTGAGCAAATCATCAAAATACGTAGAAGGACTTCAACTCACAGACCCGCACCACGAACGTTCGTCAATCTAATAGTTCGCCACAAAGTCGTTTAACGGAATACCGCAAACGCAACAGATTCATTCGAGCGGATATCAGTGCCGATTCTGCTTGAAGCGCATTAACCTGTGCTGTTCGTAAATCATTAAAGCGAATCTGTCCGGTTGAATATGCTTCCTTAGCTCTATTTAGGGCCCTAGTGGAAACAACTACCGATTGCATTAATGATTGGATTTGTATTTCCAAAACACGTTGATCGGCAAATGCCTCGTATATCAACTGAACGGCTGTAAGTTTGGCTTGTTCGTATTCGTAATTTCTAAGCTTCACGTCCAATTCCGAGTTCTTTATTGCGGTGGTGAGTTGCTTCCCATTAAACAAAGGAACCACCAAACTGGCGGAAGAGTTAAAACCCACATTCGATTGCGACAAAATAATACCTGCTCCATTTTGCGAACTGAGCAAACCGTAATTTGCACTCAGATTTAGGATAGGAAGCTTCCTACTTTGGGCCAAATTATTCTGTAGTTCCGACAGCTCTTTGCTCAATTGGGCCAATAACACCGAACTGGCATTTTGGGATACCTTCTCTACCAATACCGCCTCTTCTTCTAATACAGGTATGGGCATTTCGGTACTCAATATCAACGGCATATTCGGATTTTCTCCCATTAGCACATTTATAGCAAACCGTTCTTTTTCAGCCGCAGCATTCGACTGCATATACAACAAACTGTCGTTCTTCAAATCAAGTTGCGCCGATAATAAATCCAACTGTGTTTTAGCACCCGTAGCCACTGCCTCCTGGGTATACCGCAACCGTTCCTCGGAAATATTTAAATTACCTATAGCAATTTCCGCATTTAGTCGCGCTTGTTGGTAGTTTACGTATCTATTGATCGCTTCAAAAACCAAGTTTTCTGCTACGAGTTTGGCTTGTGCTTGACTCAATCGGCTCTGCTGCACCAAACTCCGGTATGTGTATACACGACCAAATCCATTAAAAACGGTATAATTCAAACCAACATTAGCGCCATAAGAGGTATTTACTGCTCCATTCCGCTCTACATCGGGCAATCCACCTGCAAACTCCAATTTCGTATTATTTTGGCTGAAAGCACCGCTTCCGTTTGCATTAATTTGTGGAAAAAACCCTGCTTGTCCGCGCGTTGCTAAATTTCCAGCTTGTTGACTTTGAATCTGACTTACTTGAATTTGATAGTTCGAATTCAGGGTACGACTAACTAAACTCGGTAAAGTAAGTGCTCCATCATTCTCTTTTATATTATCTTGGGCGCTAATACTTAGAGCATTGATTGAAAGCACCCCTAATAGGGCCTGTTTAAACTTAATCCAATTCATCATTTTCCGCTTTTAATTCTCTAATTGCAGGTTCAACATCTTCGGCACTCGGACGTTCTCCAGCATTCCAAACCCATAAAGACTGCCTTTTAATATCATTCCAAACCGATAAAAATACCGGCAGTATCACCAAGGTTAACACGGTTGCAATTCCAATTCCATAGGCCACTGCGATTGCCATGGGTATCAGAAATTGCGCTTGAAAACTCTTCTCCATAATCAATGGCGCCAAACCGGCAATGGTTGTTGCACTTGTTAAGAAAATTGCCCTAAATCTTACATAACCCGATTGATATACCGCCTCCTTAAAAGGTAAACCTGCCTTAAGTGAGGAATTCATTTTATCGACCAAAACCAAACTGTCGTTTACAATTATACCAATCAATGCTACTACTCCTAAAAAGCTCAAAATACTCATTTGTTGGCCGTGTATATAATGTCCCCAGGCCACCCCGATAAGACTGAAGGGAACTAATAAAAGTAGTATGATTACTGCTTGAGCAAACGAACGGAAGGTAAACGTAATAATTGCTAAAATACTCACAAGCACAAAGGGAAGAGCAAACTTTGCCGACTTCTGTGTTTTTAGTGCCTCTCTATTTTGACCTTCGAATAATGGCGATACACCAGGATGTTTGGCAAGTATTTCAGGAATTATCGTTTCTTTAATTTGAGAGATTATAACGGGGGCAGACACATTTTTGTCGCGTAATTCCGACTCAATAGTAACCTGACGTTGGCCGTCTAAATGATCGATATCCACCACTCCCCTGCGCATATCTAGCTTCGCTAATTCGCGTAGTGGAATTTCCATTCCAGCCGCGGTTTTAATGCGCATATCCTCTAAATCTTTTAATGATTTCCGCTGTTCTTCGGAGTACCGCACCCATATTTTTACTTCATCTCTTCCCCGCTGCAAACGTTGTGCCTCGTAACCAAAATAACCGGCTCGTACTTGGCTAAGGACTTGTGCTTCGGTAAAACCCATAGAATAGGCTTTATCGGTTAAGTCTATATGAATTTCCCTTCTCCCTGATTCAACACTTTCAACCACATCTTTAAGCTCTGGAATTGCTTGCATCGCTAGCTTAAGTTCATTTTTAGCGGCGTTAATTTCGGCAGCGTTATCACCAAGCAAAGTTACCGATACGGGCTTCCCAAAAGCCGAAGCTTGGCCGAATGTCAATTTTTCTGCCTCAGGCATGGGTCCCAATTCTTCACGAAAAAAGTTCGCCAATTCCATGCTGCTGTAATTTCGCGATTCGCTCGGAATGAGAATGGCATTAACCTGTCCTTCGTTTGTATTTGGACCTATTTTTCGTTCGATTTTCAGTACTTCACCAACATCGTCATTGCGTTCTTTTTTCAGTCTATCATTAACTCGGATAATTGCCTCTTCTATACGAAATAAACGATCGTTGGTTAACCCTTCGCGCGTGCCCGAGGGCATGGCTAGATTAATAGGCACTTCATTTCGTTCCAGATTTGGGAAAAAAGTAAATTTGATAAGTCCACCCTTTATACCCCCGATAGTAATTATCATGAAACCCACCACTATCAATACACTTGCAAGTCGATGATTTAGGGCAAAACGCAAAACAGGAGCATACATTTTGTCGCGCATTACATACATTAGTTTGTCGGTAAAACGCTCCAAGGCATTTTTCTTGTAGTTCCTGTTGGTTAATGCCTTTGAATGTGCTAAGTGTGCCGGTAATATTATTAGTGCCTCAATCAACGAGACAAACAATGTAGCAATAACTACTGTTGAAAGCTCACTGAAAAAATCACCAGCACGACCATCTACCATAAAAAAGAACGAAAATGCAACCATGGTTGTAGTAACCGCCGAAAATATTGCGGGTATCACCTCCAATGTACCGTCTATGGCTGCTCTTATCGCACTTTTCCCCTGTTCATAATGCCAATAAATATTCTCTGAAATTACGATTCCGTCGTCTACTAAAATCCCTACTACTACGATCATTCCAAACAAGGAAATTACATTAATAGTAACTCCCAAGTATAATGCAATGATAAACATGCCTAAAAATGAAACCGGTAAACCCATGGCCACCCAAAAGGCAATGCGGGCATTCAGAAACATTGACAGCAAGATCAATACCAAAATCATTCCTATGAAACCATTCTCAAAAAGCAATTCTTTACGTTCATTGAGTGTTTCAGATTGGTCTTTGATAAGCGTGGTAGTAATTTGCGGATTTTGTTTTGCAAATTCCGCAAAATACGCCCGGACATATGCTGCATTTTTCAATAAATCTTCACGGTCGGTACTTTGTACCAAAACCTCAACCCCGGGCTTCCCATTTACAAAAATACGATTCGGATCATCTGCCCATCGATCGCGCACTTCAGCGACGTCTTTAAGGCGCACCACAGAACCCGCTTCTTCTTTTAGGATTACTAAATTTTCTAAATCCTTGGCGTAATATCCTTTATTGCGACTTCGAATCAACAATTCCTCTTCGGTAGTTTTTACGCTACCCCCGGTAATATCAATATTTGAACTCCGCACCAATAAACCGGCCTGTTCTAATGTCAAATTATGACGGCGAAGTGCTACATCATCAAATGTGATTTCAATTTCCTCTTGGGGAAATCCGGCCAATTTAACCTTTGAAATACCATCATGCCGCAATAAATCTTTTTCAATTCTTCGGGCATAAGATTTAAGAGCTTTTAAGTCGATATTACTTCCAGAAACCGCATAGTTAATGGTAAAAAAACTATTTTCCACCAAAAAAACGATGGGTTTTTCCAAGCTTGTTGGGAAATTATTAATTCCGTTTACCGCATTTTGAACATCCTCTAAAGCCGTGCTGGTATTATAACCTTTTTCAATTTCTACCGTTACGTTTGCCGCATTTTCTTTACTTTTCGAAGTAACCCTCTCAATCCCGCTAACCCCTTGTAATTTCTCCTCCACTAACTGAACAACCCCCTCTTCTAATTCCTCAGGCGCGGCACCTGGATAAACTAATTGAATTGTGATATTCCGGCTTTCCACCAATGGAAAGAAACTCGCCGTTAATTTTGTGTATGCGATAAAACCAAAAACCGAAATTATGGTCAATAAGGTATTAACCGATACGGGATATTTTATAAAGTAAGCAATAAGTCGTTTCATAGCTTCTTATCTATTTCTTGGGAAGCTGTGGAACAACCTTCATTCCTTCAAATGCTCCCGCTACGGAACGTTGCAGTATCCATTCTCCTTCTTCAAAACCGGTAACTATTATCTGATCGTCATCAATCGCCTCAAGCTTAACGGGCAATTCAAATAAAGTTGAGTCGCTTTTATTCACAGCAAAAAGGGTATTCCTATCCGTTAACCAGGTTCTTGGAATTTTCATGCTTTGTGAAATGGTACGTCCGTTAGCTTTGAATTCGTAATACTGCCCTTCTCTTATATTATTCCCTTTAAGACTCAGATATACTTTTACAAGTTGTGTAGCTCCGTCTACGCTATTATTCACACGCGATACCTGACCTCTTATTGAAGCACCGTTCTCAGTAAATAATTGCATGTTCATACCTATCTTCATTTTATCCAAATCCGATTCTGGAACCGCCGCTTCTAACTCATATGCATTGGGCTGTAAAAACAATCCCAATCGTTGACCGACGCGAACCAAAGAACCCGGTTGCAAAGCAACCTCAGAGAGCATACCATCATAAGGAGCTATAATCCTGTGTTTAGACAATCGAACTTCTTGGCTCTTCAATGAATAATACTGATTCAATATACTTCTACCCGACACAAAAGCCTTGAGTTTTACATTTTCAATCTTTGGCAATGCGGGGAGTTCTTTGTCTACTTCGATTTTAGCGGCAAAATCCGACCATGCCTTATGTTCTTGATTAAAATCTATTGCTATGTCTGGTAAAACCTGGCTAAGTAAGCCCATAAAAGCACTCTTTTGAGCCTTTAGTTGAGCCGCAAATTCACGATCGTCGATTTGTACTAATGTCTGTCCTTTCCGAAACGCCGTTCCCGCTCTGAACGATTCATTCAATAAAGTGCCACTCACTTCTGCATAAACTTCGAAACGATTTAAAGCTTTTACCCTGCCGCTTGCGGTCACCGCCGATTGATGAGATTCCCAAGTAGCTGCTTTCACAGGAACTGTTGCTTCTCTAAACGACATCTTCGTAGGAGCTACCGACTTCGGAGCCGACAAGCGCTTCGATATATTCACACTAATTATTATGGCGGCCACTCCTATCAAGATGGAACGCACGAGGGTTTTATTGCCTTTTAACACTACTCTAAGATTTAATTCACAATAATACGATTTGGGAGGCTGAATTGTGTGACAAAAATGACAAAGAACTCATTAATACGGACAAAACATTTGTTTGACCAATTAGAGCAAACATTAAACGAGAAACCAAACAATTACTTGCCTGAAATTGTACCTTTGCAGTAAACTTTATAAAAATAGTATATCATGTCATTTGTAGGAAAAAAATTCCCAAACATCTCGGTAAACGCCATGTCAGAAATGGGCGATACCTACCAAATTAATTTATTCGAAGAGGCTACCAAAAACAAGAAAAAAGTATTGTTGTTTTGGTATCCTAAGGATTTCACCTTTGTATGTCCAACAGAATTACATGCATTTCAAGAAGCTTTGGGAGAATTTGAAAAGCGCAACACGATCGTTATCGGCGCTTCTTGCGACACCCCTGAAGTACACTTTGCGTGGTTGAATACCTCAAAAGACAACGGAGGAATTGAAGGTGTTACTTACCCAATATTGGCTGATTCTAACCGAAACTTAGCGAGCATTTTGGATATTTTAGATATTCAATCTTCAGACTACAACGAAGAGTTGGATACCATTCTATACGAAGGCGATAACGTAACCTACCGCGCTACTTACTTAATTGATGAGGAAGGCACTGTATTCCACGAAAGCATTAACCACATGCCTTTGGGCCGTAATGTAAAAGAATACATTCGATTAATCGATGCATTTACCCACGTTCAAGAAAAAGGAGAAGTTTGTCCTGCAAACTGGGAAGAAGGTAAAGATGCAATGAATGCCAACCGCGATGGAGTAGCCGAGTACCTTAAGTCTCACTAAAAATTAAATTTCTATGTTGTTAGAGCTCGAAACCGACACCCTTCAAGATGTTATTGCGCAGAATAATAAAGTTATCGTGCAATTTTCTGCAGGATGGTGTGGCAATTGCCGCATCATGAAGCCCAAATTCAAACGCATGTCTGGAGAGCACGACGATATTACGTTTGTTATAATCGATGCCGAAAAGAATCCCGAATCACGCAAATTGGCCAACGTGTCGAATTTGCCAACCTTTGCGGCTTTCCAAAACGGCACTTTACTCGATCAAACTCAAACCAATAAAGTTGAAGTATTGGCTGAGTTAGTTACTAAAGCCGCACAATCATGAAGATTCCGGTAATTAAACATATCACCGAATTCATAGAACAGAAAGATGCCGATTTTATTGAAGAAACCATTGCGGTTTTAGAACATATTACGGAACTTGAAAGTTTAAAAGACGAAGAACTCGATGTTATCGGAGAATTGATTTCTAACCTGTACGGAGCTTTAGAGGTACAAAAAAGCATGGAAGACGGCTTGAGCAAGAAAGATGCACTTAACGGTTTCATGCAGCGTGTTCTTGGTTCAATAGATAAGTAGAAAATACGCTATTCATAACAAAGGCCGTTTTGTTCTTCAAAACGGCCTTTTTCGTTTATTTAAATCTGCTGCAAACAACCGGTTGACTATATACTGATTTTAATAAAATTCGAGTTACTGGTTTAAAGCTTATTGATTATGTTTAACGCGATTATATCCTAATCGAGCAAAAATGGCCGTTAAAACCACTCCGGCAACAGCCCAATAAACCCAAGAGGGAATAGGAATTGGATCTCCCGCTGCATAAGAGTGCAAGCCTGACAAATAATAGTTTACACCATAGTAAGTCATTAAAACCGATGCGAATCCAACGATACTCGCAATATTAAACGCAAAGTCTCCCTTCAATTTAGGAATCAATCTCATATGTAGAATAAAGGCATATACTAAAATCGAAATCAATGCCCATGTTTCTTTGGCATCCCAGCCCCAATAACGCCCCCAGGATTCATTTGCCCATACACCGCCTAAATAAGTCCCAATACTCAACATAATCAGCCCCCCTGTTATCGTAAGTTCACTTAAAACAGTTAGTTGACCTACACTTTTCCGAACCCTAACTGCGTTATTCTTATTACTCACAGCGAATAACAACAAGTTCAAATACCCGATAATTCCTCCGAGTAGTAGGAATCCATAAGAACCCGCTTCTAACGAAACATGTATGGTAAGCCAATAGGACTTAAGTACTGGTACCAATGGGGTTATTTCCGGATTCAAAAAGCTGAGGTGCGCAATGAATAACGTAATTCCCGACAGAATAAAAGTGGCAGATAAAGCACCAATAGATTTTCGGTTAAATATCAAACCTGCGAGTACCGCTGTCCATGCAATGTATATCATAGATTCGTAACCGTTGCTCCAGGGCGCACGTTCCGAAACATACCATCGAACCGCCAAACCACAAGTATGTGTAATAAACGAGGCAAATGCAATGAATAACAGTCCTTTTTTAAGTGTGCCGCCCACGGAAGCGTCCTTAAAAACGTACCAAAACAGCAATATCAAAAATCCCAAACCCAAAAACGTATTCACAAAGGCGAGTCGTTTAAAGATCATCGATTCGTTCAGTAAAACCTCCCATTTACGCTGAGAAATAGACGGGATATATGACACGCCTTGTTGAATCTGAAAATCGTAAAGATCGTTTAGTAAGGCATCCGCTTTTTGGTAATCGTTATGTGAGATTCCATCATGCAACGCGCTTAAATAAGCTTCGAAAAAAACCGATGCTTTCTTATCTTTTGTATTATGTTGATGATCCGATGCCCAAGAATTATTTGGATCACCTTTAATAGGCACCCATTTAAAAAGAGCACCCGTCATTATCAAATTCACAATACTTACTCGCTCGTCTAAGGAAATTAAGGCCTTGTCAAATGTATTTTTCTCTGCATCCTTTTTAAGACTAGACTCCTCCACCAATTTCCCCAATTTATAGTCCCCCTTTTCATCAAAGAAATCTCGAAAAGACGCATGCGTGGCATCGGTATTCAATATTATCGATCTTAATCTAGGCTCTTTTCCCAACTTAATTAAAGGAACGGAATACCACCCTTCACGCGCACCCCAAATTCCCAATATTACTTCGTCTGCGTTGTGACCCTCAAACGTTTCTTCTCCATAAACTTTACGCATCAACTCGCGACTAAACGTATGCATGGGCTTCATTCTTCCCTGAACGTCTTGAACCAGAATAGCACTTGCCTTTTGGGCGTGCATCTCCGAAACAAGGGGTAATTTTGCCTGTAAATTCACATCCGCTTTAACGAATGCCATATTTGTAAAAAATGCAAAAATTACCATTCCTAATTTTGATGATTTTCGCAATGAATAAAACCGGGTATTCTTATCCAAAAGCGTCCAGATCATTCCTGCAGTAAGCAAAAAATATCCGAGATAACTGATCCATGTTCCCCAAAAATCATGATTAACACTTAAATAAGTTCCTTTTTCATCTCGATCGTATGAAGATTGAAAAAAACGGTACCCTCCGTAATCTAAAATATGATTCATGTAGATATGGTAATCCAAAGAAACCAAATTTGATGGATCTCTCAATTGCACCTTACTAGAAAAGGAAGCAGGACTGTTGGTTCCAGGGTAGCGCTCCATTTCAAAATCTTGCAATGCGATTGAAAACGGCAACTCTCTGTATACCGAACCATAAGAAACATAAAAATCCCAAGCCCCAAATTCTGATAGAACGCGCTCTCCCACTTGACCTTTAGCTCCTTTAACCCAAAATTTCTTACTTACGCTGCCCTGATTAAGTTCAAATTCCAAAGCGTGTTCGGCATTACTGTTCATTTTCAATCCGTTCGATCTGTATTTCTTCTCTCCTCCTTTAGAAACACTCGGAACCACAAATTGAATGCCCCCCAACTGGTATAAAGATCGGAATAATAAAGGCACCGCACCCGTATCTGAAGCAAATTCAAATGTTTCCTGAGTTGCCATTCGCGTTGCCTTCATTTGGGCATCCGTGCGAATGAAAAATTGAGAATCGGAATAAGAGAAATTGATATGATTGGGAAGGAATTCGCCTGTGAAATTTACGGGAACACCCGCAATTACTTTTTTCTCTCCTTCGGTTATATATGCATCTAATCGGCCACCTTCAGAAGAAAAAACCAATTTCAAGGTGGGTTTTCCGTTCTCTGTTTCCACTATTTCTTCGACCGCATTAGGAATAAAATTTAATAACTTTAATGTTGTTTCAATCCCGTTTATCTTATAGCTTTTTTCAAATGAATTTCCCCCGAGAGAAGAAAACAAAACCTCGTGTTTTGTACCATAAGCCTGTCCATTTGGGTCTTGTATGTCTATCGATATGTAGGGTTCTGCACTAATAAAACGGCTTTCCTGTTCGCCCTCACGAATACCCATTAAGCCTTCAAAACCCCATATTCGGGTAACACCCGAACCAAGTAAAATCACCAGAATAGATATATGAAATAACAAAACCGAATATCTCTTTCGCTGCCACAATCTGTATTTCCAAGCGCTGTAAGCAACTGACAAACCCAATAAGGTCAAGAGTATTTCAAACCATAATGCCTTATAAATCCATTTTTGCGCAGCCTCTGTGCCAAAATCGTTTTCGATAAACGTGGCGACAGCCATAGCAATCGCACTAAGCACCAAATACAACACACCCGCCCGCTCATTGGCAAAGGCAACTGCAATTTTTTGTATCTTCTTCATTTTACAATTTCTGCATTCTCGACAATTAAATCATAGGTATATCCGGCACCAAAATCCTTATTAAGGGCAACTTTCCCTTTTAATGTTACAACATGTCCCACAGGGAATGCCTCATTACTCGTACACACAAAATCGTATGAATTCATGCTTCCATCGGCAATGTGTATCCAGTTTCTATCCATAATGCTCGG
>JALRKL010000169.1 GCA_023268875.1 Bacteroidia bacterium
TCAAGTCGATCACGTAACTCGGTGGTTTCCGTAAGCATATTTAAAACTTCAATACTAGCTCCCACAATACTTGGTGCTAAAGAATTTGAAAACAAATACGGACGTGAGCGCTGTCTTAAAATTTCAATTATTTCCTTTTTCCCTGTTGTATAACCACCCATTGCTCCACCCAAGGCTTTTCCAAGGGTTCCGGTAACGATATCTACCTCGCCATGAACACCACAATACTCGGGGACGCCCTTACCGGAAGCCCCAATAAAGCCAGCTGCATGACACTCATCCGTCATCACTAAGGCATCGTATTTCTTTCCAAGCTCTACTATTTTATCTAGTTGAGCCACATAGCCATCCATGGAAAAAACACCGTCTGTAACGATTATCTTAAATCTAGCTCCGTCGGCATTAGCCTGTTGTAACTGGGCCTCGAGATCGGCCATATTATTATTTTCATAACGGTAGCGCTTGGCTTTACATAAACGCACACCATCAATAATTGAAGCATGGTTTAAGCTATCTGAGATTATGGCGTCTTCTGCTCCAAACAACGGCTCAAAAACCCCACCATTGGCATCAAAAGCTGCCGCGTATAAAATGGTATCTTCTGTACCGTAAAATTCGGCAATTTTCCTTTCAAGTTCTTTATGGATGTCTTGTGTACCGCAAATAAAACGCACACTACTCATACCATAACCATGGGTATCTATCGCTCTTTTTGCAGCTTCCACTACACGAGGATGACTGCTTAAGCCTAAATAATTATTCGCACAAAAATTAAGTACCCGCTGCCCACCATCAAGGGTTATTTCCGCATCCTGTTCCGAAACAATTATACGTTCCTTTTTTAAAAGTCCTGCTTCTTGGATATTCTTAAGCTCGTTTTCTAGGTGTTGTTTTAATGATCCGTACATATGCTCTTATTCGGTTTAAAATACAAAAATAGCAAAGAAAAGGCACTGCTTAGGCACTCATCCTTAAATAAAAGGCAATATCTCTTCCAGCCAATTTCTGTGGTTTCCCAATCGAGGCACTTTATTCTGTCCGCCCAACTTCCCTTTTGATTGCAACCAACGGGTAAATGTATTAGGCGTGGCTAAATGCACAAAAGGCTGCTTCATCAATAAATCTCCAACCCGTTTTCCGGCATAATCACTATTAACTATTTTCAACTGTTCGTCAAAAACAGTTACGAAGGTTTCCAAAGATTCTGGATTTTCTTCAAATTCAAAAATCCATTCATGTCCCTCACGGTCTTTTTCAAAACATGGAGCGCCCGTATAATCAACAACTCTGAGGCCTAAAATTCTACACGTTTCTGTTAACGCTGTTTCGGCGTTATCCATTATCAACTCCTCTCCAAAAGCATTAATAAATAACTTCGTACGACCGGTTATCTTAAACAAATAGGGATCAGTTTGGGTAAATTCAACCGTATCGCCTATTACATAACGCCATAAACCCGAGTTATTGGTAACTACGATTGCATACGAAACCCCGACTTCCACTTCCCAAAGCGGTACACAAAATTCAGGTCCCTTGTTAACAGGATAAAACTCATAAAATACCCCATGATGGGTCATTAATAGTAAATCACGTTTATCGGCATAGGCTTGAACCCCAAAAAAACCTTCACTGGCGTTATAGGTTTCAATATATTTCATGTGTTCGCCGGGAATCAATCGTTTATAATTCTCTCGATATGGCTCAAAGCTCATACCACCATGGATAAACAATTGCAGGTTAGGCCAGACTTCATGAATGTGTGATTTTCCTGAAATTTCTAACACACGATTTAATAAAACCATCGCCCAGGTGGGTGCACCCGATATACTTGTAACGTTTTCGTTGATTGTGGCTTGAGCCATTTTCTCTACCTTGTCCTCCCAATTATCCATAATAGCAATTGGCAGATCCGGAGTACTTTTATGATTGGCCCAAGACGGCATATGAAACATCAGGATAGCACTTAAATCTCCTACGAGGGCCTTACCGTTCATTTCATTCATTTTATGTGTACCGCCTATTAATATGCCTTTGCCATCAAAAATATCTGCTCGAGGATAGAATGAATGAAACTGTGTTAACGGCTCCTTACTGCCTTTGAAGTGTGTATGCTCGAGAGATTCGTATGTAATTGGAATGAATTTGGCTTCATTACTGGTGGTGCCCGAACTTTTTGCAAACCAAGTTATATATGATATTGTAAGAAAGTTAAAAACTGGCTCTTCATTGCACTTATCACTGAAAGACAACAATCGATTAAAATTAA
>JALRKL010000041.1 GCA_023268875.1 Bacteroidia bacterium
TACATTATATATACACCGCTTTACTTAAAAAATATTAAATTATGTGTAATATATAGCATGTCACAAAAGTCTATTCTTGAAACACTAAGTAAAAATTTAAATTCTTATCAATCAACATGCTGGCTTAAAAAAATTCGTGCACATCCAGAAGCTCGTGTAATTACCGTAGCCTACACCTCATTGGTAAAAAAATCAAACCTTAAAGTATCTCCCAGTTCTTTTGCCCGCAAAGCCATGTGGGTGAAAGTAAAGGAAGTACCTCAACTGGCTTTTGACCATAACGATATTTTTGAAAAGGCTTTAGACTTTTTAAAAGTGAAAATCTATTCAGAACCCCTCGGGTACGAACTTTTACCCGAAAGGTTTACACTTGCACAGCTCCAAAAATTATACGAAGCCATACTCGATGATAGTTTTGATAAACGAAATTTCCGCCGAAAAATATTACGAACTTCGTTTATCGTTCCCCTCGATGAAAAACAACAAGGGGTAGCGCATAAGCCCGCGCGGCTCTATCGCTTCGATAAAAGCCAATTTCACCAAATTTAACAATCTACAATAAGTGTTTTATTGACACTTACAAATAAATACCTTAGTTTGCGCCTTGAATATTTTAATCATGGCAGCAAAAAAACCTAAATTAAGCGTAGCCGAAATCATCTGGATGAGCTTTGGCTTTATGGGTATTCAAGCAGGATTTGGACTTCAAAATGGAAACGCCAGTAGAATCTTAGAAGATTTTGGTGCTCATATTCATCAACTTAGTTGGTTTTGGCTGGTTGCCCCGTTAACAGGGATGATCGTTCAACCGCTTACAGGTTATTTTAGCGATAAAACATGGACCCGTTTGGGTAGAAGAAAACCTTTTTTTCTTGCTGGTACCATTATTTGCTGCTTGGCTATTGTTGCATTGCCCAATAGCGCTGCATGGTTTGCAGGTAAATCAGCCCTCCTTTTTGGAGCCGTATTTTTAGCTTTGATGGATGCCTCTATCAATATTGCCATGGAGCCGTTTCGAGCATTAGTGGCAGATAATTTGGGCGATGAACAACGCACTCTCGGATTCTCCATACAAACTTTTTTAATTGGAATTGGGGCTGTATTAGGGAGTTGGCTGCCTTGGATTATGACACATATTTTTGAGGTAAGTAACCAAGCGCCTCATGGAATGGTGCCTGATAATGTGGTTTATTCATTCTATTTCGGAGCCGCATTCTTTTTTACCTGTATAATGGTAACGGTATTATTTGCCCGAGAATACAATCCAGAGGAATATGCCAAATACCATAAAAGCGCACCAAAAACAGAAGAGCAAGCAGGAATAATGGAAATATTCCGAGATTTTAAACGGATTCCCAAGACCATGATGCAACTGGGTTTGGTGCAGTTCTTTAGTTGGTTCGGGTTATTTTGCATGTGGGTTTATACCACCAAGGCTGTTGCTCAAAACGCATATGGATTGCCCGCTATTGGCGAAGGTTATGAAGGAGCCGACAAGTTGGTCTTCGATACCGCCGGTGATTGGGTTGGAATACTTTTTGGCGTTTACAACGGAGTTAGTGCTATTTATGCCCTGTTACTTCCTGCCATAGTGCGTAAAATAGGCCGCAAAAACACCCATGCGCTGTCATTAACCACAGGTGGAATCGGCTTGTTATCGATGTTTTTTATAACAGACCCCCAAACGTTGGTGTATTCTATGATCGGGATTGGTATGGCTTGGGCCAGCATATTAGCGATGCCTTACGCCATTTTAGCCGGAAGTATCCCCGACGGAAAAATGGGTATTTACATGGGTATATTCAACTTTTTCATTACCATCCCACAAATTGTAAGTGCGCTAATATTAGGACCTATCGTGGCGAGTATTTTCCACAATCAAGCCATTCATGCACTGGTTCTAGCGGGTACCATGATGTTACTCGCCGCTTTGAGTATGATTTATGTGGTCGATGGTCGACTTATCCGCACCAAAAGCCTTCCTCAATAAGCTTTATTTAGGGGAAATTTCTTTCAAAAGTTCTTCTTTATATGGAATTTCCCATACATAAAAGCCCCTTGCATTCAATTTCCATTGTAAGGACTTTGTTGAAATAGGCTCAGCCGGTTCATTTAGACTTTTCAGGAGCAATTTTGCCTTGTTCAGGTCTAATTGCAGGTCTTTCAATACCGTTAAATCCAAATTTTGTATTTCATCCGACTGATTGGCCGCATATAACAAAATGGAAGTTTTGCCTTGAATACCGGCAGCATAAATACCTTGGGTTGGAATCAATTGAAATCGTTTACCGTTTCTAAACCAATCCGAAAACGACTGGGTGCGAATTTCATTTAATTTCGATATCCATGAGATTATCTCATTTTCATGATTTAACCGATCTTTTGCATTAAATACACTCCTGGAGTCGTTTTTATTAAAACCCGGCAAATCCTCCCGAATATCTCCATGCGAACCTGTTTTAGCCATCAAGGTTTCTGTACCATAGAAAACACAAGGTATTCCCCGGGTCATACTGAGTAAACCTATGGCCATTTTGGTCTTCCATACTTGTTTTTCATACTGACCGTGAATACGATCAATATCATGGTTGTCTATAAATGTTACCAGATATTCGGGATGTGAATACAGGTAATCGGCCGCTAATGTGTAGTACAATCGACTTAAGCCACCATCCCAATTCCAATTTTCTTTCAAACCTTTTTGCAAAGCAAAACACACCTGAAAATCGGTTATGCTCTGTGGTTTTCCTAGAATATCCGTACTGAAAATATTGGGCGCATAAACCGATTGGGTAGCCACGCTTACCTCCCAAGTTTCCCCAAAAAGGAAAACATGCGGAAAAACCTGTTTCAAACGGTGATTCATTTTCGATAGGAATCCCAATTCTGAATACGGATAGGTATCTACACGAACGCCTGCCAATTCGGCTTTTGCCAACCACCACAAAGTATTTTGAATCAAATATTCAGCCACGTCGGGATTCGATTGGTTCCAATCGGGCATTTCCTTTACGAACCACCCTTGCTCCATGCGATTTTGTTCCTCCTTCAAGGAGTAGGGATCTGGTATGGTTGCCAATCTATAATTCGTAATATTCTTTTGCGAATAATGATGAAACCAATTGGTATCAACCGGATTTTGATACAATGGATGCTTATGTCCCGTATGGTTATATACCAAATCAATAATCATTTTCATGCCTTTTTCGCGTGCTTCACGACATAAATCGATGTACTCCTCCATACTGCCAAAACGCGCATCTATCGCATAATTATCGGTGCACGCATAACCGTGATAACTCTGTTTGGGTTGGTTGTTTTCCCATAATGGCGTGCACCATATAGCGGTATAACCCATTTCCTTCACATACGACAATCCCTCACGTATTCCGCGTATATCCCCACCATGTCGGCCGAAAGGATCCTCTTTATCCGGACCTTCCAACATCCCGGTTACTAGATCGTTACTTTCGTCTCCATTTTTAAAACGATCGGGCATTATCAAGTACATAGCGTCGCTGGGGTCAAGCGTATAATCTTGGTTTTCAACCCTAGGCGCCAATCTCGGTTTGGGCAAAATTTCATAGTTTATACGTTGTTTTTTCCTTCCTTGGGAAATTTCCAAAACAAGGGTGCCCTGAAATGTATCCGTCAAAATCAGATCGTTAAGCATATAAAATGGCGATTTAGATCTGTTTTCGTTGATCGTAAAACCTGGAGTTAATACGCGAACCGAAGCTCCGGACAAATTTGACCCGTAAAACAATAATTGTAAGGTATCGCGACCCATATTTTGATACCAATTAGGAGGATCAATCCGGGTACAAATCGACTTTTCTGTTAGCTCTTTTTGTTTACTACCCTGTGCTTGAATTGGCCTTGATGCCCATAAAAGCAACAAAAGCAAAATAGTTCTTGTAAAATATTGCATTAATCTCATTCAATTGCAATTTTTGCGCAATTGATGAAAAAAACAAATGAAAGTGTCATTTTTACACTTATTCTTGAATATATTTGTTAACATTGTGATTAGATTAGAATTTTTCTCATCTCGTTTTCCAATTTTTTCTTCATTTTCGAAGGGTAGTTGCTTAGTTGCGACTGCCCTTAAATTTACCCATTCAAACCCTATGAAACGTATTTTTACCCTTTTGGGTGTAGCTCTTTGCGGCACCTTACATGCCCAAGTTAGCCTGGATCCCGTTTTCGCCACCCAGTTCGATTCGGTTACCATAATATTCGATGCCACCCAAGGGAGCAAAGGTCTTATGAATGTTTCCCCTACAGAAGTGTATATGCATACCGGGGTAATAACCAACAAAAGCAGTAGCCTTACCGATTGGAGAAACGTACAGGGCGTTTGGGGTACCGATGATACCCCAAGAAAAATGATATATAAAGGCAATAATATTTACGAAAAGCGCATTCATATTCACACATTTTATGGACTTTCAAATAGCGATACCGTAAAGCGACTTGCATTTGTTTTTAGAAATCGGGCGGGAAATAAAGAGGGGAAAACAAGCGATGGACAAGATATTTTTGTAGACTTAGCTCAATCCGGCTTACAAGTAAAAATTCAATCTCCTAGCTCCGATCCCGGCATTTTCACATCCAACGATAGCCTAACTGTTGAAATACTCGCGTCGCAGAACTCCGATATTTCACTATACCAAAACGGCGCTTTTATTTCAAAGTCAATGGGAACAACATTGAATTATGCAATAGGCAAACTCTCTAATGGAGACTATCAATTTGTAGCAAAAGCAAGCTCGAGTGGCATAGAAACTACCGATACATTGAATATCGTTGTTAGACCTAACGGCCCGAACATTAGTCCACTTCCCACAGGCATGGAAGAAGGAGTGAACTACCTCAGCGATACCTCTGTTTTGTTGTGTTTGTATGCGCCTAACAAAAGTTTCATTTATGTGCAGGGCGACTTTAACGGTTGGAAATTACAGAACGCCTCGCTCATGAATCGCAATCCAGAAGGTACACGCTGGTGGATTCAAATTAATGGACTAAAGAAAGGACAATCTTATGCTTATGTTTATAATATAGATGGAACAATAAAGGTGGCAGATCCATTAGCCGAATTGGTCCTTGATCCTTGGAACGACGCATGGGTAAATAAGACGTATTTCCCAAGTTTACCTTCATATCCTAGTGGAAAAACCACGGGAATAGTTTCCGTTTTTACCCCTGGAAAAGAGGCTTATAAATGGAAAAATACATCCTTTAAAATCGAAAATCCGAGTCAACTGAATATCTACGAACTTCATATCCGCGACTTCATTTCCGCTCAAGATTATCCAACATTGATAGATACCTTAAATTATTTGAAATCTATGGGTATTACCGCCATAAAACTCATGCCTATCGGAGAGTTTGAAGGCAATAATAGCTGGGGTTACAATCCCTCTTTTCATATGGCCGTTGACAAATACTATGGAAATGAAAACCAACTTAAAGAGTTTATTGATTTATGCCATGGAGAAGGTATTGCTGTCATTTTAGATATGGTCCTGAATCATGCATTCGGACAAAGCAGCCATTGCCGTATGTACTGGGATGCCGCCAATAATAGACCTGCAAGCAATAATCCATGGATGAATCCTATTGCCAAACACGATTTTAATGTAGGATACGATTATAATCACGAAAGTAGTGCTACAAAATATTACACCGACAGGGTATTAAAACATTGGTTAACGGAATTTCAGTTTGACGGTTTTCGCTTTGACCTCTCCAAAGGATTCACTCAAAAGAACACCTTGGGGAATACCGGAGCTTGGGGAAATTACGATGCCACCCGAATTGCCCTATGGAAACGCATCCGCGATGAAATAAGAAGTTACGATTCGGATGCCATGTTAATATTAGAGCATTTTTCCGATAATGACGAAGAAAAAGAATTGAGTAATATGGGCTTTTTCATTTGGGGAAATGCCAACCACGATTATAATGAAGCTACAATGGGATATAATTCTGACCTCACATGGGGAAGTAACTACAAGGCCCGCAACTGGTCTAATCCCAACCTGATTTCCTACATGGAGAGTCACGACGAAGAACGCTTGATGTATAAAAATAAAACCTACGGAAACTCCAAAGGTGCCTACAGCACTAAAAATACTACTACTGCCTTAAAACGCATGGAAATGGCATGTAACACATTTTTTACGGTTCCTGGGCCTAAAATGATGTGGCAGTTTGGTGAACTCGGCTATGACGTAAACATCGATTTTAACGGACGAACCGGTGAAAAACCCATCCGCTGGGAATACTTAAAAGATAAAGACCGTGCACATTTGCGTTGGGTTTACAGTACCTTTATGAAACTACGGAACCGCTATCCAGTATTTCATACCACCGACTTCAACGCCGAATTAAATGGGGTGGTTAAGAAAACTTGGTTGCAGAAAGACGATCACAAAGTACACGCGCTTTCCAATACCAACGTAGACCAAACGAATACAACCGTATATTTACAAGAATCGGGTACCTGGTACGAGGTATTTTCAGGTGATAGTTTTACCACTACAAATACCAGTTTTGGAATCACCATGGCTCCGGGAGAATACCGCTTGTATAGTAATAAAAAGTTAGATTTTGCCCCCTTCAATTTTGAAGAGGGTCAAAACCATACAACCTCCAACCTCCACGAACCCATTCAAATTTATCCAAATCCGGCAAATCACTATTTCAACGTTTCTAAAGGTTCCCATAAGGGTTCAATAAATATTGATATTTTCGATTCAAATGGCAGAAAAATACTATCTAAAACCATTGAAGACAACGAGACATCCATATCTATTGAATCATTGAATTCAGGATTTTATTGGATTAAACTCAATTCTGAGCAACTGCAGCAAACGACACCCCTGATTATTGCGCGATAGCATACTTAAGACCTTCTAATCGGGTAAAGAGGTTCTTTTTGCCTTGCTTTAATACTTATAAAAATTTTGAATTACTCTCTTTAATCCTTGCAAACCATAGGCATTCCAGAATGCGTAATCGTGTTTACCCTCCGCAATTTGCACCTCCAATATTTCAGTAGTTTGAATATTTTCTAAGCGCTTTTTCAAACGAAATGTATGTTCGAGATTCACCCAAGAATCTTGCATTCCATGAGCTAAATAAACCAAATTGGGCATGCCATCTAAATTGCTAACATCGTTAGCCCCGGCGTCCCAACGTCGTTTAAATTGTGAATACGCACCCATACTGTTAGTCATAAGTTTATCTTTTGGATCCATATTGGGAAAATAATCACCACTTAACGCTACAACACCTCCCACTTCGTTCTGATGTTCCATTCCCATTAGTACGGCACCCCTTGCTCCTGTCGACAAACCCATCAGCACCATATTCCCGTTTCCAATATTTCGAGAAACGGGCCCTAAAATTGAATCCCATAGCCATGTGCGCGTAGCAAATTCTTTATAATCTTCTCTTGCCTCAGGATAAATTGAATCCATGTAAACGCTTTTTCCCATATCACACATCAAAACTTGAAATCCCCAACTAAGAGCCGAATCCACCACACCCGTTTTGGTTTTCCAATCCATCACTGGATAATTCCAACCAGGCAAAAGCACTAAAACCAAGCCGTTCTTCTTTTGCGGATTTTGCAAATAAAAGCGATAAGAAGTTTTGCGATAATTACAACTGTATGTTCCGTTTACTCCCCTTGCCAAATCTGTAACTAATGAAAAAGAACAAAATCCTGGATTGCCAGTTGAACGAGTAATATTTGTAGCAGAGTCCGTAGCGCCAATTAACCAATTCTGTTCTGAATTACCAGCGCCCTGAGGCGACTTCCCCCGAGAGCAAAAAGAAAAGAGCAATAGCGATATGAATACAGCCGCAAAACGCATTAATCGCCCTCGTAACCAAACGAACGAAGCAAACGGTCGTCGTTCCGCCAATCGTCGCGAACCTTAACATGTAATTCTAAATGAACCTGCTTGCCAAAAAAGCCCTCCAAGTTCTTGCGAGACTCTATACCAAGTTGTTTTATTTTGGCACCACCGCGCCCAATTAAAATAGGCTTTTGTGAGTCGCGCTCAACAAAAATTTCCGCATGTATATGAATGATTTTATCCGATCCCTTAAACGCCAAGGTATTGACCTCACAAGCATAGGGAACCTCCTCGTCGTATAATTTCAAAAGCTGATTTCGCACAATTTCGTTCACAAAAAAACGCTCGCTTTTGTCGGTTAACTGATCATCGGGATAATAGGCCGGATGCTCCGGTAAAAATTGCTCAATATAAGACTCTAAATCCGACGTGTTAAAACCGTGCTCAGCCGAAATCGGCAAATATACATCGGCTGCGAATGTGTCTTTCACCTCTTGAAGTTTCAGCTCCAACTCTCTTTGATTACTCAAATCTATCTTGTTCAAAGCCACAATTTTCTTGGCTGCCGAACGCTCGAATTTCGTTTTGATTTCCTCCGAAAATTGCTTTCCATGAATGTCTAAAACCAAAATCAATACATCGCTGTCTTTGATGGATTCGTTCACGAAAAACATCATTTTATCGTGCATTTTATATGAAGTTTTATTCAAAACTCCTGGTGTGTCCGAGTATACAATTTGAAATCCCTCGCCATTTTTCACCCCTAAAATGCGGTGGCGGGTGGTTTGGGCTTTGGGATTCACGATGGCCAAAGCCTCGCCTAAAAGGTGGTTGTACAAGGTACTTTTACCGGCATTGGGCATGCCAATGATACTCACGAATCCACTTCTAAAATTATCTGTCATGTGTTAAAATCCTAAACATATTCGAATGCCCTCTTCTAGACTTCTGGGGGAATAGCCCCAATCTCGCCTTGCCTTAGAAATATCAAGTCCGGTAATAGGCGGGCGTTTGGCCGGTTGATTTAAAGTGTAGGAGCTAACTTTTTCAATCAAGTCCATTGAAAAGTTGTACATATGGGCAATTTTTGTCACCAACTCATAAATACTGAGATAATCAGGGCCTGCGATGTTATAGACTCCTATTTCATTTGCACCTGCAGCTAAAACACAACCAAGGGCTAAATCCTCTGCCAAAGTAGGGGTACGGAACTGATCGTCTACTACTTTCGCTGCCTTTTTATCCTTTAAGGTATTATATGCCCATAACATAATATTGCTGCGACTCATATCCGCAACTTTACCGTATACTAAAACCGTTCTCAATATGGCGTAATCTTTAGCCAATTCTTGAACGCGTTTCTCTGCTTCTAATTTACTCCAGCCGTAATAACTTAAGGGGTTGGGTTCATCTGTTTCGGTATACATTTGCTTTGTACCGTCGAAAATAAAATCGGTACTTAAGTGAACCAATCTAAAGTTCAATTCCGAACTCTTCCTTGCTAAATGCGCCACCGAATCTATGTTGAGCGCCACACAGGCTTCCTTTTTAAATTCGCAATCGTCTACTTGGGTCATAGCCGCCGTATGTATAACTACATCCGGTTTAAACGATTCTAATACTTCATTTACTTCCTCCTCATTGCAAATGTCCATTTGCGCGTATGGCATTTTACCCTTAGCGGGATGTCTATTTTCTCCTTTTCCCGTAGCTAGCCATATTACCTCATTTTGGACTAAATAAATATCGCTTAACTTCTGTCCTAAAAGCCCATTACTGCCGGTAATCAAAATTCGTTTTGGGGTATTCATAATTTACCTCAAAGTTCACTCGCTTTGGCTAACCAAACAAGTAAAATATCGCACATACGAAGGCTATTGCGTATTTTTGTTAATATGAAGTTTACCACGTTTCGTTATAACAACAGAGAACAAGCCGGAATCGTAGCCGAAGATGCCGTTTACAACCTGAATGATATTGACAATAGCATTCCTAAAACGATGCTAGAAATGCTTCAAATATGGGATGAAGTAACACCTAAAGCTCTTAATATTCAGAATGAAATCTTAGCTGGAAAACATCAAAACTTTCGCTGTCCAATTCTCGAGGTAGAATTTCTAGCTCCCGTTCCAAATCCTACAAGTTGCCGCGATGGCTATGCTTTCCGCCAACACGTTGCTGCTGCCCGACGAAACCGTAAAGTTCCTATGATTGAGGAATTTGATCATTATCCTATTTTCTACTTTACCAATCACAATGCAGTGCAAGGTCCTGGAGCGATTAAATGCATGCCCGATCACTTTCAAAAATTAGATTTTGAATTGGAAGCAGCTGTGGTTTTAGGTAAAAAAGGCCGGAATATCGCTGCCGATCAAGCCGATCAATATATTGCCGGTTATACCATAATGAACGACATGAGTGCCCGCACATTACAGATGGAGGAAATGCTTCTAAACCTAGGTCCAGCCAAAGGCAAGGATTTCTCAACTGTAATTGGACCGTGGATGGTAACCCCAGATGAGCTTTCTCCATTCGTTTCCAAGCCAAAAGCAGGTCACACGGGGAATAATTTCAGTTTAGAGATGCGTTGTTGGATAAATGGAGTACAAGTAAGCCATGGTAATATGGGCGATATGGATTGGACTTTCGCAGAAATCATCGAACGCTGCTCGTATGGAGCTGATATACTACCCGGCGATGTAATCGGATCGGGTACCGTAGGAACGGGATGTTTCTTAGAATTAAATGGAACTGGCTTATTCAACGACCCCAATTACACGCCTCAATGGCTTCAAGACGGAGACGTAGTTGAAATGGAAATTACCGGTTTGGGTAGACTGAAAAATACGATTGTTGCTGAAAAATCGGATTTTTCTTTGTTGAAAATAAAAGAAAAGTTCAAAGGGGCTTAAACCCACATTTTACTTTTTTATTCACCCAATAGATAGGGGTATTTCTAAATAATATCAACTTACTGCTACTACTTTAATTCCAAATTGAATTAATAGTTACACGTTTATTGTTCGATTTGTAGCCGTCTTTATCGTTTTATTCAATTCGATAGAAAAACTTATTTATATATTCGAGATATGATTCAAAATCACGAAGTCGACTATTTTCTTCACGGTGAAGAAATGCAATGTGT
>JALRKL010000132.1 GCA_023268875.1 Bacteroidia bacterium
TTCAACGCTTTCAACATAGTGGCAAATTCGCTGGTCTTAGGAGCTGACATCTGAAGATCTTCAACCACAACGATTTGTTGGTTTTGAGCTTTGTATGACAGAGCAGACAAACGAGCCAAACGCTTCAATTTTTTATTCAATTTGAACGAGTAGTCACGAGGACGGGGACCGTGAATACGAGCACCACCTACATAAATACCGCTCTTCAATGAACCGTGACGAGCTCCACCGGTACCCTTTTGACGGAATACCTTACGAGTAGAACGGTGGATTTCAGTACGATCCTTCGTCTTGTGCGTTCCTTGACGCTTGTTAGCCATGTACTGCTTAACGTCTAAATAGATTGCATGATCGTTTGGCTCAACTGCGAAAATTTCCGCAGGTAAGGTTACTGTACGACCTGTTTCTGCACCTTGCTTATTTAATACTTTAACTTCCATGACTTACTTTTCTATAAAAACAGTGGAACCATTATGACCTGGGATAGAACCTTTCAAAACTAAAACGTTCTTTTCCGCATCAATTTTCAACACAGTTAGGTTAAATGCTTTAACGCGCTCACCGCCCATACGACCAGCCATACGCGTACCTTTGAATACACGGGCCGGAAATGAACAAGCTCCGATAGAACCTGGAGCACGTAAACGGTTATGCTGACCATGAGTTGCTTGACCAACACCACCAAAACCGTGGCGTTTAACAACACCTTGGAAACCTTTACCTTTAGAGGTACCTACAACATCAACGAATTCACCTTCTTCAAAGATGCTAACGTCAATAATAGAACCCAAAGTAACATCCATGTCGCAATCGCGATATTCAACAACGTCAGTTTTCGCTGTAGTGTTCGCTTTTTCAAAGTGACCTTTTTCAGCAGAATTAACTTTACGTTCTTTCTTGTCTCCAAATGCTAACTGAATCGCATTGTAACCATCCTTAACCTCGGTCTTAACCTGCGTAACAACACAAGGACCTGCTTGTACTACCGTACATGCTACACGCTTACCGTTAGCATCGAATACGCTAGTCATTCCTAATTTCTTTCCAATTAAACCGTTCATATCTCTTACAATTTAATTTCAACCTCAACACCACTTGGAAGTTCAATCTTCATCAAGGCATCTACGGTTTTTGTGGAACCATTAAAAATATCGATTAGGCGCTGATACGTACAATATTGGAACTGCTCACGGGCTTTTTTGTTTACGTGAGGAGAACGCAATACCGTAAAGATTTTCTTGCGCGTTGGTAGAGGCACGGGACCGCTTACTACAACCCCTGTCGTGCGTACCGCCTTTACGATCTTCTCTGCGGACTTATCCAACAGATTGTGATCGAAAGACTTTAGTTTGATTCTTATTTTCTGATTAACCATTATAGTTGATTTCTAAATTAGCCGTTTACTTTCTTAAGCACTTCATCGGCGATATTCTTAGGAGTCTCAGAATAGTGACTGAATTCCATAGAACTGTTAGCACGACCCGAAGTGATGGTACGTAAAGTAGTAACGTAACCGAACATTTCGCTCAAAGGAACTTTTGCTTTAACCACCTGGGCTCCACCGCGCTCGTCCATACCTTCCATTTGACCACGACGACGGTTAAGGTCTCCCATAACATCACCGGTATTCTCATCTGGCGTAACAACTTCTAACTTCATTATCGGTTCTAACAAAATAGGACCACAGTTCTTGGCTGCAGAGCGGAATCCTTGTTTCGCTGCTACTTCGAACGACAATGAATCAGAATCCACAGGGTGGAAAGAACCATCAAACAAACGTACTTTAATGCGATCGATTGCGTAGCCAGCTAACACACCATTTTGCATAGCGGCTTTGAAACCTTTCTCCACTGAAGGGATGAATTCACGGGGGATAGAACCACCCACAACTTCATTTACGAATTGTAAACCTTCACCTTGGAACGATTCATCTGCTGGTCCGATTTCAAACTGGATATCCGCAAATTTACCGCGACCACCTGTTTGTTTTTTATATGTCTCTCGATGAGTGAAATTGCGGGTTAATGCCTCTTTGTAATTTACTTGAGGAGCACCTTGATTACACTCAACCTTAAATTCTCTTTTTAAACGATCCACGATGATATCCAAGTGTAACTCACCCATACCAGAGATAACCGTTTGACCACTATCCTCGTCGGTATGCACACGGAAAGTTGGATCTTCCTCTGCCAATTTTGACAAAGCCATACCCAATTTATCCGTATCGGCCTGAGTTTTAGGCTCAATAGCCAATCCAATAACAGGCTCTGGGAATACCATACTTTCTAAAATAATAGGATGCTTTTCATCGCACAACGTATCACCGGTTTTAATATCTTTAAAACCTACTGCAGCACCGATATCACCAGCTCCCAAGAAGTCGATAGGATTTTGCTTGTTAGCATGCATTTGGAAAATACGAGAAATACGCTCTTTGTTTCCTGTACGCATGTTCAAAACATACGAACCTGCATCTAACTTACCACTGTATGCACGAATGAAACACAAACGACCTACGTACGGATCTGTTGCAATTTTGAATGCCAAAGCTGCAAAAGGTTCGTTGTAAGAAGGCTTACGTGAAATTTCAGCTTCCGTATCAGGATGTGTTCCTTTGATGTCTTCAATATCCATTGGGCTAGGCATCAACTCCATAACCATGTCTAGCATAGTCTGAACACCTTTATTCTTGAATGAAGAACCACACATCATCGGAACGATTTTCAAATCGATAACCGCTTGACGTAAACAATCCAATATTTCGCGTTCTGTGATGCTAGTAGGATCTTCGAAGAATTTCTCCATGATCTTATCGTCATACTCAGAAACGGCTTCTAATAACTTCTCTCTCCATTCGGTTGCTTCGTCTACCATATCAGCAGGAATCTCAACCTCTTTGAAAGTCATTCCGTAGTTGTCTTCGTCCCAAATAATTCCACGGAAGTTGATCAAATCAACAACCCCTTGAAATTTATCTTCAGCACCGATAGGCAACTGTAGAGGAACTGCGTTACTTCCTAACATAGATTTCACTTGAGAAACCACATTCAGGAAATCGGCTCCTGAACGGTCCATTTTGTTAACAAAACCGATACGAGGAACTTTATAATTATCGGCCAAGCGCCAGTTTGTTTCAGACTGAGGCTCTACGCCATCAACCGAACTAAACAAAAACACCAAACCATCCAATACACGTAAAGAACGGTTAACTTCAACCGTGAAATCTACGTGACCTGGAGTGTCAATAATATTGATGTGATAATCTTGATCACGGTATTTCCAAAAAACGGTGGTTGCAGCAGAGGTAATGGTAATACCGCGCTCCTGCTCTTGTGCCATCCAATCCATGGTTGCACCACCATCGTGTACTTCACCAATTTTGTGATTTACACCTGCGTAAAAAAGTATACGCTCGGTAGTTGTGGTCTTACCCGCATCGATGTGCGCAGCAATTCCAATATTTCTGGTAAATTTTAAATCGCGTGCCATTTGCTTCTTTCTTATGCTCTAAAATGTGAGAATGCTTTGTTGGCTTCAGCCATTTTGTGCGTATCTTCTTTCTTCTTTACAGAAGCACCTTCGCTTTTAGACGCTGCAATGATTTCAGCGGCTAACTTTTCAGGCATACTCTTTTCGTTGCGCTTACGAGCGTAACCGATCAACCACTTCATGCCTTGAGCTACTTTTCTCTTTTGGGGAATTTCAGTAGGAATCTGGAAGGTAGCACCGCCTACACGACGTGCCTTAACTTCTACTGAGGGCATTACATTGTTCATGGCTTTTCTCCATGTTTCAATTCCAGGCTCTTCGGTGATTTTCTTCTCAACGATATCGATTGCGGTGTAAAAAATGTTTAAAGACGTTGATTTTTTTCCGTCGTACATCATCCCGTTAACGAAACGTGTTACCATCACGTCGTTGAATTTTGGATCGGGTGTAAGAATGCGTTTTTTAGCGCGCGTTTTTCTCATGGCTTATTTTTTTGCTTTTGGCTTTTTGGTTCCGTACTTACTTCTTCTTTGGTTTCTTCCATCAACACCAGCGGTGTCAAGTGCTCCACGTACGATGTGGTAACGCACACCAGGCAAGTCTTTTACCCTTCCGCCACGCACCAAAACGATGCTGTGCTCTTGAAGGTTGTGACCTTCACCCGGGATGTAAGCATTCACTTCTTTACCGTTGGTTAAACGCACACGAGCAACCTTTCTCAATGCTGAGTTAGGCTTCTTAGGCGTGGTGGTGTATACACGGGTGCAAACCCCTCTTCTCTGAGGACAAGAATCCAAAGCAGGAGACTTACTCTTAGTCTCGATTTCCTTGCGTCCTTTTCTAATTAACTGTTGAATAGTAGGCATATTTTTTCCCAAAAAGGACGGCAAAATTACACTTATTTTTTATCAATATCAATAGCATGCGAAAAAAAAATCGCTTTTTATCTACTTTACCGCTTTTGTCCCAAAATACCCACGCCGTTAGATAAGCTTCCCCCGAGAAATAAAGCCCTATTAAAAGCCCTCTTACATTCCTATATTTGCACATCACAAGCAACCATTTGCCCTTAATCTAACGTCTTTCGAATAACCTATTTATAATATGAATCGTATTTCAACTTCTTTTTACCGCCATTGCGGGATCGTTCTATCCGTAGTTTCATTATTATTCACGCCATCGGCTAAAGCCCAAACTATAGATGGTGACAAACCGGGTATCTATTACAGAGAACGAGAACACGATTTTGGTGAATTAGAGGAATCCATGAATTTCGCTACCCACCGATTTGAATTTGTCAACCGAACACCCAAGCCCATCGTGGTGAATCGGGTAGAATCGAGCTGTGGATGCACCGCTCCGAGCTGGAGCAGCGAACCGGTGGCACCGGGCGAAAAGGGGTTCATAGAAGCGCGGTATGAAACCACTAATCGATTGGGGAAGTTCGATAAAACGCTAACCGTTTACACCAATTCACCCTTTAGTCCTATTTCCTATTTGGCAATTAAAGGGAACGTTGTACGCACGCAACAAAAACAAGTTCAGAATAATTACGTACCCCCTGTCATAGGACGGATAGATTTTGAAAAATATCAAGTGGCCTTTGAACCCTTGTTAGATAATCAAACCGCTATGAAGGAAATTAGGGTAATCAATGAATCCAACTACAGCTCGATGCTTTATTTGGTTGCACCAGAGCGGGTTCCTTCCTATGCTAAGATTACATATCCCGAAAGTTTAGAGCCAAATGAAGTTGGAAAAATTCAAATTTCAATCGACGGAAAATTAGCACCGGGATACGGATTTGGGGGATTTGAATTGGCCTTTCAGTCAAATGCACCGGGGTCTACTCTTATACCCATGCAAGTAAACTACGTGCGTTCTCAATATTTTCCAGAACTAACGAAAAAGCAACTCAAAAGAGCCCCTAAAATGATTACGGAACCTGGGGTTTTTGATTTTGGAAAACAAGATCGTTCGGGTGGATTTCTTTTTGGTGAATTTACCCTCAAAAACACGGGTAAGAAACCACTAGAAATAAAACAAGTAAATGCAGACTGTCCGTGTATTACTATCGAAGATTTCCCACAAACGGTTGCTCCTGGTAAAAAGGTATCAATGAAATTCAAATTTGATACGGTAACCAAAACTGGCGCTAAAAGCATAGGAATCCGTATGGTAACGAACGATCCTGTGCAGCCTGAGCGATACATTTGGATTAAAGCTCAGTTTCCCGAAAAATACGAGTATAAATGTCCGACCTGCCCCTAAGGTTAACGGAGGTTGTGATATACGTTCTGTACATCATCGTCGCCTTCTAGGCGCTCGATTAAATCGAGCACTTCCTGAGCTTGCTCCACATTTAGGTCAACATAAGAATTTGGAATGTACTGCAGTTCCGCATTGGTAGTTGCAATTCCCATATCTTCTAACTGCTTTTGCATCATACCAAAATCCGTGAAGCTTGTGAATAAATACACTTCCTCATCATCTATAGCGAAATCCTCCAATCCATGATCGATTAGTTCGAATTCGAATTCATCTAAATCCCTTTCCCCTAGGGTTTCTTTGGCAATTTTAAATACACCTTTTCGCGTGAAATTAAAATCGAGCGAGCCTGTTTTGCCTAGAGTACCCCCACCCTTATTGAAATGCATTCGAACGTTTGCAACTGTTCGCGTAGTATTGTCTGTGGCTGTTTCTACCACTACCCCAACTCCATGAGGCGCGTAACCTTCATATCTTACCTCTTCGTAATTGCCTTCTGATTTGCTCAAGGCACGCTTTATCGCGGCCTCTACCCTATCTTTAGGCATGTTTACTGCCTTAGCATTCTGAATAGCCACACGCAAGCGCGGGTTGTAATCGGGATTTTCACCTCCCATTTTAACGGCTATAGCAATTTCCTTACCCAATTTTGTGAATTGTTTCGCCATTCGGTCGAAACGAGCAAACATTTTGTGCTTGCGCTTTTCAAACATCCTTCCCATTGCTGCAAAAATATTGCTTTTACTTTAACAATACCCGAAATCATTAAAACTACCTAATGTAGGCTCTTATTATTCGACACCATTATAACAAGTTAATGTAATGATATCTTTTTATTTACCACAATGAAACATATGAAAGTGATTATTGTATAGTACAATAATCAATATTATGACCCACTTACCATTTTTTGCCAGGATGTTCGACCGAGGCTTTCAGATTGGTTGTGTTCCGGTAGATGTTCTCGATGTAATCCCTAATAATACGCCCATTCAATTGCTTCAAGGAATTTATCACGATGAGCGCGGAAATGAAGTTATCACAGATGGGGAATTGCTTATCCGTAATAAATGGCATTTATGGTTGTGGATTCATGAATTGTCAACTTTTACCTATGTGGAATTTTCAATACCCGGTAATGTTACCTGGCAGTTGCATCAACATGAGCTTCGTATTTCATGTCATCACTTCCCAACGCTCGAATTTTGGGTAAAAGAGGTCATGAAAAAACTAAAAATTCAGGATCAAGATATAATATCTCATCTTCTCCATTCAAAAGGAAGTGCGCGTTTATTAATTAGTCAAGATTTGAAGGAACTTCAGCTGGGGTAAGTCCTTCCACTTTATTATTTGTAAACCGCATTTGATTATTGATTGCTATAAAACGGCGCAAAAGTTCAGTTAACTCAATTTGATTTTCTTGCAGAATAGCCGGAATCAAACTTTTTCGTGGGTGCATGTTGGGCATGGTATTGATATCTAAGATATACATATGTCCTTGATATTCTCTTATATCCACACGAGACATATAACTCAAACCAAAGGTGTTATGCGAAACAACCGCAGCTGCTTGCAACTCTCTTCTCATTTCCGCACTCAGTTCTGGATGAAATTCACGTTGCGTAGTTCCAAATGCACTACCCGCAATAAACACATCTCGCGGTGGAAATGGTACTATTTCGACAGGTGGCAGAACTTCATAACCACTACCATCGATTTTGGGTATAACACCAACGGAAAATTCACGGCCTATCAAATAGGGTTGTAATAATGTATCGCTATCAAAACCTCTTTCAAGACGCTCACGTGCTTCCTGGGCATCCATAATTTCGATGCCTCTATGGCAACCTCCGAAACGTGGTTTTTGAATAAAACTACCCTCTACAATTTGAGATGCACTCATTAGTGATATGGGCGTCCTTACCCCTTTTTCTAAAAGCAATTCTTCAACCGCTTTTTTATCTTGTGCTAAAAGTTGCGCGTCGCCGCAGCTGCTCAGGTGATTAATTTCATTTAAATCTAACCAAGCTGCCACTTCCGCTTGGTTGTAATGGCCAAAACCATAGCATAAATTCACCACGTAATCGGCAGATTTCAACAAACTAGCTAACTCTTCACTAGGATGCGTCATATGCACCACCAAGGTGTCGTATTCCGATTCTAATGCTTCCACAAAAGAGCATACAGTATCGAAGTCGATGTTCTCTTTCCAAGGGGTATACCGGCTTTCGGCATACAATATTGCTATGGAGGCTTTCATAAAAGGGGCGCAAATATATTGCAACTTCTCCCTTATTTTTTCAAGGGAAATTAATTTTACTTAAAGATTTTGTTATACTTCTCTACAAAAGGTCGTTTGCAAGGTTTGCCAGTTCACTTCTTTCTCCTTTTTCCAAGGCTATATGGGCATATAAGGCTTGCCCTTTCATGCGATCAATCAAAAAAGAGAGACCATTTGATTCCCTATCTAGATAGGGTGTATCTATTTGATTGATATCGCCTGTAAAAACGATTTTTGTCCCCTCGCCTGCCCTAGATATGATCGTTTTAATCTCCAATGGGGTTAAATTCTGAGCTTCATCCACAATAAAAATAATATTGGAGAGACTGCGTCCTCTGATAAAGGCCAAAGGAGTTACGAATAATTTTTCCGTCTCAATCATCTCTTTGATGCGCTGAAAGTCTTTTGAATTTTCTTTGTACTGATTTTGAATTAGCTTCAAATTATCCCAAAGTGGCTCAATATAGGGTTGAACTTTTTCTTTCGCATCGCCAGGTAAAAATCCAATATCTTTATTGTTTAATGGCACTATGGGTCGGGCTAAATAAATTTGCTGAAAATCGCCTTTTTGTGCTAATGCACATGCCAAGGCCAACAACGTTTTACCTGTACCTGCTACCCCTTGTATACTTACTAATTTTACCGCTGGATTCAATAAAGCATGCATGGCAAACGCTTGCTCTGCGTTTTTAGGTTTGATTCCAAATGCTAGTTTTTTCTCAACTTTTTCGATACACTCGGTTTCTGGATTGCAATACGCTAAAATAGAACTGCGGTGGTTCCGCAAAATTACATAATGATTGGCATGGGGTTTATCGGAAAAAACTTGGTTTATATGGATAGAACCAGATTTGTGAATTATGTCAATAATATCTGAATCGTCCATCTCCAACTTTGTAATTCCTCTATATAATCTCTCAACATCTTTTACTTTTCCTGTTTCATAATCTTCAGCCAATAGATTCAAGCTTCTTGCCTTCAGCCTTAGATTCATATCCTTCGTAACTAATATTACTTTTTTGTCTACGTGCGTTTGTGATACGTAAAGAGCTGCGTTTAAAATAAGATGGTCTGCCTTTTTATCGCCAAAAATTTTCGTTGCGTCTGGACCGTTTAAAGTACCTAACTCCATGATGACCTTAAAATGGGAATTGCGCTTTTTGTCGATACAAATCCATTCATTGAGCGCATTTCCTTCAGATAGAGTATCAATAAATCGAATAAACTGTCGCGCTTCAAAATTGATGGTATCGTTCCCTTTCTTAAATTGATCCAATTCCTCGAGCACCGTAATAGGGATAGCCACATCGTGTTCTTGAAAATTATTCACTGCTTGATGATCAAATAAAATCACGGAAGTATCTAATACAAAAATCTTTTTAGGTTTTGAAACGCTTGTTTTTTCCGGCATACATCAAAAGTATTCAATCCAATTGAATTAACACAAATTGTATATTATCAAAACATTAGGATTCAAATAAATTAATGAGTCGCACTTTTATCGCGCTAAAATTGACACATTTGCACCTTCATTTAAAAGGGAGGTATTCTCGACGATAATAATATTTCCACTTAAATATTTGCTTCATCACATAGTTCAAAATCAAGTTATTTAGGCATTAACAACCCCCAACATTTTAATGCTATTACCATTAAAATCTGACACAACCCCAATCGCCCGAAACTAAGAACTATGGTAAAGATTTCAAATCCTATTTTTTTACGACCTTTGCAATATGAATTCGGTATACATTGTTGACATTCTGCGCACAGCCGTAGGTAAATTCGGAGGAACTCTATCGAGTGTAAGACCAGACGACTTGGCCGCTCAAACGATTAAAGGAATCATCCAACGAAATAATGGAATCGACTGGACCGAAGTTGATGATGTGATTTTTGGAGCTGCAAATCAAGCGGGTGAAGATAATCGGAATGTTGCTCGGATGGCTTCTTTATTAGCTGGACTCCCTGAAAACGTTCCAGGATATACCGTTAATCGCTTGTGTGCATCAGGATTACAATCCCTTCAAAACGCTTACATGGCTATAAAAAGTGGTGAAGCGAATATGATTATTGCTGGGGGTACCGAAAGCATGACACGCGCGCCGTTTGTAATGGCAAAAGCCGAAAACGCCTTCTCTCGCACCCCCGAAATATACGACACAACAATAGGTTGGCGCTTCACAAATCCAGCTTTGTCAAAATTGCACTACCCATTTTCTATGGGGGAAACCGCTGAAAATGTAGCTGAAAAATGGAAAATTAGCCGCGAACGACAAGACGCTTTTGCGTTAAGTTCTCAAGAAAAATGGCTTGCTGCGAATCAGCGAGATGCATTCAAAGATGAAATTATTCCAATTGAAATTCCGCAGAGGAAAAAAGATCCAATAATTTTCAAAACCGATGAACATCCCCGTTTAAGTTCATTAGAAACACTTTCGGGATTAAAACCGGCATTTCGTGAAAACGGAACGGTTACAGCGGGAAATGCTTCCGGTATTAACGATGGTGCCGCATGCGCTCTTGTTGTAAGTGAAGAAATTCTTAACCGTTACAATCTTACGCCTATGGCGAGAATCGTTGGTTTTGGGGTATCGGGCGTAGATCCCGCTTACATGGGAATTGGCCCTGTGCCAGCTACACAAAAGGCCCTATCCAAAGCAGGTTTGCACATCAACGATATGGATATTATGGAATTGAATGAAGCCTTTGCGGCACAGGTTTTAGCAAGCATGGATGAACTCGAAGCCGATCCCAGTAAAGTAAATCTTAACGGAGGAAGTATTGCAATTGGCCATCCTTTAGGAGCAAGTGGAACACGAATTTCAGCAACGCTACTGCACCAATTCAAACTGAATAAGTCAATGAAGTATGGATTGGCAACAATGTGTATTGGTGTGGGACAAGGATCGGCTGTTATTTTTGAAAACCTAAACAGATAACATGCGCTACCGCTTGGATTTGCAATACGATGGCACCTCCTACCACGGCTGGCAAATTCAACCTAATGCCCCAAGTGTAGAAGCTGAAATTGAAAACGCACTTAGCACACTTTTGAGAGAGCCCATAGATGCCGTTGGATGTGGCAGAACGGATACGGGTGTTCACGCCTCCTTTTTTACGGCTCATTTCGATACACATCAAGAAATTGATACGCAACAACTGTCTTACAAACTGCGTCAGTTTCTACCCGATTCTATTGGCATAATACAAACAAGTCGGGTAAGCGATGATTTTCATGCTAGGTTTTCTGCTGTTTCTAGGTCATATGTGTACCGTATCCAATATAGAAACAACCCCTTTTATCGTCACTTTGCCCATCAAATTTCAGGTGATTTAAATTTGGAATTAATGAATAAATCTTGCCTTGATTTATTGGGCGAACATGAATTTTTTGCCTTCTGCAAAGGCGTTCCATCAGGAAATCACTACCGCTGTACTGTATTACGTGCCGAATGGATTTCCACCAACAAGGGAATTGAATTTCACATCAGTGCCAATCGTTTTCTTCGAAACATGGTTCGTGCTATTGTTGGAACACAATTGGAGATTGGACGCGGAAAACTAGACCTCGATACCCACAAAAAAATGATTCAAGGGGGCAACCGATCGGATGCCGGGATGTCGGTTCCTGCTAAAGGACTTACCCTTTGCGAGGTGAATTATTAATCCAATCCTATCTTTCGTAAAAAACGATCTACGGAACGTTCGCCCGTTGCAGAAACTCCGAAATCGCGGGGTTTCACCTTGCTGTTAGTGTTAGCCATGATTTCAAATAATTGCTCGTCGTTGGTATAGATATTTACGCGATAAGATTGTACATAAAAATAAACTTTATTTATTCCATCATCGAGATAAATATGCATTTTCTCCGCCCCCCTTTTGGCTTCCATATAAATAGTCGCATTAATGGTTTTATTAATTGGGGTACCGAATAATGATACGAGGGATATACTTCCGTCTGAGAACATTCCTCGTGCTTTACTGTCCCATCTGAACTTTGCATCGCTGAAGATAAAATTATAATTGGTTTCGTCCTTATCGCCTATAAGATTTAGATTACCTTTTATTTGATTGCGTTGTTCGATATTTTTTAGCATATCCCGACGCAAACCCGGGTCGTCTATCAGCTGATGTATATTTTCCTTGAAGAAATCGGTATTTAGGTCTACATCCCCTATGCCCTCACCGAGGAACATTTCCGTCATTCGCTTTTTAAAATCGGGGTGTAAAGGAAAATCCATCAACATACTCAGATTGAACTCAAAAGCCGAATCTCTTGGAGCAAGGTCGGCTGTTCCCGCGGCTCTAAATTTAACTTGGTCTGATTCAACACCAAAATCCATGGGGCCTTCTGCGTGAATACTATGATTAGCCTCGTTGAACTGAATATAGTTTCCTCTTAATTCGCCTCCTTTTAAGCGGCTCTGCGAACCTGCGAAGAAACTTTGTTTATCATGATCCCAATATAGGATACCTGTATCTTGTGTAACATCGTTATCGGATAAACGACGCTTAGTAGAATTAAATACGGGGTAAATATGCGAAGAGTCTTTAGCAACGTGTAAGCCCACAAAAATCTTTGCGCCACTTGCCATTCGCGGCGGGTTCATTGGAATTATTACATCTAAAGGATTAACATCACCGTCGAATTTGCACCAGGCCGATTCGCGCATGAAAACAAAAGTATGAAGGGTTTTCACCAAGCCCCTAAAGCGCACATCACGTTGAGATGAGATTAAATGTGCTTTACCTTTAAAAGCGATCTTCGTGTCCAAGGTGAAGTCATTATTTTCCTCAATTGTACCAAAAGCATGTAACTTTTTCTCTGTAACCACAACCATGCTATCAAAATGGATTTTTTGTTCCTTGCCCATTTTATTTACATACTTGTAATCCCCACTTCCACCAATTCCGTATTTCCCATAAATTTTAGCGGTTACATCGGTAATGGTATGAAACTTATCGGTCCGGTTTGCCACAATTTTCGCCTTGAATACCGTATCCATATTGGCTTCTTTCCGAATAAGTACTTTTCCATCACTCAAGAATATTCGAGAGTCAGCAAAATCAATATGCGGAATTTCAGAAACCTTAAGGGTATAATCGTTCATGTCATAAAGACCTTTCCGGCCCTCGAAATGTAAGGAATCTTGACGCTGGTTTAGACTTAAAAAATCAGGAATTATCCCCCCCATAGTTGACCCTACACCTGCTTCAATGGTTTTCGCATCCATCTTCCAGGTATAATCACTTAGATTGGTTTGATACATATTAAAGGGGAATCGTGTAGCTTGTCCTGCAACATTAGAACGGAATTTACCAATGCGATTCTGGAAATTCATGGCACCATTGATATCATTGGATACAAATGCCACTTTTGTGGTATCGTGAGTATATATCTGTAAAGAAGCCTTTTGGGCAACCGATTGTTTGGGTTGTAAATGCATTTCCCTACTACGGAATTCAGCTAAATCCCATTTTAATAATCCATCACCCAATAATTTTTGGGGAGATTGCGTAGTGGTTCCTGTAAACGAGTGCCCGGGCTTAAAGGTGCGAGTAGACCACTTTTCGGTTGTAATCTTATATTTATCCGCATAGGGTATCCAACGCAAATTCGCTTCATTGGCGTGTGCCTCTGCGTACAGCGTATTTTCTTTTAAATCATAGGTATTAATAGGCCCCATTGTGCTGTCAGGCAGCATTAAGATACGAGTAAATTGCGTAATAGATGTTTCGTAATCAATACGACCCAGTTGTCCGTAAAAACCCACTTCACTGAGATTCAAGGTCATATCACCCTTGCCCTTGCCTTCATACATAGGCAAACCACCAGTTGGTGTTTTTTTCACAAACCCCAAACTATAATCGGGCTGGATGTATACAAAATGACGGAATACTGGAAATATATCGGCGCTGTAAAATGTTCCATCAAATTTCAGCCCATCAATCGTGAAATTATCTAAACTATCGATAGTGAAAGGATCAACGGTAAATTTAAATCGATCCGCAATATATTGCCCTCCGTGAATACTCGGTTTATCATATAAAATATCACCACCGCGATTGGATTTAAAAATAGGATATTCGGGGTAATCAATATTTCCGGATTTATTATTGGGCTTATCGATGAAAAGGGTTCCCCCTATATTTCTGAAAACTGATTTAATCGGTCGCAACCGGACTCCAGACTTATCCGGAAAATACATCCTCATGGAATCAATCACCTCAAAATAAACATCAAAATTGTTGTAGTTAAAGGTGAATTTCTCGCCGTAAAATTCAAAACGACCGGCACTGACTTTACCACCAAATTCGAGTTTACGATTTTTCGTCAATTTGACCTGCTGTTCTTTTGGCAATGCGTAAACTGATTGAGAATCAGAGAAATTGAAGGCCGCTACTCCTTCAATATTCATTTCATTGCTCAACAAATTCAAGGTAGCATTGGGCCGAGCCGCAATAACACTTGATAATCGTATCACATCGTAGTCTTTGGCCTTTTTGTTCATTATTATATAGTTGAACAACTTATCCGTTATATAGGCGCTATCATTGTCAAAATCGTAAATCAGGAAGCCTTCGTCGTGTAAATCTATGAAAGCGTGCTGAATAGCCATAGGATTGCAGTCCCATACTTCACAGTAGTCTTTCAGTGAAAATTTTCGGCGGTCAGGGGTGATATATTTTGCTTTACGAATTCGATTTAACTCCTGCAGCTGTTTGGCCACTTTTGCAATTTGCTCATTATTCCGTGGTTTGGCCAAATAAAGTTTCTTAAGCATTTTTTGAAGATTTTCAACAGCCGGATCCTGAGGCATTCGATTATAAAATACGTATAATTTCTCAATGGGGTTCGTGTTAAGTGCACCCTGTATTCTATCGTAGTAGATTTGACGGAAAAAATCGTTCGATTCAAAAATAGCGGGTTTATCATTATTGAAATTATCAAAGTCAACAAAAGGTTCATCAATTTTCCATGAAACCGTTTGAACATCAATACTCATATTATGGTAGTTATTTTGAAAAACCCCACGCTGAAGTCCATCTTCCCCTTTTGTTACTTTCAATCTATTTTGGGCATAGTTAAACGATATATCAACAGAGGGGTGAAATATCCCACCTAAAGAATCTAAATACATAGTGAATTCTGACTTCTTTGATTGAGCAACGCCATTGCGAATTTGAAATCCTTTACTCTTCAGGGTCACTTTCTTTTCATTCTTAAAGAAAATATCAATGTACGATGGCTTACCATCTACTGTATTTGTTTGAATCGTTTTTCCCAAAAGGGTAAAACCACCGGTAAAAATGGAATTCTCACCCACTATTCCCTTAATTTTCAATTGGTTTTCAAAGGACGTGAATTGCGGAAATTTAGAAGCTTGCTTGTTTCCTTCCATGAAAAAATCGCGTACTTCATCTTTATATGAACCCATAATTGGGGTCGAAAAATATCTAGGGAAATTCAAGAATACCGTATCAACATTATATCGGTAATCGTTTAATTCTATTCGGAAATTACCAAATATCACACTTGCTTCTTCACCCGGAAATGAACGCTTTAAGCTTGTTTCTCCTTTTGTTCCCTGCCAAACACCTTCGGTTAAATAGCAAACACCTTTTGATTTGATTTCGATGGTATCATTTACAGCAATTCCTTTAAGATTCACTTCGTCAAATACCACAGCGAGTCGCCCTTTGATGATTTTTAAATCATATCGAGTTGAATCAAATTGCCAAAACCGTGTATTTTGCTGATGTAGTTTATTTTCTTTGAATAAACTTCCGGTTAACATTAAAAAATCTAAGTACTCCTTATTCGATTGCTCTACCAATTCGGTTGCAATGGTCATCCATTGCGATAACAAATCTTTGTTAAACGAGGATTCCAAACTGCGCGTATAATCCGCATAAAACAACTCAAAATACGGGGTTAACGACATCCCCTGATCCAACATTTTATTCGACATACGAATCAAATAGCGTTGTTGTTCGGGATTATATTTACCATTTAACCAGTTTTCATGAAAATTTTGAAACGACTCGAGTGATTTTTTATCTTTTAAACTTGAGTATTTTTCCTTTAACTCCGTAATAAAAATAACCGGATCATTGTTAAAACGGCGTGCATCTTGCGACTTTAAAGGATTTTGGATGAAAATAAATAAAGCAACCAGGAAGAAACTCAGGTATTTCATAGACGTTGTAAATATAAAACGAAAAAAACAGAGCCCTATTACTTTTGACGAATGCCTTTAAAACCACGACACGAAAAATAAATTCGTTAATCGGGCAACCCTGCTGTAATAAAATTGGTTATTACGAGCAATATTTGTATCGCACATCACCCGATAGCTCTAAACTATTCTCGGGAATTTATTGCGCCGCCTTTATAATTTCAAAGAAGTCCCGTGGCTTTAAACTTGCACCACCTATGAGTCCGCCATCGATATCTTCCATCCCAAAAATTTGTTTGGCATTTTCGGGCTTAACACTACCTCCGTAAAGTATTCTCACAGCCTGAGAGATAGCTTGGCCGTATTTACTATCGATCAAACTTCTAATGAATGCATGTACTTCTTGTGCTTGTTCTGCAGATGCCGTTTTACCCGTCCCAATGGCCCAAACAGGTTCATACGCGATAACAACCTGACTCATTTCTTCTCCAGTAATGCCCTCTAAGCCTTGTTCAATTTGATTCTTAATTATATCAAAGTGTTGATTTGATTCGCGCTCCTCCAAGGTCTCACCCACACAATAAAGAACGACCAAATCTTCTAAAATTGCCGCTTTATTTTTCAAGGCGCACGCTTGACTGGTTTCATTGTAATATTGTCGGCGCTCGCTGTGGCCTACTATCACATGAGAAACGCCGGCACTTTTCAACATTGAAGCCGACCATTCACCTGTGAATGCTCCTTCTTTATTCTCATTCACATTCTGTGCACCGATACGAATTTCGCTACCCTCTACCAAACGAGCAGAAGAAGCCAAGGCTAAAGCAGTTGGACAAACAACAATTTCAGCATCGTTTTGACGGAACTCATCGCGAACAATACCTCGAATCTCTGTAATCAATGCTTGACTTTCAGTCAAATTTTTATGCATTTTCCAATTTCCTGCAACGAGCTTTTTTCTCATGATGCAAAGTTACGGATTTCCGTTCTTCTTTTGAATCTCTTCAACCCATTCTAGAGCAATTTGTAGTTGTTCTTTTTGCGAAATATGCGAATTATCGAGTAAACGGTAGTCATCTGTCATGGTTAGTGGGCTATCTTCCCTGTTTGAGTCTATTCGATCACGGCTTGTAAGATTATCTAGAACTTCTTCAAATGAAATTTCTGACCCAGTGGCAAAGAGCTCTTTATGTCGTCTTTGGGCTCTGATTTCAACATCTGCTGTCATGAAAATTTTCAATTCTGCATCGGGAAACACAACTGTTCCGATATCACGACCGTCCATTACCACCCCTTTGTTTTTTCCTAAATCTTGCTGCATCCGCACCAATTCCTTTCTCACGGACGATAAGGCGGCAACATCACTAACAATAGCAGCAACGTCCATTTGACGAATGCGCTTTTCAACTGAAAGCCCATTCAGGCAAATCTCAAATCGGGAGTGTGTATCGCTATATTGAAAATCTAAATTGATCTGCTTCAAAGCTTTAACGACTTGCTCTGTATCAGAAATTAAAATATCATTTTGCAGAAAAAACAAAGCAACCGCCCGGTACATCGATCCCGAATCAATAAACGTGTAATTCAATTTTTCGGCCATTTCTCGTGCCAATGTACCTTTACCACAAGAGCTGTGCCCGTCAATTGCAATATTGATTTTTTGTAACATGTATTAATTGTAAAACGTTGGAATCAGTGATAAGCTGATGGTATTTGTGTTGTACCCTGGAAATAATGATGCGCTTGCATAAGTAAGATGGTATTTCCAAACTTTAAACCTAATTCCCCAACCAAACCCTGCGAGTCCTCCTCTAATAGCAGGCGCCATTTCCATCCGACGCTGGTGATTATACCCTATTAAAATCCCCAAATTTTTACCCATAACTAATTCACCTCCAAAAGCAAGATGACGCGTAAATTTCTCCATAACCGCAGCTTCGGGAGTTCCAATTTCTTCATTTCCTAAACTTAAGGTACTGCTTTGTAAGTATTGGTTATAGGTAATATCCATAAATCGTTGCAAGGAATGCAGGGAAATATGAAATCGAAAGGGCATATGAAGAGGTTTGTAGGAGGCTCCAATAGCAATTTGGAAAGGTAATGGCTCACGATCCGCCCCACGATAGGTAACCAACTGCATACCTATATTTTTTACCGTTAACCCAAAGTGAACGCCCGTGTCGCTTTTTGAATAATGTGCCCCTAAATTGAGCATCGCCGCAGTAGATACAAAAGGACCTAAAACCGAATACGTAAAGCCCGTTTGAGCACCCAAAACCAAACGATTTGTAAATTCCCTAGAATAGCCCAGAACAAATTTCATTTCGTTAGCGGTTATCTCTCCAAGTGAATTTCCTCCTGCATCGAATGAAGACATGCGTCCGTAATCAAGGTATTGCGCGTGGAATGAATAGTTATGTTTTTTGGATGCCGAACTAAAAGCATATCCCGCACCTCCTATTTTCACCCCTGGAACTACAGTACCATATGTGGCACCATACTGACCGTGTAAACTACTGTTCAAAAGCGCCGGATTGTCCATCGCATATTGAACATCACTCAAAGGCTGCGCAAGAATATATCCCCCCCAAGCCATCGAACGTGCGTGCATCGGCAAACTCATAATAGGCATAATGCCACTACCTCCAATTTGAGCCGTAGCGCAACTCCATGTTGAGAAAAGACCTATTAAACAAGTAAAATATCGTAGCATGCTTTGCAAAAATAGGGTTTATTCCGAACTTTGCACCCTCGTGGATAAAGGCGTCATTTTTGGCTTGGAAAAATTAACAAGCAAGGGGTTTGTGCTGACTCAAGGCACTTTTGATGGCGTTCACCGCGGACATCAACAGGTTTTACAAAAGGTATTGGCAGAAGCCCAAACGCAGCAGTTACCCAGTATGTTGCTCACCTTTCATCCACACCCAAGAACGATCGTTCAACCCAAGGATTGGAAGGCAGAAATTCTAACCTCGATTGAAGAAAAAGCCCAACGTGTGTTAGATTTAGGAATTGATGTAGTTTTGGTTTTAGCCTTCACTAAGGAAATTTCCGAATACAGTCCATCGGAATTTATCGAACGTATTTTATGCGATGCAATTGGCACCAAGAGCATCGTTGTCGGCTATGATCACCGATTTGGGAAAAATAGAGAAGGTCGATTTGATACGCTCACATCTCTTTCGGATCAATACAATTTCAGCGTTAAAGAAATCGCCGCTAAAGAGATCGACGATATTGCAATCTCCTCTACGCGAATCCGACATTATTTAAATGAGGGCGACCTCGATAGAGCAAATGAGCTATTGGGTTATTCTTACCCTTTAAGCGGGAAAGTTATTCACGGCGATAAACGGGGCAGAACTATTGGATTTCCAACGGCTAACATTGAAATCGAAGAGCCGTTGAAACTAATACCCCCTAATGGCGTTTATGCTGCAACCACTCAAATCGATGGAATTTCCTACCCTGTAGTAATGAATATAGGTGTTCGACCGACCTTAGATGGAACCGAAAAACGAATTGAAGCCCATATCATTGGACTGAACAAAGACTTATATAATCGAAGAATTCAAGTTCAAATGTATTCCTTTATTCGAAATGAACGTAAATTTGAAGGATTGGACTCTTTAAAAAATCAGATCCAATTAGATCTCAATGAAGCGCTTCAAATTCTTGCATAAGCCTCTAAAAACCTTGATTCTTTTGAGTCTTACGGTATTAGCTTTCCCTTATTCTTGGGGAAATCCAATCAATGACAGTTTGAATAACGAAATTGACATCGTGCCGTCAGAGGGTTCGAACAACTTCTATCCTGAGTTGAATTTCGATTATGGTTTTGATTTACAGTCGCTTAATCCATACCGATACCCGGTTGAAAATCTGAAAGATACCGTTTCTATTGTTATAGCCGATAGTCAATGTGGTTTTCACTTCCCCCATCAAGGAAAAGTAAATTCCACCTTTGGATGGAGAAAAGGCCGCGTGCATTCAGGAATTGATTTACAATTACAATGGGGAGACACCGTACTTGCCGCTTTTGACGGGATAGTTAGGGTGAGTAAATACAGCAAGGGGTATGGCAACTTTATAATCATACGTCATTTCAACGGACTTGAAACCTTATATGCCCACCTAAAGAAACGGTACGTAGCGCATGGCGATACGCTTACAGCCGGTGAATTAATAGGATTGGGAGGCAGCACAGGGCGTTCCACGGGCGCACATTTGCATTTTGAAACACGCTTTTTAGGCCGTCCGATTGACCCCGAACTGTTTATTGATTTTGATAATCGATGCCTAAGATCTACCGTTACACAATTACATGCCGGTAGTTTTGATATCCCACGCAGTCAAAAAAGCAAACGATATTTCTAAACTTTTACGTTTAAGAAAGGGGAATACACACCCGTAATCGGTAAATTTGTAATTGAACTGTGAGCATTGAAGTAAAAAAACTTAGCAAAACCTATGGCAAGCAAGTTGCCGTAAACCAAATTGATTTCAAGGTAAATACCGGAGAAATCGTCGGGTTTTTAGGTCCGAATGGTGCCGGAAAGTCAACCACTATGAAGATGATCACTGGCTTTATTCCACCAAGTTCCGGAGGGGGTACCGTTTGTGATACAGATTTCGTTGAACAGAGTATCGAGGTTCGTAAAATTGTTGGATATCTTCCGGAGAATAATCCGCTTTACCCAGAAATGTTCATTAAGGAATATCTCACCTTTATGGCGGGGCTCTCGCAAGTGAAAGATATAAAAAATGCCGTTGATCATGCCATTGAAATTACCCGGCTGGTTCCAGAACGACATAAAAAAATTGGACAACTATCAAAAGGATACCGTCAACGTGTAGGCTTAGCACAAGCTTTACTACATAATCCCAAAGTGCTAATTTTAGACGAGCCTACTAGTGGACTTGACCCAATTCAGGTTTCTGAAATGCGACATGTAATCACCGATTTAGGTAAGGAGAAAACCGTGATGCTCAGCACTCATATCATGCAAGAGGTTGAAGCCATGTGTGAACGAGTGATAATGATTAATAGAGGCACAATTGTAGCCGATGAAAAGTTAATAGAATTGAAAAGTAATCACCAATCGAGTTTAGAGGAGATATTTAAAAAACTAACCCAAAATGTGGACCCTATATAAAAAAGAAATACGCAGTTATTTGGGCTCATTAATTGCCTATATTGTAATTGGAGTGTATTTGGTTTTAACAGGCCTTTTCTTATGGTTCGTAGACGGCAATAACGTTTTTGACCTTGGAATTGCTTCGCTACAAGTCATGTTCGATATCGCTCCTTACATACTCATCTTTCTGGTTTCTGCCATTACGATGAAAAGTATAGCCGATGAAAAACGATTAGGTACACTTGAAATCTTAACCACTAAACCCATTTCAGATACGGCAATAATTCTTGCGAAATTTCTTGCGTCTATCACACTTATATCTTTCGCACTAATGCTCACTTCGGTGTATGCCTACACGATTAGCAATTTGGCCAATCCAATCGGCAATGTTGATTGGGGTGCTATGATGGGAAGCTACTTGGGTTTACTATTGCTATCTGCTTGTTACACTTCTATTGGTTTATTTAGCAGTTCCGTAACCGACAACCAAATCGTTGCTCTACTAAGTTCTATGGTAATCTCCTTCTTTTTTTACAATGTGCTTTCATTATTAGGAGATGTAAGTTGGCTCGATTCGGTAGGAAGAAGTTTGTCTTGGTTCGGGTTAGAATTCCATTATAATTCCATAAGTCGCGGTGTTGTTGACACACGCGACGTTGTATATTTCGGAGGATTCACTGCTGTATTTTTAGGTTTCACTCAACTGGTTTTTGAAAGTAGAAAATGGTAAAGAAATATACAAATCGGAAACTACAATCCTATCTTAATTTCGGGGTGTTGCTTTTAGTAACAGTGGTTGTCAATATTTTGGGGAATATTTATTACCAACGTATTGACTTAACCGAAGAGCGCCGCTACACATTAAGCGAAACAAGCAAAAATATTGCTAAAGAATTAAAGGAACCGGTATACGTAAAATTATACTTGGATGGCGAAATGTCATCGAGATTTAAACGTTTGAAACTCGAAATCAGAGATCTCATGCTCGAATTCAGAGAAGCAAGTGGTCAAAAAATAGAATTAGAAATTATCGATCCCATCAAAGGACTCACCGAAAATGAAATGGAGGAAGTTCTGCAAGATTTCGTTCAACGTGGAATTGAGCCTGTTCGAGATATCGATAAAGAAAACGCCGATGAAACACGAATTAAATATCTTTTGCCCGGTGCCGAATTGTTTTACGGTGAAAAACGCGGAAGTGTAAATTTCTTCGAATACGACGTAGCAAAAACGCCCGATGAAAATATCAACAAAGCAATTGATAATATCGAGTACGAAATCGCCAATGGACTAAGGCAGGTAGCGGCAGAAAAATCCAAACGTATTGTAGTTGCTGACGGCAACGGCGAAATGATTGGGCCCGAAGTGAATAGCTTTGCCCGTGAGTTGATGAAATACTATCAAATTTCATCCTTGAATTTAAATTTCGGGGACCCAGAGGCCGCAAGACCGTGGGCCGAGGCGATAGCTAAGCAACCAGAAAATGCTGATCAAATTTTTGTTAATGGGTTACATCGCAGGTTGAATCTAAATGATTTATTACTGATAGTAAAACCCATACAAGACTACAGTTATCAAGAATTATATTTAATCGATCAGTTTCTTATGAAAGGCGGACGGGTAATGTGGTTAATTGATCCCGTTCATATGGAAATAGATAGTTTCCGAAATTACAAACAAGTTCTTGCGCTTAACCGTAATTTGGAGAATATACAATCCACATTATTCCATTACGGATTGGTTCTAAAAAATACCCTACTCGCTGATTTAAACTGCAACCGTGTGCCAATACCCGCATCTGGCAGAATGGAACTCGTTGATTTTCCTTATTTCCCTTTACTCCAAGGAAGTTCATTAAATCATCCAATTAGTAAAAATATTGGAGCTGTTTGGTCTCAGTTTCCGGCCCATTTGGAACCTAAAATTCGTCCAGATTTAGAAATCACTCCATTGCTCGTGTCATCTCCTTACTCCAAAATTATTAATACTCCAGCCCCTATAGATTTGGAATCGGTTTACATGCAAATGCGCGATCCTGAAGCACGAAAGCAGTTTGCTTCTGGCGAAAAAATGGCAGCCGTTCTTCTTGAGGGAAATTTTAAATCGAGATATAAATACATGAAGAAATATGGGAACGTGCCATATATTGAGAATGGAAAAAGTAAAATGATTGTAATCGCCGATGCGGATATCATTCGAAATCCGGTTGATTCAAGAGGTGGCTCCTACCCCACTGGTTATGATAAAATTAGTCAATTCACCTTTGCGAACAAGAAGTTCTTGTTAAACTGTATCGATTACCTTATCGACGATAATGGCTTAATTGAAATTAGATCAAAAGAGCGGCAAATACGTTTATTAGATCCCGACAAAATTCGAACCGAACGCAATTATTGGCAATGGCTGTCTATGCTCATTCCACTTGGATTAATGACTTTTTTTGGTTTGATAAACTATTTTGTTAGAGTAAAGCGTTATACCTAATCTAGACATGTACGAATTCATAGAAGGCAACCTGGAATCACTTACGCCCACACATGCAGTTATCGAATGTCAAGGCATTGGATACCTCACCCATATCAGTTTAAACACATTTGAATCTATAAAGGGAAATCCGCGCGTTCGTTTGTTTATCGACCAGGTTTTTAAAGTAGAAAATCAAAATCCTGTTGCCATTCAACTATATGGATTCTCGGACCCTGATGAGAGAACCATGTTCAGGATGCTAACTTCAATCAGTGGCGTCGGCAATAACACCGCCCTAATAATGCTATCAAGTTTGGACCCGGAAACACTTACACAAGGTATTTTAAATGGAAACGTAGGATTGCTAAAAAGCATAAAAGGTATAGGGGAAAAAACTGCACAACGGATTGTTTTGGAGCTGCGTGACAAACTCACGGGCAAGAAATTTTCTGGAGCGCTACCTGGCCTCGGTGGAAATACCGATCAACTAAGCGAAGCGTTAACCGCATTAAGTGTTTTGGGCTACCCGAAAGCTTCGGCCGAAAAGGCTTTACTTAAAGTCAGTAAGGAGCTCGGAGCGCTTGCTACCGTTGAAGAATTGATCAAAAATTCCTTAAAAATATTGTAAATTGCACGTTTACAAGAAAAATAGCGCGGCTGAGGTGAATTCTACGATAGGAAATCGATTATTATGGGGTATTTTGTTGGTAATTTTCTCGCTAGGAGGGAACACTGCATTGTGGGGCCAGTCCGATACGAGTGGCACACCCTATAAAGTCAAAAAATCAGGCGTTAACGACCCGAATAAACAAAAATCGAGCAATATTGACCTAGATGATCCGCTAAACTTAACGTGGAAATACAATCCCAAATCAAATCGTTACGAAGCCTATAAACAAGTAGGGTCGCTTACTTATCCAACGGGAGAGTCATTATCTGTAACGGAATTCTTTCAGCAGAAAAATAGCGAGAGTAACGCAGCTTATAATCGAACCAAATCACAAAACACCGATTACTCACAAGCTATAACCAAGGGCGGTATCACCGAATACATTAAAGCCGAATTGGGGAATCCTGCTGTTTCAAAAATATTTGGGGCCGGTGGAGTTGATTTTCAACTTACGGGATCAGCAATGGTTAAATTAGGAGGTACCATCAACGAATACCGAAATCCGAATTACAGTAAACGACAACAGAAATATTTCGTTCCCGTTTTTGACCAACAACTACAAATTTCGGCAAACGGCAACATTGGAGAGTTTGTAAAACTAGGAATAAACTACGATACAGAAGCTCAATTTGATTTTGATAATCAAACCAATTTGGGTTGGAAAGGAAAACCCGATGGAATTTTGAAAGACGTGCAAGTTGGAAACGTAAACCTGAACCTACCTACACAATTAATAAAGCCCGCCAACAACTTATTTGGATTCGCAAATAGCATGCAATTTGGAAAAACTACGGTTAAAACGGTTTTTTCCCAAAATCGAGGCCAAAGCACGGAAACGGTACTAAAAGGAGGCGCTCAGATGAACGAATTTAAAATGACGGCCGATAATTACGATCAAAATCGTCATTTCTTTCTATCACAATTTTTCCGGGACAACTACGATAAGTCTCTTGAAAACTTACCCATTGTTGCGAGTGGTGTAATTGTGAATCGCGTTGAGGTCTGGATCACCAACAGAAATGCGAATGTAGAAACACCCCGAGACATTCTCTGCTTCATGGATTTAGGAGAGTCCAATCCCTACAGAAATAATTTGGGTGGCAATCCCAATCCAGCTTCCGACAATTTCGCCAATAATCTTTTCTCAAGTATTGAAAATAATAACGGCATGCGCAAGCTTGGAACCGCGATTGACGAAACGTACAAAGTTTTCCCAAATTTCGAACAAACGGTAGACTTTGATTTATTGAATTACGCGCGTCAACTAAAAAGCACCGAGTTTACTTTAAACACCCAATTGGGATATATTTCGCTCAATCAACCCCTTAACAACGACGAAATACTGGCCGTTGCATTCGAATATACTTACAACGGAACAACCTATCAAGTTGGTGAATTTTCGCGGGATATTCCTCCAGGCGACCAACGATTGCTCTTTTTGAAAATGCTTAAGGGCAACACCATTCGTACACAACTTCCCATATGGGATTTGATGATGAAAAACGTATACAGTCTTAATACCTATTCATTAAGTCTGGAAGATTTCAAATTTAACGTGATATATGCCGACGACACCTCAGGTGCCGATTATAATTATATGCCCGTTGGTAACGCCAATTTACCCCAATTAGCGAATGGTATTCCTTTAATCCGGGTTTTGGGACTTGACAAATTGAATCGGCAACAAGAAGCCAAACCCGATGGGATTTTTGATGCCATTGAAGGCATAACCATTGAAAAAAAGACCGCCCGTGTGATATTCCCAGTGGTAGAACCGTTCGGAGATTTCCTAAGAGACAAATTTGAGAGCAGAACCGATTTAGCGGATTTCTACTGTTACGACGCGCTCTACGACTCAACAAAATTCTTGGCAAAACAGGATGTCAAGCATAATAAATTCTTCTTACAAGGGAGTTTCAAGAGTTCCAACGGCGCGGAGTTGTTCTTGGGAACCACAAACTTGCAGCGCGGATCTGTTAGGGTAACAGCCAATGGACGTCCTCTGCAAGAGGGAATGGATTACGAAGTAGATTACGCCATGGGGCGGGTTCGAATTATCAATCAAGGTTTATTACAAGGAGGCGCGGAAATCCGTGCATCTGCCGATGGTCAGAGTATGTTCAATATACAGCAAAAGACCCTACTTGGTGGACGTGTGGAGCACAAATATTCCAAGAATTTGCAATTAGGTGCCACCCTATTGCATATGTACGAAAGGCCGTTAACCTCGAAAACCAACTTTAATGAAGAACCTTTATTGAACACTATTTTTGGTGCCGATATCGCCTATAGTTCGAAGTCGCGTTTTCTAACCAAACTGATTGATAAACTCCCATTTTTAGAAACTAAAGAAGTCTCTAATATCACGGCCTATGCAGAATTTGCGCAGATTATCCCGGGCAACCATCGTTCACAAGGAGATCAACGAGGGGTTTCGAACCTTGAAGACTTCGAAGCAGCAGAATTACAGAATGATTTTAAGGTTGTAGGGAATTGGACCGTTGCAAGCATTCCACAAAAGCAACCGGAATTGTTCCCAGATGCTTCATTGAATAATAAATTTCATTGGCTTAACAAACATGCCAAATTGAGTTATTACACCATAGATCAACTTTTCTATCGCGATGCAGATATGCCGGCCAATATCCAAAATAGGGTCGACGAAATTCTTTCGAATCCGTACATGCGCCAAATTGATCAACGTGAAGTATTTCCAGAAAGAAACTTTCCGCAGGGAACACCTACCATTCTGCCAACCCTTGATTTGGCTTTTGATCCCTACGAGAGAGGTTTGTACAATTATAACTTTAACGACAACGAAATTGATAGCGATGGACGTTTATTGAATCCAAGAAAGAGTTGGGCGGGAATTATGCGCCGAGTTGACCAAAATGATTTTGAAGCTGCGAATATCGATTATGTAGAAATCTGGCTAATGGATCCTTTGATGGACAATCCTAATTTGCAAGGGGAATTGCTGTTGCACTTAGGTAATGTGAGTGAAGATATTCTACCCGATCGCCGTAAATCTTTCGAAAATGGATTGCCAACAACCCCAGGAAATCATCAGGAAATAGATACAAGTCAATTTGGATTTATCGCAACGAGCCCTCAAATAAACTTCGCATTTGATAACGATCCAAATTCAAGAGACCGCCAGGATTTGGGATTGGATGGTTTAACTGATGATGAAGAACGTGATTTTTTCGATACTGTCTATTTAAAACAATTAGAATCAAATTTTGGCACGAACGCTCCCGTTTATCAAAAAGCTCTGACAGATCCTTCAAACGATAACTTTGTGCATTACTTAGAGGATGACTATACTCAGAGCGATGCCGATATTGTTCAGCGTTACAGCCGATATCAGGGAATGCAAGGGAATAATTCCACCGCTACTTTTTCAGGGCAGTATGCCGATATGCCAAAATCTTCATCTACGCAACCGGATTATGAAGATATAAACCGCGACTTCACCATGAATCAAAGTGAAGATTATTATCAGTATCGCATAAAAATTTCGGCTGCGGATTTAAAGATTGGTCGTAATTACGTAGCGGATATTGCAAGCAATAATATTACCCTCAGAAACGGTTCCCAAAAAGAAATAAAATGGTACCAACTGAAAATTCCAATTCGCGAATTTGAAAAGGCATACGGAAACATCTCCGACTTCAAGAGTATACGCTTCATGCGTATGGTACTAACCCAATTTAACGATCCCGCTATTTTACGTTTTGGTTACATCAATATGGTGCGTGCTGATTGGCGTAGATATACCAATTCGCTCAAAACGCCAGGAGTTGTGGTACCTGCTGATCCAAACGACGGAACTAAGTTTGTTGTAAGTACCGTTAATCTCGAAGAAAACAGCAAAAGAAGTCCAATTGCTTATGTAACTCCTCCGGGTATTGAACGTGTACAAAACATGGCCAGTTTAGGTACCGTTTTAGAAAACGAGCAGGCCCTTTCGTTGGTAACGTGTAACCTAATGCCGGGTGACGCACGTGGCGCATTTAAAACGGTCCAATACGACGTCCGTAACTATTCTCGGATGCAGATGTACGTTCACGCAGAGGAATACGAACAAAATACCATCGAAGATGGAGAAGTTTCTATCATAATGCGCTTTGGTACAGATTTAACGAATAACTACTATGAATACGAAGTGCCATTGAAAATGACCCGCGGATTCATTAGTTCGAGTACGTCTCGTGCCGACGATTTAATATGGCCACAAGAAAACTTCATCGATTTGGAATTTCAGAAGTTGTTTGATTTAAAGATTGATAGGCAAAACAACAGTTGGCCTATGACGGCTCCTTACATCAAGCCTCTAGAAAAAGGTAAAATTACGGTAATGGGTTTACCCGATCTGAGTAATGTTCGCGTTATGATGATAGGCGTAAAAAACAACAGTTCAACGCCGAAATGTTTTGAAATATGGACCAATGAACTCCGGGTTAAAGATATTGCTAACTCCGGTGGATGGGCTGCACTTGCTAACGTCCAAGCCCAATTGGCAGATTTTGGTCAGCTAAATTTAGCGGGCTCCATAAGAACAATCGGATTTGGTGACGTTGATAAAAAACTCAACGATCGCAGTTTAACCAATAACTATAATTACGATATAGCCACGAATTTAGAGTTTGGTAAATTCTTTCCAGCCGAAGCCGGTGTGAGTATTCCGATGTATTTAGGATGGTCTGAGAGTTTCATACGACCAAAATTCAATCCATTAAATCCCGATATCAACTTAGAAAACTATTTGGCCGCACTTTCATCCGAAACCCTAAGAGAATCTATTCGCAAAGCCGCTGAAGATTATAATTCCTTATTCAGTTTTAATATCAATAATTTCAAAATTGCCCGCCCAGGCAATAAAAAACCGATGCCTTGGGCCCTTTCAAATTTCAATGGTAGTTATAGTTATCAAAGTAATTACCGCCGTAATCAGCAAATCGAAGAATATTTCTTGAATACCACCCAAGCTACATTGGGTTATGCTTACGCGCTTAATACAAAGTTCTACACTCCATTCAAACGCCTTAAAAGCAAACACCTGCGATTGATTCGGGATATCAATTTCAACTTACTCCCATCATCATTCACTTCACAATTACAACTAAATCGTTTGTACAGCGAAAACCAAGCCAGAAACAACAATAATTTCAAGCAAATTAATCCAAGGTTATTCGATAAAAACTTTACACTAAATCGAAATTACAACATGGCTTATCCGATTACGCGTTCAATCAACCTAAACTATGTTGCAAATTTAGAAGCGCGTATTGAAGAACCATTCGGTAAAATTGATTCTAGAGAGAAACAAGATTCCATATTATCGGAGTTTAAAGGTTTTGGACGAACCAGTCGTTTTTATCAGTCTGTAAATTTGACCTACACCCTTCCCTTTTCAAAAATCGGTTGGTTAAAATGGGTCAACACCAGTGCCAATTATAGCGGTAGTTTCGAATGGAAGCAAGCCCCTCCCGCTTTTACTACATTAGGAAATACCCTTCAAAACAGTCAAGACATCAATATTACGACGCAACTTAATTTTGCACAGCTGTATTCTAAAATTCCATGGCTTCGGGATTATCGAAAGCCGAAACGCGTAATGGAAAAACCTCAGGGTGGAGAAGATGAAGACGACAAAAATGCAAGTGCATTGAAGCGAGGAAAAACAACCATGCAGCCTCCGCATCCACTCAAGATTTTGGTAGGAGACTTCTTAACGATGTTTAAAAATGCCAACATCAATATCAACCGTAAAGAAAACACCCAAT
>JALRKL010000173.1 GCA_023268875.1 Bacteroidia bacterium
ACGGGTTCAACAAATCAGTTCGACAATGGGCGGACTTTTAAAATTTAACGTTAGCAGTCATTCGCTTCATCTTTACGGAGAACCCCAAGTAAATGAAGAGGGAACTTGCTTACAATGCCATAATTACATTACTGAATAAGAATTTTCATGATAGACGTGATACTTGGGCTCCAATGGGGCGATGAAGGAAAAGGTAAAATTGCCGACTATTTAACTCCCAAATACAATTTGGTTGCCCGTTTTCAAGGCGGCCCGAATGCGGGACATTCACTCGAGTTTGAAGGTAAAAAGTTTGTTTTGAATACCATTCCTTCGGGAATATTCCGACAGGAAACCAACAACTTAATAGGCAATGGAGTAGTAATTGATCCGATTCGATTGATAGAAGAAATTGACCGAATCAAAGACGAGTGTCCAACGTATAAAAATCGTTTGCTGGTTTCGAAAAAAGCCCATCTAATTCTCCCAACTCATCGCATCTTAGATGCCGCATCAGAAGCATCAAAAGGCGATGCGAAAATCGGCAGCACCCTACGCGGAATTGGCCCAACTTACCGCGATAAAATTGGCCGATCTGGCTTACGCATTGGAGATATTTTAGAGGACGATTTCAAAGAGCGTTATGAATTAATTCGAGATGCACACTTGAAACAAATCCAATTCTTTGGATTCACAGATTTTGATTTGGTCATCGAAGAAAATCGTTTTTTCGAAGCAATTGAGTTCGTAAAATCCTTGCAACTCGTTAATAGCGAATACGTCATCAACCAATATATTCAAGAAGGTCGTAAAATTCTCGCCGAAGGGGCTCAAGGTTCCTTACTAGATGTTGAGTTTGGTACCTATCCATATGTTACTTCCAGTAATACACTCTCAGGGGGTGTATGCTCTGGATTGGGTACGGCTCCAAAACATGTTCGGAAGGTCTATGGTATATTCAAAGCCTATTGCACCCGAGTTGGCTCAGGCCCATTTCCTACTGAATTAGATGATGAAACAGGCGAATATCTCAGGGTAAAAGGCCATGAATTTGGAGCTACCACAGGTCGTAAACGCAGAACAGGTTGGTTAGACCTAGTGGCATTGAAGTACACGTGCATGTTGAATGGAGTTGACGAACTGATCATGATGAAGGGAGATGTACTTAATGGAATGAACGAATTAAAAGTGGCTACCTCATACCGCATAAAAGGAGAAATCACGCAAGAATTCCCTTCTAATTTGTGTTCTACAGAAATAGAGCCCATCTATGAGTCCTTGCCAGGTTGGGGTGAAAATGTTAATTTAGATAACGGTTTTGATGCAATGGATAAAACGTTTAAAGATTACGTTGCCTTTATTGAAAATTATCTTGGTACGAAAATCGCGGTAATTTCAATGGGTCCAGGGAGAGACGAAACCTTGGTACGTTCATAAAATGTAATATTTTCTTTATCTGGAAGTTGGTTTTTTTAACCCGGCGTCAAACTACGAGTCCGGTATTTTGTTAAACTAAAACAGGTCTATGAAGATCATTTGTGTTGGAAGAAATTACCAAAAGCACATCGAGGAGCTAAACAACGAAACTCCCGACGAACCCGTAATTTTTATAAAACCCGATTCTGCATTGCTTCGGAACAACGCCCCATTTTTCATTCCTGAATTTAGTAATGACGTTCACTACGAGGTAGAAATCGTAGTGAAAATCAAAAAATTAGGCCGTCATATTCCTGCAGATTTTGCTTTGGACTACATCGACTCGATTGCATTGGGTATAGATTTCACAGCCAGAGACAAACAATCGGAGTTAAAGGCAAAAGGATTGCCTTGGGAGAAATCAAAGGGCTTCGACCACTCCGCGGTAATAAGCAAGTTTATTCCAGTGCCTGCCCATTTAGAATCTTTGGAATTTCGATTAGAGAAAAATGGAGAAATCGTGCAAAGAGGCAATACCTCTTTAATGATAAACTCATTTGCGAAATTGATTTCGCATATTTCAGAGTACTTTACCTTAAAAATTGGTGATTATATTTATACAGGTACCCCTGAGGGAGTTGGTCCGGTAAAAGCGGGAGATCGATTAAAGGGCTTCATTGAAGAAACCCTCATGTTTGATTTTGTGGTGCGTTAATTAAGCGTTCAAGCGCATGAGGCGGTCGAATTTTGCCAAACGCTCATTCAACATATCCTCTGTTAATTCTTGTAAGCGCTCGGTGCCAAACTTCTCTACACAATAACTTGCCATGGCACTTCCATATACAATCGCTTTTTTCATTGATTCAAAATCTGTTTTTCCTACAGAAGCTAAATAACCGATAAATCCGCCTGCAAACGTATCACCGGCACCGGTTGGATCAAATACTTCCTCCAAAGGCAAAGCAGGACAGAAAAAAATATCCTCATTTTCACCAAACAATAAAGCGCCGTGTTCTCCTTTTTTGATTATAAGATATTTAGGTCCCATCTCACGGATTTTACGAGCCGCTTTAACCAGGCTGTATTCTCCACTCAACTGTCGTGCTTCTTCATCGTTGATGGTAAGCACATCTACTTTTGCTATAACCTTATGTAAAGTGTCGAGGGCTATATCCATCCAAAAGTTCATGGTATCCATTACCACCAACTTTGGACGTGATTCAATGCGTTCAAGGGTTGTAAGCTGCACGTCGGGACTCAAGTTGCCGAGCATTACATATTCTGGATTTTTCCAATCAGCAGGAATAATTGGATCGAAATCGCCTAACACGTTCAATTCTGTTGTAATGGTATCGCGACTGTTCATATCCATGTGATATTTTCCGTGCCAGAAGAATGATTTTTCTCCCTTTTTTACTTGAAGGCCCTGCGTATCAACTCCTCTTGTTTTTAAATTTTCAACGAAGTCAAAATCAAAATCTTCTCCAACAACCGCGACCAAGCCAACGTTTTTCGAAAGCATGGAAGTAGCCAACGATATGTAGGAAGCTGCCCCACCAATTATTTTCCCAGTAGACCCAAAAGGGGTGTCGATTGCATCAAATGCCACAGAACCAATAACTAACAAACTCATGAAATATTTTTTTATAAAATTTTGAGCAAAGGTATTGAAATTTTGTCGGACTTGATATACATTTGCAGTCCCGTTGAGAACGAATGGTTCCCACAAAAACGGAAATACTCCTTGATAGCTCAGCTGGTTAGAGCGAGCGGCTGTTAACCGCTAGGTCGTTGGTTCGAGTCCAACTCAGGGAGCAACTAAAAAGCCGCAGATTTACTCCTGCGGCTTTTTTAATTTTTGGATTTCTATATGAAATTAAAAAACGAATATTTTTGGCTCTTAATATTCGCGGTAAACCTCGCGACTGTCGCGGCTGACTTCGGAGAGCTTGCGCGCCTCGCCCGAACGTAGCACCGCGCCATCGAGGGTGCGGATTTCCTCGACCCCGCGCAACACGCGGCTCAGCCGGATGCCGTGATCTTGGGTGATCCGACC
>JALRKL010000223.1 GCA_023268875.1 Bacteroidia bacterium
TTGGCACAATAAACCGGTCGCCAGGTTCCAAAATAATTGATTTTAGTATTTCCTTAATATTATACACCACGTTCAAATTAGCCAGTGCGATGGTATCGTAATATTCTTGAACGTCTTCGCGGGAGTTTTGGCGCGTTGTATCATTCTCATATAATTCATTGAAAAATTTATTTTTACCTTTCTCTACAGCCTTTTCTGCAATGTTATTTGCCCTGCTTCTGATTACAATTGCTTCTTCCAATATTCCATAATTGTTTACGCCACCTGCTCTTTGGTAAATATCCCATAATGTCTGACTTTTACTTTCTAAAGGGTAAACTCCAGGTGATTTAATTTCCCCTTCCATGCTCACATATACCTGTTCTCGTATCAAAGGGTTCTCGAATGTACTCACTACATCCCCCGGTTGTAAAAGAATTTTATAAAGATCCTCGTTATTCCAATAATCTGGCTGCGCTTCAATTTGTAAAATTTCAGCTAATATATTTTGATCTTGCACCTTCCGGGATAAAATAACTTTATTGCTAACCGCTTTGGATTTAAAACCTCCTGCCATAAAAACTAAGTCTCCTAGGCTTAATCCCTCTCCATATTCAAAGGATCCTGGATTCCGCACCTGACCCAATATTTGTACTTCCTCGCGGTAATTAATATCACCGCTATCCATAAAATATATTATATCGCCATCATTCATATAAACCGCTAATTCCGCATCCAATACCGATTGCAAGGAATAGCGTACATATCTAAATAAGCCATTTTTATCGTCTCGCCGAACTAAAACCGTTTTTTTAATTGTTCCAATATCCAATCCACCCGCTTGTTCAATAATATCGCTCAACGTATTACTGCCTGTACCCGAATAAAAACCCGGCCGTTTTACAGAGCCCACCAACTCAATTTTAAACTTATCTATATTATTAATGCTTTGTACATCAATTATCTCGCCGCCTAGGACCTTAAATGTATCCAAGCTCTCCTTGTTTATCGAATAATACTCCTTTCCTTGCTGTCCGTAGCGCATAATCTGAACTGCCTTCTGATAGGCTATTTCGGTATACCCCCCGGCAAAATCAAATACATTTTTTAAGGATTCGTTCTCCTTTAGTTCAAATATGGCAGGTGTTTTAACCTCTCCTCTCAAACGCACGCGCTTATCATAATAGGGTACGAATACAATATCGCCTGTTTGTAAGGCAATATTATTGTTCGAAGTGCCCTTCGAAAGAAAATCGTATAAATCTAATTCCGCAATGCGTTTTTGATTGCGTATGACTTGTATATTTCTGTAACTCCTGTTATTGCCCGGTCCTTTGGCCAAAAATAATACATCAAAAACGGTACTCATAGCGGGTAAGGTATAAGAGCCAGGCTCTGCCGCCCCCCAAACCACTACTTGAATACTGTGGTAATCCTCCAGACTAATACTCACCTTGCTTTGTCCTGACGATAACGAAGCATAGCCCCGCTGTATCAAGGATTTTCGAATTAAGGATTCCGCCTTGTCAATAGTGAGACCCGCTATTTTACATTTTCCTCCATAAGGTAAAAAAATACTACCCTCCCGATTAATAACGGCATTAGTTTTTTGTTCTTGCAGACCATAAATCCTGACAGTGATGTTATCGCCCACACCCAATATGTAATTTTTGGTTGGTGCAATATTGGCGTTATTATTCAAAGGCGTTCGGGTAGTTTCGAATAATTGCTGCCCGAAAATCGCCACTCGGCTTTGTAGAATATTTTCTTTTACTTTTTTGTCTGGGATAATCGAATCATTTCTCCTCGCCTTCTTGATTTCCTCCGATTCTATTTCACGAACATCCGGTGCACTCATGCCCCTAGATTTTAATAAAAACTCCAAATCGGAAACGTTTAAACCTTGTGCTTTTGCCGCTGATAAAACCTCTTGACGCTGCGCTTCGGTAAGTTCTTTAACATTTATATTGCCCATATTGGTTAAATCTTTTCCCAACCACCCTTGTGCCATTAGAACGTTAGAAAAGACAACACCAACGAAAAACAAAATATTTTTTAATTTTAAACCCATGAAAATGTATTAAGTACAAATGTACTAAATTTGCTCAAAGCAATGTTAATAAAGAAAGTACTGCTTCCCCTATTACTATCAACTTTCTTCCTTGGAAGTTGCGAACGTCCAGAACCTATACCTAGCGCCTTACGGGCGTATGTTGATTATATTCGATACGATACCAATGAAAAAGCATTTTACACCCATTACCATTTAAATTTTAAAACACAGAATTTAAAATTTAAATGGATTGCTGGCAATAGCGTTTGTTTTGAATTTAGTCCGAAAAATGTCAGGTTTGATGGGGTCGACTCGTTTCGAAGTGCCTTAGACGCGTTTAATAGAACGCTACCGGCACGTCTGTTTTGTGTAGTAGAAGCAACCACATTGGGAGGTGATATTATACGAGATACTTCGGCCCCCATTCACATAGGTTATTTAGAAAACACTCCCTTTGGTAATGCTCCCGGCTTGCTTGCTTTCTGGCCCTTGGTCCATAATTTCGAAGATCACACTTTAAATCAACATCATTTAATTACTGTTGGAAACCCAATTTTTAGAACTTTTCCCAACACATTTTTTGATGGTACCTATTTTTCAAATGATGCCTATTTATACATACCTCATAAAGAAAATCTTAATCCAAGGGAAATAAGCATCTCAACGCTATTATACATGGACGATTTAATTGACCCCGCTGATTTACATACCATAGTGAGCAAACGAGAATTCACAGGGTGGGGTAATTCGTTTGATTTCAAAGTGTCAAAACGTATTGACACCGGATTTAAAGTTTCTGTTTCTTGGACACACAATGGAATCAATACCGAGTTTGAGACGATAAAAAACTACTCGTTTAAACAGCCCGTGCACATTGTATATGTACATGATAAAAATAAAATCCAAATTTGGGTTAATG
>JALRKL010000036.1 GCA_023268875.1 Bacteroidia bacterium
GATTTCGTATTTTGGTATCAGCGTGTTTTTAATGCTAATAACAGTGGTCTACAGAGCACGCATGAATTTGCTGGAGTTCAAATCGATCCTAATGATCCTGCATCCGAAGGTGGTTTGTACAATAAAATTCTTCCAGATACGAACTGTTGGAGAAGTAAGTTGGGTTACAACGAGCCATTCGTTGAGTATTATTTCCGTCATCCGTCTTACCAGGATTATCCAGTAGTGGGTGTAAACTGGCACCAAGCCAACGAATACGCTAAATGGCGTACCGATCGCGTAAACGAGATGATATTAGACCGTGAACGTTTAATCAATTTTGATGCCGGTAACCAAACCATCAATAGCGATCCGTTTAACAACTTTAATACACGCGCCTACCTTGCCGGTCAAGATAACGGTATATTTAGCGGTGTTGATATTTCGGGTGCTGTAAACACCAAAAGAGGTGCTGGCAATATGCTCGGAACTAAACCCTTGCGCAATTACCAAAAAGCCAAGAAAAAAGACCAAAAGCGCTTCAAGGTAAAAATGGAAGATGGTATTTTATTGCCTGATTACCGTTTACCTACAGAGGCAGAATGGGAATATGCGTGTAAAGCAGCTATCGGTGAAACCCAATTTGACAACATCGACCAAAACAAGATCTACACTTGGTCTGATTACACCATACGTATTAAAGACGGAAAAGAAGCAGATCGCGGAAAGATTCGCTTAAACGTTATGCGCGGCAAAGGTGATTATGCCGGTATCGCTGGCGGACCTTTGAACGATGGTGGTATGATTACGACTCACGTGCATTCATTCTGGCCAAATGCCTATGGTTTGTATAACATGGAAGGTAACGTTTCTGAGTGGGTTATGGATGTATACCGTCCGTTGTCACTTGAAGATATGGATGCGTTCATGCCTTTCCGTGGTAACAAATTCCAGCAGGTAGTTATGGATCCTAACGGTCCAGGCGGATTGAGCGATAAAGATGATTTAGGACGTATTAAATACCAAGACGTTGTTAAAACCTCTATTAAAGAAGGTGGAAGACGTAACTACAGCCAATCAGATAATATCGGTTATAAAGACATGCAAGCAGGTATGGAAGAGCCTGATTTGACTTATGAGTACGGAGTAACTACCTTGATTAACGATAAAGCTCGTGTGATCAAAGGTGGTAACTGGACCGACCGTGTTTATCAAGCGACTCCTGGAACACGTCGTTTCCTTGATCAAGATCAATCGGCTTCTTATTTGGGATTCCGTTGTGCTATGATTCGCGTAGGATCTCCTGTAGGTAATTCAAAGAAGAAATACAATAAATTGCCTGTAAGCGGTATCGACGCAAAAACAAAACGTCGTAACTAAGCAATAAACAACAAATCATTATATTCAAAAGCCCCGGAAACGGGGCTTTTCTTTTTTCATAAACCTCCTTTAGTATTTATAAAACTTAGCGTTACTGTAAAGAGTAACCTTATAAAATTTCAAGCATAAAAAAAGCCTCAATATTTGAGGCTTTTTTTGGAGCGAGAGACGAGATTCGAACTCGCGACCCCAACCTTGGCAAGGTTGTGCTCTACCAGCTGAGCTACTCTCGCATGCTTCTTTCGAAGAGTGGTGCAAATGTACAAAACGGAATCGATACTTTGCAACTATTATCTAAAATATTTTTCAAAAAAAGGCAGTTCTATAAGCCGGGTTCTGTACGCACGGTTTTTGCCGTGGCTTCTATCATTCATCTAGGATATTTCTCACGAAATACCTCAATCGACCTACCCTTCTGGCTCGCAAGCGATTGGGCGGGCAGCCCTTTAATCCAGATTTATTCGGTCTTTCAACTCGCAAGGTTTATCCCAATTCCGACTCACACCGGAACGAGTGAGCTCTTACCTCACTTTTTCACCCTTACCCCAAACCCGTCGGGGCGGTAATTTTCTGTGACACTTTCTGTAGACCTCGCGGTCTCCTTCCCGTTAGGAAGTGCGATGCCCTGTGTTGCCCGGACTTTCCTACTTGTTTGCACAAGTCGATAGAACGAACTGCCTGCTGCAAAAATAGACCTTTTTCGGGTAGTAAAACACATTATCCTATGTTATCTTTGTTGAGCCATTATGTCAGCATACGAAGCCGTTATTGGATTAGAAATTCATATTCAACTCCTTACCAAGAGTAAGGCATTTTCATCCGACTCCACTGAATACGGTGCCCTACCGAATACCCAAGTGAGTCCTATTAGCTTGGGTCACCCTGGCACTTTACCCATGCACAATGTGCAAGCAATTGAAAAAGCGATGAAAATGGGGCTTGCTCTGGAATGCGATATTACCCGAGTAAATCGTTATTCACGTAAAAACTATTACTATGCCGACTTGCCAAAGGGTTATCAGATTACCCAATTTGATACGCCCTTATGTGTTGGCGGTCGCGTTCCTATAAAAACCAAAGACGGTATTAGAAAATCTATTCGTCTTACCCGTATTCACATGGAAGAGGATACTGGAAAAAGTATGCACGACCAAGATTTAAACGATACCTTGGTGGATTACAATCGTGCAGGAACCCCTTTAATAGAAGTTGTTTCGGAACCTGATATCAAGAATGGCGATGAAGCCTATGCGTTTGTATCTGAAATTCGTCGTTTGGTGCGTTACCTAGAAATTTGCGACGGAAATATGGAAGAAGGCAGTCTTCGTTGCGATGCCAATATTTCGGTTATGCCGGCAGGCTCCAAAACTTTTGGAACCAAAGTAGAGGTTAAAAACATGAACTCCATTTCCAATGTAAAGCGAGCCATTGATTTTGAAATACAACGTCAAATAGCCCTTATTGAAGATGGCGGCAGTGTTCAAGGCGAAACCCGTGGATTTAATGGATTAAATGGCTCCACATTCTCAATGAGAAAAAAAGAAGCCATTAACGATTACCGCTACTTCCCTGAGCCTGACCTTCCTCCTACCCTTATAACAGATTCCGATATCCAGCGGGTTCGTGAAAATATGCCCGAATTACCGGAAAGTCTATACAAGCGATTTACCGATGAATATGGTTTAAACGATTACGATGCCTCGGTATTAATCGATGATAAAGAATCTGCCTTCTATTTCGAAGAATTGGTGCGTTTGGGCGCCCCATATAAAACTGCCTCAAACTGGGTTACTGTTACAATCCGAGGATTTCTCAATGAAAGAGCGCTCAGCATGCAGGATTTCCCTCTAAAAGCCGAGCAAATAAACGAAATCATCCAACTGATTCAAAAAGGGAGCATCAATCATAGTATAGCCAGCCAGAAACTATTCCCCGCTTTATTAGAATCGCCTAACTCAACCGCTCAAGCCATCGTTGAAAAGCTTAATTTAGCGACCAGCAGTGATACCGGATTTATAGAAGAGTTGGTGAGGCAAGTTCTTAGCGAATTTCCCGATAAAGTAGACGCTTACAAAAGCGGTAAAAAAGGACTTTTAGGAATGTTTGTCGGTGAAGTAATGAAACGCTCTAAAGGAAAGGCCGATCCAAAAACAACCAACGAATGGGTTAACAAACTCCTTAATAACTAGCCCATGTTATTTACCCAAAAAATAGCGCAGCAAATCGAACACAATCCCGATCGAATTTGGTGCAATATTGAAGGCGAAAACTATACCTACCAAAACCTTTCGGAATATATTCAGAAGTTTCAAAATCCAATTTTAGCGTGTAATAAGCCCATTGGGGTGGTGTTACGTGCCGATTTTGAGACCTACGCCGCCCTAATCGCTTGTTGGATTAGCGGTAAAGCCTATGTTCCCCTCAATCCGGATTATCCAACTCAAAGGCTCAGCGATATCATTGAAGCCAGCGAATTAACATCGGTACTGGATTCCCATGATGTTGGAATTACGCAAATCGAATCAGTTAAACTTATAAAATCAGAGGTTCCTGAATTGTTTCGGTGGAAGTTAGTGACGCCTCAAACAACCGATAACGCTTATATTTTATTTACATCCGGTACTACAGGAAAACCCAAAGGTGTTCCCATTTCTTTTGGGAATTTACAAGCATTCTTTGACGGCTTTTTTGATCTTGGCTACCCCTTAAATGAATCCGATAAGTTCCTACAAATGTTCGAACTAACCTTTGATCTATCGGTAATGAGCTTTGGAATACCCACCCTTTTGGGCGCATCCTTTCATGTGCCGAGTCAGAAATTGGTTAAGCCCCTAGCCCTTTACGATACGCTGGAAAGTCAAGAAATTAGTTTCGCCCTGATGGTACCGTCGGCGGTTGAAATGTTAAGCCCCTATGCCGATGAATTGGAATTGCCTCATCTTAAGGTTAGCCAATTTTGCGGTGAAGCGTTAAAAATTTCTCAAGTTCGCGTATGGGCTAATGCCTGTCCGCAAACCCAAATTGACAATGTTTATGGACCAACCGAGGCGACTATTTACTGCACCCGCTATACGGTACCTTCCAACCTAAATGAATGCCTACACAATAATGGTATTGTATGCATTGGAAATGCGATGAAAACCGTTTCCCTGCTCATCGACGAAAACAAAGAATTATGTCTTGGAGGCCTGCAAACCACTCAAGGGTATCTGCATGCCAACGATGAACAAAAATCGAAATTCTTTGAAAAAGACGGCGCTTGGTTTTACAAGAGCGGCGATATTGCCAGCTTTGAAGACGGCAACTTCTATTGTCACGGAAGAAGCGACGATCAGATCAAGATTCAAGGATATAGGGTTGAATTATCTGAAATTGAATTTGCCGGTAATAAAGCAATCCCACAGATTCAAAATCGATGTCTCGCTGTTGAAACTCCTTCAGG
>JALRKL010000059.1 GCA_023268875.1 Bacteroidia bacterium
GCTATCTTCCAATTTTCGGTGATGGAAATGTCTCCAGAAATTCGAATTCTATTCGTAGACATTCGCTTACTCTCTATGGGGTTTTCTGCATTATAGTTGACCATGTACGCTAAATTCACCGTCCATGGAATATTAAAGTCATAGTACGAGCCGATTTGACTTTGAATGTCAGCAAGTTCTGCTTCTTCCTCAGGAATAGTTTTCTTTGGTGTTAAACCTTTTACTTTTTCCTTTTTAAATGACTTCGAATTAAAACTCGTGTTCAAATTTATGCCAGCGCTCCGCATGCGCAAAAGAGGTCCATTTTCCACCGCGCTAAACTTATTTATTATCCGTCCAGATTCTGTTCGAACATAGGGGCTGAAGTTAGAATTGGCGTTTATACGGATGATTTTGAATAATACGGTATTGAAATTCATACGAACATCCGAGAACTTTAGGCTATCAGCAAAAACGTTATAACTTCCGGATAAATTCAATTGATCGATTATGTTGAATTTTTCTGTTTTGCTTTTTCCTGTGCTATCGGTGGAAAGCAGTTTTTTTCCTTGTAGGTTGTTATTCAGGCCGTAACTAATATTTCCGGATTGATTCTGATTTATTGAGCCAACAGCACTATTGCTAAAGAAGTTATAATTTACAATACGTCCAGAAGTATCGGTGTAAGTGCGTGTCCACCCGTTCAAAAGGGCGTCGATATTCGGCGCATACGATAGTGCGAAAGAAGGGGTGATTGTATGTCGAATAGCACTAACTTTTCCCCAATTCAAGTTGGTGAAAGTTCCATAAATATTGGTTTTAGCACTTGCGGAGAATGAGTAAGCATACTGTCGGAAGAACCCATTCGTATCGCGTGTGATTATCTTATTGGTAGCGCGATCTACATCTTGAAAACGGCCGTTAAAATGCCAATTCTCTCGGTAGTTCATACTGGGGGAGATGTTTAAAATGCCACTGAATAATTTTAAGTTGGTACTTAAAGGAATAGAATGGGTTAAGCCACTGCGAAACCCAGCAAATGCTTCCTTATATCGGTCTGAAAATAAAATGCTGTCTTTGGTTTGAATAGAATTAGCCATATTCCCGCTATAGCTAAAGCGCAGTTGCTGATACCATTTTTGGTTGCTTCCGGTTTTTGAGGCAAATGGAGTTAAACTGGATATGCCCACGTTAATCGAAGGTAATTCCAGTCGAAAATCGCGGGTTTGGGTATTCTGGGTATGCCGAGCAGACATGGCTAGGTTAATTTTGTTTTTCCAGAACGATCTACCATAGTTTACACTGCTTGTAAATTGATTGTTGCTAAGGGAATTCAAATCACGACTGTTGCGTTGGTTAAAGCCAGCCGTAACAATATTGATATTTCCCCCAAACCTTACTCCCGGTAAATACTTTGGATCTAGATTAAATTGCGATCGAATGGAGAAATCATTCGACCTGCTGAAAAGGGGAGACGTTACCTCAACACCATTAGAGAACCGGCTGTATTGTAATGCAAGATTCCCCCGAAAAACATAACGTTTGACGTATTGCGTTTGCACGCCCAAGCGTAAATCTCCGTTTAAATAAGCATCGGTGTTGATTTGGATGTCAGAATGCTCTCCGAGCCCTATATAATAACCAAAGTTTTGGAGGTAGAAACTTTTATTAAAGGCATTAAAGCCCAAACTTGGGAAAAGTATTCCGTCGCGCTGTCCCTTCTTTAATGGAGCCAATCCGAAGGGTAAAGCAATCGGGGTGGGTATTCCGAGAAAAACCAAATTGGCCGCACCGAATAAGGCTTTGTTGTTAGGCATTACTTTAACTTTTGACGTGTTTAAAAAGAAATGCGGGTGGTCTGCATCGCAAGTAGTTATCTTTCCTTGCACACCGGTGAAGTTGCCGTTTGATTCTTTCAATACCTTTCCTAGATGGATGTGTGCTTCTTCCTGAGCAAGTCGTAAACCATACACCCTTCCTTTGCCTGTTTTGCTATTATAGTGCATACTGTCGGCGGTGTAACTTTCACCTTCATCCTTAAGAATGGGTTTGTCGAGATAATTATTGAGTGAATCGACGTAGCCTTTCGCAAAGAGTTCTTTTGTTTCTAGGGCGATACCTATTTGGTAGGATTCGAGGTTGGTTTTGGGAGAATTTATTTTCGCCTTATTATACAGGTAAACGTATTTCTCGTTAAAAAGGAGTACCATTGAATCTTCCGCTTCAAATTCAACGATTTCATTAAAATTGCTTTTTCTTTTGGATAGCGTGTCTTGCTTGTCTAAAATTATAGACGAATCCCCGTTGTTGCGAGTACTGTCAATGTTGTTTTGGCCTTGTAATTCAGGACAAAAAACAATCCACAGGGCAATGATGATATATAAAAGGGGCCTGTTTAGCATTTATTTCGAGGAATACGCGAATTTCGGCAAGGAATTTGATAGATTTCAGTGAACACAGCCATATGTACGAAAAACGCAAAAAATATTCATCATTACTTTGGGGTTTAACGCAAAATTCCCTCGGAAATTTTGTATTTACCGTGATTACCGGTGCAATATTAATGTGTTTTATGCCGTCGGCGAAAT
>JALRKL010000105.1 GCA_023268875.1 Bacteroidia bacterium
ATTGAATTGAAGCAGTTAGAAACGTTTTATATTAATGGAATTCCCCAAACGGCTACTAAAGTACTTTACAATTACAATGAAATTGGAGCACTAATGCTGGATTCTTCGGGATTCTGTGATACCGCACTGAGGATTAATAAAGAGCAAACAGCAGCTCCGGCAACAGCCTATTTGTTGGGATTTGGCTCTTTTATCTGTGAAAATGGGGTTCATTTGGTTTACAACGATGATATTTCAAAAAACAATGAAATAAAAGAAGTGGTAATTCGACCCGATGCGGAAATTGAGGAACACCTGTTATTAAATTCGGATAATTTTTACAATGTTGTGGTTCCATTTGACGGTTTGGAATCGGAATATTGTACTTTTACACTCCCATTGCTACGCGATAAACAATGGTTTTGGATGCAAGTAAAAAACCGTGATTAAATTTATTTACGATAACCGAATTATCCAGCTCTTCACGCTCATTTTAGGTGTGGTTATTTTGCGTGTATTGATATTTCAAACCCAGGAATATTCTGATTTGGTTCTAGCACAACGCGGTGTTTTCAGACATTTAATAAATAACGTTAATGCCATGCCGTGGCTGTCATTTAGTTTGTCTACATTGTTGGTTTTGATTCAAGGCTTGCTCTTAGGTCAAATAGTTTTTGAGTATAATATTGTGGATAGACCAGGATATAGTATTCTGTTTTTTTACGGATTGTTAACGGCAATGTTTCACGGCACCTTATTGCTTAGTTATGTGACCTTGGGCGTGTTATTTCTATTGTTGGGATTTTTATTTTTATACCGCTATTTGAAGGGGCAATATAAAAGGCAAGATTTATTTGTGACTTCACTATTTATGGGAATCGCAGCCTTAAGCGTTCCTGAGTTTTTCTGGAGTATGGTATTTCTATTGCTAATTGTTTTGATATTCAAAGCAACAGAAGCAGGGGAAGTATTTGTGATTGTTTTTGGAATTTTAATCCCATATTACTTGATTTCAAGCATCGGATATTTGGCTTCTACCGAATTGAACTTCAAATCAATCTTAAAACTGTGGAACTTGAATTTGGTAGAGATTCCTAATTTACGGTTATCGAGCCTTGATTTAATTGTAATTGTAAATTTGTTGTTGGTTGGTGTTTTCGGAGCTTTTAAGGTATTTGGTAGTTATTTCCGATACAATGTTGATGCGCGAAGAAGCCGATTGGCTATGGGTTTTATTGGGATTTTTCTGTTATTAATTTTTGGATTTAAATACAATCATTATCAAGAATTCTTTGTGTGTTTATGTTTGCCACTTTCCGTTTATACCGCCAATTTATTTCAAATAGAAAGGCCGTCCTTTTTGTGGCGATTCTTATTTTATGGGTATGTACTGGGTCTTATATCCTACCCATTTTTATGATTAAGCCAAACAAAATCCCTTGAAAAAGGTTAAATGGGGGTGGCCGAAATGAATGATTTTAAGTATCAAAATGCACGGACTTGCTGGTTTTTAATATTCTCTAGCATCGTTTGTATTTCAAATTCTTGTTCGCAGACCGTTAATCGTTTGGAAAGCCGTTCGGAAATTTCCCAAGAAATAATCGAAAAAGATAATATGAGTGATAAAGAACATACATTTTCAATTGTAAAGACAGAGGCAGAATGGCGTGAAGCTTTAGGTCCAGAAGCCTATCGGGTATTGCGTGAAAAAGGGACCGAGCGTCCTTACAGCAGCGAGTTCGAGACTACATGGGATTCTGGGATTTACGTCTGCAAAGGATGTGGGGCAGAATTGTTTGAATCGAAAACAAAATTTGACGCGGGTTGTGGTTGGCCGAGTTTCTACCAATCAATTGATAAAAAAGCGGTTAAAGAAATTTTGGATAAAAGCCATGGAATGATTCGAACAGAAGTTGTTTGCGCAAAGTGTGGGGGGCATTTAGGTCATGTTTTTAACGATGGTTATGACCAACCTACGGGGCTGAGATATTGCATCAACGGAGTGTCTTTGGGCTTCAAGAAAAAAGAGGATTAATTCGTTACTTAGCCTCGATTTTTAGTAACTTGCTGCATCCAAAATGAGCGGCAATAAATTATATTTACTAGACGGAATGGCCTTGATATATAGGGCTTTCTTTGCTTTTGCAAAAAATCCAAGAATTACAAGCAAGGGTTTAAATGCCAGTGCAATGTTCGGTTTTACCAACACGTTGTTGGATATTTTAAACAAACAGAAACCGTCTCATATTGCAGTGGTATTCGATACCGATAAACCAACGCAACGTCATATAGAATTTGAAGCGTATAAGGCACATCGAGAACCGATGCCGGAAGATTTGCGGAAAAGCATACCGTATATATTTGAGATATTGGCTGGGTTTCAGATCCCGGTATTAACCTTAGACGGTTATGAAGCAGACGATATTATTGGTACTTTGGCTTGGCAAGCTAAAGATATGGAGGTGTATATGATGACGCCCGACAAAGACTTTGGACAGTTGGTGAAAGATAATGTATACATCTACAAACCGGGAAGAATGGGAAATCCCGATGAGATTTTAGGTGTTCAAGAGATTCTGAATAAATGGGAGATATCTCGGGTTGATCAGGTGATTGATATTTTGGGATTATGGGGCGATGCAGCAGATAATATTCCGGGTGTGCCTGGAGTTGGTGAAAAAACTGCGAAGAAGCTTATTCAGGAGTACGATAATATTGAAGGTGTTTTGGCCCACACACATGAACTTAAGGGCAAAATGAAGGAAAAATTTGAAGAATTCGCTGAACAAGCTCGGGTGAGCAGAAGATTGGCAACGATAGATACCATGGTTCCTATTCATACCGAAATCGATGCTTTAATTCGTAAAGAACCCGATGCGGATCGACTTAAAGCCGTTTTTCAAGAATTGGAATTCCGAACATTAACAAATAGGGTTTTTGGCGCGGGTTCAGCACCGGCATCAGCCATTCCTGCTGTATCTGCCTCAGGTCAAACCGATCTATTTGGAACAGTTTTTACCGACGATTCAGCGACGGAGGTTGAAGTGCCGGTTTTTAAAACTATTGACGATATCGAACACGCATACGTTACATTAATCACTGAGGAAGAAATAAAGGAGGCCATAAAAACGGCTTTAACTAAGGAAGCTTTTTGTTTCGATACGGAAACTACCGCATTGGATTTATTTGAGGCTGAATTGGTGGGAATCTCTCTTACTTGGGAGGCCAATCAAGGAGTGTATATTCCTATAGATTCTCAATTTGAGTTGGCATGTGCACAGGTGGCTTTGTTACAACCGCTTTTTGAAGCTAGTAATTTGAAAATTGCGCAAAACCTAAAATTTGATTTGGGAATTTTACAAAAGTACGGTCTTCAAATATCAGGGCCCTTCTTCGATACTATGTTGGCTCATTATTTGATCGAACCGGATCAAAGGCACAATATGAAGTTGTTATGTGAGCAATATTTAAATTATACCCCAATTCCAATCGAGTCTTTAATTGGAGAAAAAGGGAAAAAACAGGGTTCCATGCGTGATGTTCCCATCGAACAGATTACTCGTTATGCGGCAGAGGATACCGATGTGACATTTCAACTTTATGGCAAATTAAAAAAGGAGCTCGAATCCAAATCTTTAATGGATGTTTTCCAAAATATAGAAGTGCCATTAGTGAAAGTGCTGAGCGACATGGAGCATGAGGGTGTTTGTGTGGATGTGGATTTCCTGAATGCCTACAGCAACGACCTTCATGAGCAAGTATTGAGCGAACAAAACAGTATTTTTGATTCTGCGGGATTGCAATTCAATATTGCTTCTCCCCAGCAGGTTGGAAAAGTGCTATTCGAGCATTTGAAATTGAGCGATAAGCCTAAGAAAACCAAAACGGGGCAGTATCAAACCGATGAAGAAACGCTTCAATCGCTGCAGGGCAAACATCCTTGCGTTGATCATATACTACAGTTTCGAACCTTACAAAAACTGAAGAGCACCTATGTAGACGCGCTACCTGAAATGGTAAACCGTAAAACAGGTCGGGTTCATACCAGTTTTAATCAAGCAGTCGCAGCTACAGGACGATTGAGTTCTCAAAATCCGAATCTTCAGAATATTCCAATTAGAACCGATTTGGGCCGAGAAATTCGGAAGGCTTTTGTACCTTCAGCAGAGGATCGTGTTTTGATGAGTTCGGATTATTCGCAAATAGAGCTGCGGATAATCGCCCATATATCAAAAGATGAGGGTATGATCGAGGCCTTTAAACAAGGCATTGATATTCATACGGCAACTGCCTCAAAAGTGTGGGGAGTCCCCATTGAGGAAGTGGATAAAGATATGCGCAGAAAGGCTAAAACCGTAAATTTTGGTATTATCTATGGCATTTCTGCCTTCGGTTTAAGTCAGAGGGTTCAAATACCCCGTTTTGAAGCGAAAGAGATAATCGATAATTACTTCGTTCAGTTTCCAGGAATTAAACGATATATGGACGATACAATTGCATTTGCACGTGATAACGGGTATGTTGAAACTATTTCTGGTCGTCGAAGAAATTTACGTGATATAAATAGCCGAAACGCCAATATTCGAGGTTTTGCTGAGCGAAATGCCATAAATGCTCCAATTCAAGGCAGTGCCGCCGATATGATCAAAATTGCCATGATACGCATTGCTGATTGGTTGAACGGTTCGGATTTAGAAACCCGCATGATTTTGCAGGTTCACGATGAATTATTATTTGATGTTCCCAAAAAGGAATTGGAATTGGTTCAAGTAAAAGTGAAGGAAATAATGGAATCCGCTATGGTATTAGATGTGCCGGTTTTGGTAGAATCGGGAACAGGTGCTAATTGGCTCGAGGCCCATTAAAACCGATATTAATGTATAATATGGTTTGAAGGATAGTTTGATTATCAACTCAATCAGATGTCTGATTGTTTGGTAATTAGTTCCAAAAATGCCAAATAAAACCAAACCTAAACCTATCGGGTTGTATGGGATAATTTAAGGTGTTTTCGTATCGCGAGTTCGCAAAGGGCAGTACCCACCAATGATTGAGATGCTCGTATTTTAAGAAAAAATCAACTGTTTGAATTCGGCCGCTGAAATAGACATCGATAACAGGATAGTTCCCTAACAAAATATTATTAGAATTGGCAAAGAACTGTCGGTTGTCGGCTCGGTAAACAGAGGCTTGATAACGTGAAGCGTAGGATGCATCAAAACCCAAGCGATAAATTAGCGCTTGGGAAAAAGCATTATTTTGGTAGCTCAGGCCTAAACGTGCAAAAAAGGCGGGGAGGCCAAGATTTTCCCATTCTTTTGCGTTGTTCCTTTGTAAATGTGTTGAGGCTATAAGCATCCAATGTTCAGTGGTGTTGTATCTTAAATTTAAGGTAGATTGTATGTATTGGTAATCGTTTAATATTTGTGGAATAGCCGTTGATATAGCTCTAACATCCCCTTGTGTATTCCCTAATTGCAGGCCTGCTTCGAAATCTATTTTTTGGCTGTGGTAAGAAATTCGGCTGCTAAGTTCGGTTTGAGAAATTATGTGATCGGGAGCTAATTTCCCGCGATAATCAAAGTGATTGCTCAAAAAATAATTCTGAAATAAGTTAGGCGATTGTTTTTCGTTGAACAATTGGATTTCAATATAGAGTGAGTCGTTCCAACGATGTTGAGCGAGAGCACGAAGGAAGTGGTTTCCACTTAGATAACCATTTAGTTGTTGATGAAATTCTAATTGAAGGAGCTGTTTGGGCCTTTTCAAGTGGGCATTTACATGATAGCCGTGAGAAGTTTTCCAAAGCGATTGACGCAGGGTATCGGAAATTTGAGAGCGCAAATGTGCATGTTGAAACCGGTAAGCTATTTCAAGTGCAAACACCCCTAAAGACTGTGTATCGCGAAAGCCCCATCCCAGTTTTTGTGTTCCGTAATTGAGCGCGTTTGCGATTTTTCAAAGCTGGGCTTGAACCCACATACCAGCTTTTTTGATCGCAACACCCGCGGAACCCAACGTTCACGCCCATCAAATCCTGCACGGAAAAACACGCAGCCTCGGCTGTCTACAAACGAACTTCC
>JALRKL010000130.1 GCA_023268875.1 Bacteroidia bacterium
CAGAGAAGGCGGAGATCGCGGTGGCTTCAAAGGCCGCGGCGGTGATGATCGCAGAAGCGGTGGATTCGAACGCAGAGAAGGCGGAGATCGCGGTGGTTTCAAAGGCCGCGGTGGCGACGATCGCAGAAGTGGTGGATACGAACGCAGAGAAGGCGGAGATCGCGGTGGCTTCAAAGGCCGTGGCAGTGACGAACGCAGAAGTGCGGCGAACGATAGATTTCCTTCGAAAGAAAGAAAATTCGACAAACGTAATCCTTGGTCTGAAGATGAAAAATCTTCGGCTCCAAAGCGTATAAAAAGAGAACGTATTGAAACCAAAGAAACCCAATCACGATTTGGATATAAAGGAAGTAATAAAGAGTTTCAAAAGGCAGGTGATAGTCTTAAAAAAGGCTCCGACTTATTGGGATCTGAGGTGCGTTTAAACAGATATATTGCCAATTCGGGTTTAGGCAGTCGTAGGGAGGCCGATGCCATGATATTACAAGGATTGGTAATGGTGAACGGGGAAGTGGTAACGGAATTAGGAGTTAAAGTAAGTCCTAAGGATGTAATTAAAGTAAGCGGTCAGCGTATAATGCCCGAAAAACCGGTCTACATTCTATTAAATAAGCCTAAAGGATACATCACCACGACTAGTGATCCAGAAGAGCGCCGTACGGTAATGGATTTAATCGATTTACCGGGTAAAGAGCGGATATATCCCGTTGGTCGTTTGGATAGAAATACCACGGGTGTTTTACTACTAACAAACGATGGTGATTTATCACAAAAATTAACACATCCAAGCTTCGAAATAAAGAAGATATACAGAGCTAAATTACATAAGAAGCCCTCAAAAGAGCATATGCTTGCATGGGTAGATGGAATAGAATTGGAGGACGGTTATATGGCGTTTACGCAAATTGGCTTTGTTGATGAAAACGATCCGACTATTTTAGGTTTGGAGGTGCATTCAGGCAGAAATCGTATCGTAAGACGTATGTTTGAACACTTTGGATACGAAGTAGAAGCCTTAGATCGTGTGTTGCTAGGTGAATTCGATAAAATTAAACTTGGTCGTGGTAAGTGGCGGTTTTTATCCGAAAAAGAAGTGAATTACGTAGACCGAATCAAGAGAATGAAACCGAAGCCCTTTGATCCGGAAGATTTAAAGCCGAAAACTCAGGAATTCGACGATTTAGATTGGGAGTAGTTATACATTTCCAACTAACTTTGTTGAGTGAATATTCTTCTTTTAGGTTCTGGAGGCAGAGAACACGCCTTCGCTCATTTCATACATAATAGTCCTCTTTGTGATAACTTATTTATCGCCCCAGGTAATGCAGGTACTGAAACCTGCGGAACCAATATAGATTTAGATTTAAGCGATTTTAATACGATTTGGGAATTCTGTGTAAACCGCGAGGTTAAATTGCTTGTTCCAGGAAACGAGGATCCCTTGGTGGCGGGAATCACCGATTTTATTGAGGCCAAATCTGGAGAAACTGGTATACATGTAAGAGTGGCGGGCCCTTCTAAATACGCGTCGCAACTCGAGGGGAGTAAAGATTTTTCAAAGGAATTTATGATTAGCGCTGGAATTCCTACAGCGGCATACAAAACATTTGATTCCAGTAATTTTGAAAGCGGGGCTGAATTTATAGATTCTCTTCAAGCCCCTTATGTATTAAAAGCCGATGGTCTCGCAGCGGGTAAAGGGGTTATTATCACCGAGGATTCGGAAGAGGCGAAGTCGGTACTCAAGGAGATGATTGTTGATCAAAAATTTGGTCGGTCATCTGCGAAGGTTGTTATCGAGGAATTTCTCAAAGGAATTGAAATATCGGTATTTGTTGTTTCTGATGGTACCGATTATCGCATTTTGGGCTCTGCCAAAGACTACAAACGTATCGGTGAAGGCGATACAGGTTTGAATACGGGTGGAATGGGGGCTATCAGCCCGGTGCCGTTTGCGGATGCGGTGTTTATGAATAAAGTGGAAGAGCGGATTATTAAACCAACATTAAACAAACTTCGTGATGCCGGGAATCCGTATAAGGGATTTCTGTTTTTAGGGCTTATGAATGTGGATGGAGAGCCTCAAGTAATTGAATACAATGTGCGTATGGGAGATCCGGAAACAGAAGCCATATTCCCTCGATTGAAAACCGATATGGTTGAATTGTTAACAGCCATTGGAGAAGGAACCTTAAACAAGGTTAAATTCGAATTGGATTCTAAGTTTGCGGCCACCGTTTTTGTAGTTTCCGGGGGTTATCCAGGGTCGGTTAAAAAAGGTATCAAAATGGATATTGCACCGATAACCAAAGAAAGAGATCAATATGTTTTTCATGCGGGTGTGAAGTCCGAAAATGGATACTTTTTAACCAATGGCGGTCGAGTTACTGCCGTTACCGTTTTAGAGAATAATTTGAAAAATGCAATTGAGCGTGCTCAATTATTGGCCGGAGATATTAAGTTTGAAGGCGCCTATTTTAGAAAAGATATAGGATTAGATTTACTCAATTATGGATAATAATTTCCCTCAATTACCCGATAGTCAAGCTTCCCGAAAAGGCCCGAGAAAAGTATTGAATCTATTTTTACGTGGATTGTTAGTGGTGTTGCCAATTGCCCTAACAATAGGAATACTTTTTTGGATTTTAGGATTATTGGGCAGTGTTTTACATTTAAACAATCTTTCCTTCGGGGCGATTGTGCTTTATTTGGCGTCTGGCATTGCGTTAATTACCCTAATTGGTAAAGTAACAGAAGGTGTGGTGGCGCAACAAGTAATTTCTTTCCTAGAGGGAGTAATCGAAAAAGCCCCTGGCTTAAGTTGGATTTTTGGCACGACTAAAGACGTAACTAAGGCATTTGTAGGTAAGGAAAAGAAATTCACCAAACCTGTTCGTGTCAGAATTACCGAGTATCATTGGCGTTTTGGATTTTTAACTCAAGAAGATTTAGAAGAAGTAGGCATGCCCGAACATTGCACTGTTTATCTTCCTATGAGTTACGCCATAACGGGAGAGTTGATAGTGGCAAAAAAAATAGACGTTGAGCCATTAGACGCGGATCCCGGCGCACTTATGAAGTTTATCGTAAGTGGAGGTGTAACCGAAATTAAATAGTTTAGGTAATTTGGGGATAATTTTTTAGTCCCTTTTTCGTTATTATTGATGTAACCCACGTTATTCGCACACACATATGATTCATTTGGATATTCTCCTACAAGCAGGTACCACCATGGCCGATTCGGCTGCTCTAGCAGCAGGCGCAGAGACAACCGAACACGTGTCGGCTCCTATACTCGAAATCATGGGAAAGGGAGGTTTCGTTATGGCCTTGTTAGCCCTTTCTTTGGTAGTTGCTATTTATTTTATTGTAGAACGCTGGATATACTTGGGTAAAAGAGCCAAGTTGGACGATAACCTCATAAATATAATCAAAGATAATTTGAAAGACAACCGACCTGATGCGGCTCTGTCGTATTGCGATCGAACGCCTACCGCACAAGCTCAAGTATTGGCTACCGGTTTGCGTTTCTTGGGAAGCAATATGCGAGAAATTGAAAGTGCTATGGAAACCAAAGGCAGTGTGGAACTCAGTGCTATGGAAGGTAATTTGCATTACTTGAGTCTTATTGCTCGTGTTGCCCCAATGTTGGGTTTTGTAGGAACCATTTGGGGGGTAATTAACATATTCTATTCGATCTCTACTACGAATGATATTAGTATCGGAGCGATTTCGGATGGTTTATATGTTAAAATGGTAGCCTCATTTGCAGGACTTTTAGTTGGTATTATTGCATTTTTGGGATATCAATTGTACATCCGTCGTATCGATCGTTTTGCGGAGAGATTACAAGAGCAAAGCTTGAAATTGATGGAAATTTTAGTGACTACTAACCTTTAATCACAAACGCATGAACCTAAGAAGAAGAGCCCGAGAAGAAGCAGAAGTAGAATCGTCGTCAATGAACGACATTATGTTCTTCCTAATGTTGTTCTTCTTGATTGCGAGCACTTTGGCAAATCCGAACGTGATTAAAATAATGTTGCCTAAAGCCAAAACTACCAGTACGATTCAAACAAAACCATTAATATTAACGGTAAAGTTTGACGAGCGCGACGAAACCAAATCGAGCATTCAATACTTTATTGACAACGAGAAAACGCCGCTTCCCATACAAGAAATTGAATCCCGATTGATAGCCGCTCGTGATAATTTCTTTGATCCGGAAAATCCCGAAAATCGAATGAACGTGGTATTGCGTTTGGATCGCAACTTAACCGTACAGCAAATGGTTGATGTAATGGAAATTGGAGCGAATTTGGGAATTCGGATGGTATTGGCCACAGACAAATCTCGGAAGTAATTAACTTTTAACATGAAAAAAGCATTCTTCATTGTCTTTTTTCAGTTATTCATTTCAATTTCGAAAGCAAATCTCGCTTCCATTCAAGCGAACCCACTTTTAACAAAGAATTCTTCATTCTCTGAATCTGCGATTCCTAAAGTATCATGCGATATTGGGGATACGGGCAATAACATTCCGTTTTTCATTAAACAGTCTTTTCAAGATTCTTTTAAAAAACAATCGCTTGGCATAAACCTGCGCTTGCCCGCATGGTCTTTCCATAGAATTTCTGTAGATCGCGGTATTGTGATTCCCCATCACGATGATATGTATCACTTATACCGTCGGGTAGTGTCTGTTCAGCACCAATATTTGCGCAGCTTTGACGATCCGCGAAAGCGATTGGGTATAATGACCTACCTATCTGATTTAGGTACACCTACTTTGGGAATGGGTATTTCGGTGAGTTTAAATGTAGAAAGACAATTATTGTTACGTAAAAAAAATACGAATCTGCGCATGGGATTTGCCATGGGCTTGGGCTATATAAGCAATCCATATGATGTAAAATCGAATCCGACAAATCGAGCAATCGGTTCGAATGGTAATGCATTCGGACAGGTTTATTTAGAGCATTCACGGTCATTAACGAAATCTATTGCCATGCATTTTGGCGTTCGTTTTAGTCATTTTTCAAATGGTGCTTGGAAAGCGCCAAATCTAGGAATTAACATCCCATCGCTATCTTTTGGCTTAAGCAAACAAATAAGTGCAAAAACCTTGTCTTCGGGGGAAGTTTCCTCACGGCTTTGGAATCCCTTCGTGTCTTTGCGCACTGGACGAAAGAGCATCGATATAGATGATTCACGCGGTTTTTGGATTCCGGTTGTAGAGTTCGGTATGGACAGGCGTGTTAGTTCAAACGCGAGTCTTCGTATCGCCGTCGCTGCGCATGGCGACCCATTTTACAGATTCGAAAAATTTAAGGAATTACCCGACTTCTCATTTAAAAATGGTACCGACGCTGGATTAAGCATAGGGTATCATCAGCGATTTGGAAGTTGGGGAATGCTTTTTGATTTAGGATGGTACCTGTACAAGCCTAATTGGAGCTATAAAACCCCCTATTTTGAGGCTTTGGGTATTACTTATGCATTGAATAAAAACACGACTATAATAGGACGCTTAAAGGCAAACAAAACAACCGCTGATCTGATTGAGCTGGGACTCGTGTATTATTTTTACTAGTATAACGTTGTTCCAAGAACGTATTTTACATAAAACCCAGCACTAAAAGCGAACTGGTTTTTTTCAAGGTGCCAAATAGGTTCAAATCGAAAATCAAAAATGCATTTGTCAGGAATCAATGTGCCCATCCATCGGTATCGGGCCATTATAAAGTGGCGGTAATTTTCAAATTTATATGGATTTCCAACTTGTTCGCTTAAAAATAAATTTGGGCCGAATGGGGCAAAAAATTCTTCAGCGTAATAATGTGAAAATGCCAATTGGTGTTTCCCATACGGATTCAATAAAATTTGATTATACCACGCATGACCGTCCTTGAAAGAAGTTTGTAATTCGGGTGAAAAATCCTGAGAACCAAATAAAACACTTTCAACACGAATATTTTGGTTTCTTTCATAACGCAAACCGATACTTCCATTCCATTTGTTTTGAACGGGTTTTCCAACCGAAAGCGATTCTCCTCCCAAATGATAAATCAAAGAGCTAACTGGAATACTAATATGATTGGTGGGGTTATTCGGATTTAATTTTATCTGGCTGCTCCATCCAAATGATATAATTTCTTGTTGGGATTTAGAAGGAATCGATAACTGTTTCCAATCGAGCCATAAGTCCGATTGAATGTGTTTCGAATTGTATAAATATTGAATACCGTATTCAAAAGGCTGTGTTAAATTGAGTTCGTAATTGTAAACCGGTTCATAAAGTTGGTGTCGGGTATTTCCATGGAGCGTGCCTAATAATAAATGGTGTTGATTATTTATGGAATGCTTGAATTGAATTAGCGGCAATACGCGCGCATGACTATTTCCCCCAAAGGGATAGTCGATCATTGCGCCGAGGTAAACATGTGATTTATCATTGGGGAATTTTTTTTTAATACCAGTGGCAAGCTGAGTGCCAAAAAAGGTAGCCCCTGGATTATGAGCCTCCATAAATTCGTTGTTTTTAAAATAATGTAACACTTGCGTGCCCCACTTTTCAGATTCGTTGCTCAAGTGCATATAGGGGATGGAACGAATGTTTAGGCTATTTGAGAAGTCGGAATTAAACGTGCTATTGAATATTGGATTCTCTAATTGAGCGGCGGCGGGAATAAGCCTGGTGATTAAAATCAATATAAAGAATCGGTGCGGTAGCATCGTGCAAAATACTTAAAATCCACGTAGTTTTCTAAATTGTATTCGGGCCTCTGCAACAAACAAAGATTGGGTATAGTTTACGATTATTTTTTCATAATTGGCTTTGGCTTTGGTCATATCCTTGAGTTGGTATTGTTGAATTTGGGCCAGGGCAAATAGGGCATTATCGGCGAGAATATCATCGGGATAGATATCTACTAGTTTGTCGTAAATATCGGCCGCCTCAGTATAAGCTCCCTTTTCTTCGTGCAATTGTGCTTTCATGAGCATAATTTCATCACCAAGGGAATGACTCGGGAATGATTGGGCGATTTTTTCAATGTAATAAAAGGCAGAGTCGCTTTGCTTTTGACGTTGAAACAACCTGGCACGAGAGTACCATTCTAGGGCTGTGTAATTACTATCTATACCAAGGTTGTCTGTGATGCACAACGAAAGTTCCATGGCATCGTTGGAAATTAACTGTGTTGTGGCGCCCTTTAAAACATCCAGTTGCATATTAGCCCAATCGTAATCGCCGCGATAGAAGGACAATTCAGCTCGTTTGAATTTGGCCATTTGGCCAATAGGGTCGTCCTTGAATTGCTTTTCAACTTGCGCTAGTAACAATTCACTTTTGTACACATCGCCGTTTTGAATTAAGAGATCCGACAGTGCAATTTTTGCTTCGGCGGTTGTTTTCTTATCTAAGTATTCGGATTTGGTAAAATTGGACAATACCCCTATGGCTGAATCGTTTAAATTTTTTTGTGTAAGTCTCTTAGACCAAATGATTGCCGAAGGTAAAGTGCTTTTACTGGGTGCATTATTTGTGATAAATGCAAATATTTGATTGTCGAAGTTTTGCGATAATGGCAAATTTTCTTGTTCGGCATATTGGTAAGAAAGTTCGAACCACCGGCTCTGAGCTTCGTAATAATTATAGGCATCTTCACCCTTTTTAATACAGTATTCCAAGCATTGGATGGCTGTTTTTAAATCGCCATTAGTGGCACATAAAAACGACAGATCAAACATACGATATCCGTCTTCTTTGAGACGTAAATCTAACGAACGGGTGTAAATAAAGGCTTTATTCCAATCTTGTAATTGAACAAAAGTCCATTTTAGCCATTCGCTTAAACCTGTTACTTGTGGGTGTTGCTTGATTTTAGCCAAGAGCATGTCTTGTAAGGCCATTACATCGGCTGAATCGGTAATGTAGGTATCGAATATTCGTTTCAATTGATCGTGAGGCGCATTGGCTCTTACAATTAAATCTAGATATCGGTCTAGGGCTTTCAGTCGCTTGCCATTTTGCATTTCTAAAAGCGCGATTTGATTCGAAAGTCGTGGGTTGGAACCATAAATATTCTCTGTTTGGGTTAATATATCTATGGCTTCTTCAGTCATATCACGGCTTTGAAATCGATCGGCCGCTTGAAGGGCCAAACTTATATTGTCCTGAGCCTTTTCTAAAATCAGACGGTATAATTTATTATTGCTTTTATTATCGGGATCTTCTTGTTGATTAACCCAACATTCATCGATCATAAAAATAAGGGGATAGCCGGTAATTTTAGCCATCCGCCGAGTGGTTTTCCTTGCTTTTTTGAACTCTTTGATATTAATCAAGCATTCCAGATAATTCTCGTAATATGCACTGTTTTCAGGCTTTTCCTCGTGTAAATCTTCATAAATAAGAGCTGCTTTTTGAAAATCTTTCTTTTGAAAAAGTGATTCAGCCAACCTCGCATTGTCTTGAGCTTGGGCTATGGAAAATGTGCCAAGCAGAAGAAGAATTGCAGCGAGTATATTTGGCCGAATAAAGGTTATCATGAGTTAAAGAAATCTGAAGGATCGAGTTGTCGTTCTACCATTTGTTTGTATAGGCCATCTGCTTTTGCCACAAGTTCTGTATGGGTTCCATGTTCCGCAATTTGTCCGCGTTGCATTACCCAAATTTGGTCGGCATTTTTTATGGTACTCAGTCGGTGCGCAATAACCAACGAAGTTCTATTCTGCATCAACTTGTTAAGCGCTTGTTGTACATAAAATTCACTTTCTGAATCAAGTGCAGATGTAGCTTCATCAAGAATTAACAGTTTCGGGTCACGCAGTATGGCACGAGCAATGGCAATTCGTTGTTTTTGTCCCCCTGATAATTTCATGCCTCGATCTCCCACTAAAGTATCGAAACCATCGGGAAAGGCTTCAATAAAATCTAAGGCAAAAGCATCTTTGGCAGCCTCGCGGATGTCGTGATCGGAGGCAGTTGGCTTTCCGTAGCGTATGTTTTCAAAAATGCTTCCCCCGAAAAGCGTAACCTCTTGCGGTACCAAAGCCATTTGGCTTCGGTATTCATGTAAATTAAGTGTTTGAATGGGTTGGTCTCCTAATAAAATTTCACCACTTTGGGGCTGATAGAACTGATAAAGTAGGGCTGTAAGTGTTGATTTTCCAGAACCACTCGCCCCTACCAAAGCCGTAGTTTTTCCGGACAGGAGCTGCATATTGATTTTATTTAAAACGGGTGATTCCGACCTGGAAGGATAGGAGAATACCACATCTTTGAATACGAGGGGTTTGTTGATTACGGAGGTTTCTTCTGATTGGTTGGATTCTTTGGGGGCATCGATGATATCGATTACCCGTTCGATAGCCCCTAAGGTTTTTTGTATTTGCACAAACTGTTCGGCCATTCCACCCATTGAGGTTCCCACAAATGCGGTTAAGAGCATAAAGTTGAATAATTCACCTATGGGCATAGTACCGGCTTGAACCATCCCGAGTCCGAGATAAATGAGCCATACGATAGCCCCAAATAAACAGATTATAATGAACGAGCTAAAAGCACCGCGCCAATAACCTCGTTTGATGCTTTCTTGTTTCAGAAATTCTGCATTTTCGGTGTATCGATCGGTTTCGAAAGTTTCATTCGTAAATGCTTTAACATTAATTATACCCGATGTGGTTTCCTCAACAATCACATTGTTTTGAGCGGTAATATCTTGAACTTCTTTGGAAATTTTTCGAATGAACTTACCAAAAAACAAGGCAATAACCACAACCACAGGAATAGTAGATACCATGTAAAGGGCTAGCTCAGGGGAACTGGTAAAAATCAGTATAATGCCCGCAAACATGATTAGTATTTGACGAATAAAAAAAGCAAGGTTCGTAGTAAAAGTGTCCTGTATTTGGGCAATGTCGGCACTAAATCGGCTAAGGATTTCGCCGGTGCGGTTTTCTCCGAAAAAATGCATGTTTTGACTTACCACAGATTTAAAAAGATCCGTGCGCAGGCCCTTCGTCATGTCTTCTGTAACCCTTACGTAAAGTGAAATTCTTAGAAAGCTAAAAATGGCTTGTACGGCGAAAAGGATGATGAAATAGCGCGCAATTTCTTGGATTCTTTCGGTACTTGGTGCCGTTGAAACACCCCCATTTTGATACACGAAAACCCCGTCCATCATATTGCCTAATAATTTAGGAAACAAAATAGAAGCTCCTGCAGAAATAGCTAAAAACAAGGTCCCTAAAGCAAAAAGCCAGCGGTTGCTTTTCGACATATAACGAAATAGGCGCACCGATTTTTTCAGGTTTTCGCGGTTTAGTTTCAGTTTTGGAATTTCACGGTCTGTTCTTCGAGATGCCATAATCGCAAAAACAAAGTTCGGTATTTTTAGTCGGCTTTGGGGGCTGTGAGGTTCATTGTTGTTTAATAAACAAAAAGTGTCGACAAAATGAGAGTGAACGATTTGTTAGATTTGCTACTGCCTCGATATTGTTTGGTTTGTGGTAAGGCGGTATTTGAAAAATACGAGCGGTTTTGGTGCATCACATGCAATGCCGATATGCCGCTATTTGTTTTTTCAATTGGATTAATGAGCCCAATCGTTAAAACATTTTGGGGCCGTTGTGAAGTGAAATACGGAGGTTCTTTCTTATTGTATGAATCGGGATCCTTGTATTCCAATATTCTCAAGGAGATAAAATATCGGGATAGGCCTGATTTAGGAGTTTACATGGGACGTTTGTATGGGCACAGATTGGTGAAATACCACCCCCGAGAGTTGGCTAAGATTGATTTGATTTTACCTGTTCCTATGACGAAAAAGAAGCGGAAATCTAGAGGGTATAATCAGGCCGAATGCATTGCCAAGGGCTTAGAGTTGGCAACGGGAATTTCTGTAGAAACAAGCATATTGAAACGCATTAAAGACCGAGATTCCCAAACCCGGAAATCGAAGTTTGAACGATGGTTAAATGCCAAATCTGTTTACGAATGTGGCGAATTACCTAGCGGGGTGAAACATATTGCAATCATCGATGATGTGGTAACAACGGGCGCCACCGTGGAGGCATGCATTGAAGCAGTGCAAAAAGTAAATAGGGTAACGGTTTCGGTTTTTTCTTTGGGTTTTACTTCCACCTGATATAGGGGGTTATAGTCAGTTTAATCACATAATAAGAGCCTAATTCTAGAACTTTTTATAAAACGCCGTGAAAATGGTTATTTTTGTTGATTAAGAATATTGTATGATGAAGAGATTATTACTCGTAGTTTGCGCATTTGTCGCAGGAGCTACTGCTGTAAAAGCACAAAGAACTTCAATGTCTTTGAGTGGTGTTTTAATGCCACAATATATGACATCAGGTTCTTCGAGCAGTGAATTGATTACCTACACGCGCCTCCGTATGGGTCCCTTTAACCCCAATACATCCTATAAGTATGTTGCGCGTTGTTTCGATTGGAGCGAGTTAGATACAAGCGATATCAATGGAGGTCATGGATCAGTAGTTTATAACGATAACGGAACACACCGATATGTTACCAGTCACTCTTTTTCAAGTGCAGGTGGTCATGATACCTTGACAACTGATTTCATGGGCTTTGCTGAATTATGGATTGGTTTTGTGGGTGACGGTGGTTCTTTCTTTTCCGATGGGAAAGCCGTGTATGCCGGAGTAACGATGATAGATATGTCGGGCATTGACACGAGCTATCATTATGCTATGGATTCAATGACGGTGATTTCCTTCGGAACGAGTTCCGGAAGTAATCAAGGAACTGCGATCTATGGTGAATCTTATGCTAACGAAAATCATTATGTTTCACTTTATGATGATAAAGATGCGATTGGAAGACCTTTAGCGGTAACTACAGTTGAAAGTGGAAAATATTCTGGTGCTAGCTTATCTAATTTTGCTTCTTTTTACGGTAACAACGTTTTCAAAAAGTCTAAAATGTGGGGAACCATAATCCCTAATGATTTAGCCAATGGTGTACGCTCAATAACCCGCTGGAGTTCTGGCGGATTAATGGAATATAATCAACAAGACGTTGACGGTGTTTGGGGTAGCAGCACCGATACTCGCAACCCTAGTGGTGGTTCAAGTGCGATTGTTATCGATAAGGCCGATGCTCCCCTTATTGCGCCTGAGATTTCTTTCGAAACTACAGCGGGTTATTTCAGTGAAAAAGAACCCGAAGGATTTGTAGTAATCCAGAGAAAATACAGCAATGGTTTATCACAATCTGTTGATATCAGTATCACAGGCGGTAGTGCTACTGATAAAGACGATTACACCCAGAACTTCTCTAAAACAATAACCTTCCCAGCAGGTGCAGACGCAACCGATACGATTAAAATTAGTATTTTACAAGACGAGGTTGCCGAAGGTTCTGAGAATATATTTTTCCGTTTGGAAAATGCCCAGAATGCAAATTTAGGATCCAATAAGACGCATGAATTTGTTTTGGTTGATGACGACCAGTTAGGGATTTTCATGGGCGACGCCCAGTTGTCAGTAAACGAAAACGCCGGTACCTTGAGTATTGAGGTTAAAACTGATAGAGGTGTTAAAGATCCTGTAGAAATGAGTTTGGTTGTTAAAAGCAAATCTGACTCAACCCGTATTCCTGGAGAGTTTTCACTAGGAAAAATAAACAATAGAGATACGACATTCTTTCTAGGAACTTCTGCGGGCCGCGATTCGGTTAAGCTAACTGCCTTTATTGGTGATGATTTAGCCTACGATTGGGATGACAGTATTGTTGTTGTTATTCGCAAAAAGAACGGATTAGGAAATATCAAAGACAGTACAACTTTAGTAATTATTAAAGATAACGACGGACCTTCGACCATCCGAATGGTTCAACCATCAATTGTGGTTTCAGAGTCTGTTGGAAGCGTAGACGTGAAAATTTTAGTGGTTGAGAAAAAAGATGCAGGAGCAGACTTCGCCTTGCGTTTCTTAACGGCTGAAAGTTCGGCTAAAGCGGGTTTGGACTTAACGTTTAATCCAGTTTCACAATTAAAAAGTATTGATGCCAATTCACCTGATACCCTAGTTTTCAGTGTGCCCATCAAGGAGGACGACGATTACGAAGGTACTGAGTATGCAAAATTTGGACTGATTAACGTATCAAATACCACAATTGTTAAGCCGGATACTTTTAGAATCACAATCCTAGACAACGATTTGCCTATTTATACCATTGCGAAAGTAAATAAGCAAACCAAAGCAGATGGTCAGGTTGATTCATTGGGCGTTCGTTGTAGAATTCAGGGTGTGGTATACGGTATAAACACTCGTGCTTCTGGTTTGGGCTTTACGCTAAAAGATTACACGGGCGGAATTGGGGTTTTCTCATCTTCGAAAACGTTTGGATACAATGTTAAAGAGGGTGATTCTTTAATTATTCAAGGTACTATTGGTCAGTTTCAAGGAACTGCACAGATTGCGGATTTAGATACCATTATTCGCAAACTATCTGGTTTGCAATTGCAAAGTCCTCGCGTGGTTACTGTGATAAATGAGGGCACTGAATCTGATTTAGTTGAGTTAAAGCGTGTAAAATTATTAGACCCAATTGAGTGGCCAGAGAACACCTTGAATGCAAATTCATGGGCTTATGTTCGCGTCGAGGGCTCTAACGGTAGAGTCGATACCCTTTATATTGATGCAGAAACCGATTTAGATGGTACTCCTGCTCCAAAGGGTTATTTAAACATTGTGGGAATTGGGGTTCAGTTTGATAATAAGGCTCCGTATAAAGAAAAGCATTACCTATCGCCTCGAGGTTTGAGTGATTTTAATAATGCATCTTTACCGGTAGTTCGATTTGAGGAAACTGCAGTTGAGATAACCGAATTAGCAGATTCATTAGTTATGAATTTAAGAGTGGCTCCGACTGATGAAAACTTCAAGGTAGACGTAGTGAATATTGGAGGTACGGCTGTTTCGCCAGGTGACTTTGATTATCAGACACGAACTGTGAACGTAATAAAGAATCAAAACTTCTTTGTAGTGAAAGCCAATATATCTGACGATACAGAAGGCGACGGCACAAAAACGCTTGTTTTTGCATTGAGAAATGTAGTTGGTCCAGGCAGTATTGGAGCCGATTCGATCTTAAATGTTACTATTTTAGATAATGAACCTAGCCGCGTGAAAACGTTTGCTGATGCCTCTATTCAATTGTATCCAAATCCAAGTTCGGGAGTATTCTACCTTCGCGATTACAAAACACAAATTGCTAAAGTGTCTGTTCGTACTCTTTCTGGTGCTACTATTTGGACAAATGAAAATCCAATTCATGAAGGCCTGTCTATTCCTGTTCGTTTAGGTGCTGGGTCTGGAATTTATATGATACAGGTTACAACGCATTCGGGTGAAACGTATACCGAAAAAGCAGTAGTTAAATAAAATAATTAGTACATACATTAAAGAAAGAGGTGGCTACGGCCACCTCTTTCTTTTTATGCAAGGTTATTGCGTAAATTTGTCTGGTCTTGAAAGCAGTATTTAAGTTTCTCCGTTACGCAGCCGATCATAAATCTCTGATTGTAGGAAATTTTATTTTTAATTTTTTCTATATCGTTTTTAATCTCATTTCCTTGCTGTTGATTATGCCGGTGTTAAAAATTTTATTTGGCAAAACGGAAGAGGCCCCGTCTATAACACAGAGCTCCGATGGTATGGGCAAATGGTTTGCGTCGTTCTACGGTGATTTTATTGAATGGTTTCGACAACTAGCTGCAGGAGAGCCCTTTCAGGCTTTGGCTTACTTAAGTATTGGACTGGTAATTGTTACTCTTTTTAAAAATATTTCGCGTTTTCTTGCTATGAATTTTATGGTATTGATTCGCAATAAGAGTATTCGAACCATGCGCTTGGATATTTATCAGAAATGTTTAGATCTACCGATTGCCTTTTTTAATAATGAGCGAAAAGGCGATTTGATATCAAGAATGAGTAACGATATCAAGGAAATTGAATTTGCCTTGATGGTGTCTTTGGAGGCCTTGTATTTTCAGCCACTTAACATCTTGATTTTTATGATTGCGTTGGTGGTTTTGTCGGCTAAATTAACGCTGTATATTTTGTTGTTCTTGCCAGTGACCGCCCTTATCATTGGGGTGATTGGTCGTTCATTGAGAAAGAAAAGCACGAAGAACCAGGCATTGCTGGGAAAGGTGATGAGTTCTTTTGAAGAAACACTAGGAGGTATTCGAATTATAAAGTCTTTTAACGGTTCAAAATTCTTCTTTAAGAGATACAGCGATCAGGATCAAGAATACACGCGAAACAATATTTCGGTGCAACGCCGTTATGATTTGTCTTCCCCCGTAAGTGAAACGGTGGGTATTTCGGTTTCGGCCTTATTGCTTTGGTTGGGCGGGGGTATGGTATTTCGGAAAGAACTAGATCCGGAATTTTTCTTAGGGTATTTTGCTATTTTTAGTCAATTGATTCCTCCATTTAAAGCATTTTCTAATGCGCTTTATGCAGCTCAAAAAGGTATGGCGAGTCTAGAACGGATACAAGAATTAGTAACTGCTCCTGTAGTAGTTGCTGATCCTGTAGCACCTAAAGTCCCTGTTTTCAATTCGAGTTTGCAGTTTAAAGGGGTAGGATTTTCGTATTTGGACGGGCATGAGGTTTTGAAGCAAATTAATTTAGAAATTAAAAAAGGCGAAACGGTAGCTTTGGTAGGTCCGTCTGGAGCTGGGAAAACAACCTTGACAGATCTGGTAGCACGTTTTTACGATGTGAGTAGCGGTTCTATTTGTTTGGATGGCGTTGATATTCGCGATTTTAATCAAGAGGACTTACGTCAGTTGATAGGAGTAGTAAGTCAGGAAAGCATCTTATTTAACGATACCATAAAGAATAATGTGGCGTTGGGTAGGCCAGAATTAACGCAAGAGCAAATAGAGGAAGCCGCAAAGGCAGCCTTTGCGCATGATTTTATATTGGCACAAGATAAAGGATACGATACGGAGATAGGAGAGCGTGGAGGTAAACTTTCAGGGGGGCAGAAACAGCGTTTGTCTATAGCGAGGGCCCTGCTCAAAGATCCTGAAATTTTGATTCTAGATGAAGCAACTTCAGCATTGGATAGTCAGAGCGAGAAGGCGGTTCAAAAGGCCTTAGAAACGCTTATGAGGAATAGAACAAGCATCGTTATAGCCCATAGATTGAGTACGGTTATGCACGCAGATAAGATTGTGGTATTAGATCGCGGTGAAATTGTGGAAGTTGGAACACATCAAGAACTGATTGCTAATCAAAAATTGTATTACAGTTTAATACAATTGCAAGAGTTACATGCATAATTAAGCCTTGTATTTTCTGGGTAGAAGTGAGTTAGCCAAGTTGAACTTTTAAGTTTTATATACTAGGGGATCAATTAGATTCTTGTAAATGAAAAAGGGCCGTCATTGCTGACAGCCCTTTTTCTATATACTTGAATTGTAAATTAAGCCCATCCGAATTGGGCGGATGGGGTCTATTTAAAGTCGGAATCGCTTACTTCCGTGTTTTCATTTTCGGATGTATTCGTTTCTTTATTGGAATCCGAAACATTTTCTGTGTTGGTTTCCTCCGTTGTTGTATCATCAGAGTCCGCTTTGGATTCTTCGGGATGTGATTCTGCGTTTTCGTCAGAGGGTGCAGCGATTTTAGTTCGATGCTGGTTCATTTCCGAAACCTGTTGCGAAACCTCATCTTCCAAGAATGGGCGAGCACCAATAATTCTTTCAATATCGGATTTGAAGATAATTTCTTTGGTTAGAAGCTCCATTGCTATGGCTTCAACTTCCTTCTTTTTGTCGGTTAACAAATCAATGGTACGCTGATATGCTTCATCAATCATTGCTCGTACCTCTTCATCGATTAGTTCGGCTGTTTTTTCAGAGTAAGGTCTTTGATAACCGTACTCACCAGTCGGGTCGTTAAAACTTACTTGACCTACTTTCTTGCTCATGCCATAGTGCGTAATCATTCCATAAGCTAATTTGGTAATACGCTCTAAATCGTTTTGAGCTCCCGTAGAAACTTTTTCGAAGAATATCTGTTCGGCTGCTCTACCTCCTAAAGTCATGCACATACTGTCGAGCAACTGCTCTGTGCGGTATAAGTATTGTTCCTTGGGAAGATATTGGGCATATCCGAGTGCGGCTACTCCTCTTGGTACGATGGAAACTTTAAGCAATGGATCGGCAAACTCAAGGAACCATCCTGCAACGGCATGTCCGGCTTCATGATACGCAACAATTTTCTTTTCCTCGGGGGAAATTATCTTGTTTTTCTTCTCTAAGCCTCCGATAACACGATCGATTGCATCTTGGAAGTCGCCCATTTCAACTAATTCTTTGTTTCTACGAGCTGCAATTAGAGCGGCTTCGTTACACACGTTGGCGATCTCAGCACCTGCAAAACCTGGGGTTTGAAGAGCGAGTTTATGCGCATCTACGTCCGTACCTAATTTGGTTAAAGGACGTAGGTGAACGCTGAATATTTGTTCACGACCCACAATATCAGGGCGATCGACACTGATTTGGCGGTCGAAACGTCCGGGTCGCATTAAAGCACTGTCTAGAATATCAGCACGGTTTGTAGCCGCCAATATAATGACACCGCTATCGGTTCCGAAACCATCCATTTCAGCAAGAAGCTGATTTAATGTATTTTCTCTTTCGTCGTTAGAACTTTGTACGAGGTTTTTTCCGCGTGCACGTCCGATGGCATCGATTTCATCTATGAAGATAATAGCAGGTGCTTTTTCTTTGGCTTGTTTGAATAAATCACGCACGCGGCTAGCACCCACTCCCACAAACATTTCTACAAAATCTGAACCTGAAAGTGAGAAGAACGGAACACCCGCTTCTCCGGCAACTGCCTTAGCAAGAAGGGTTTTACCTGTACCTGGAGGTCCTACTAATAGGGCACCTTTTGGTATTTTTCCGCCTAAATTGGTGTATTTCTTTGGATTTTTTAGGAAGTCAACAATCTCCATTACCTCTTCCTTGGCTTCTTCTAGACCGGCAACATCTTTAAAAGAAACATTTACCTTGGTGTCTTTGTCAAAAACCTGAGCACGGGCACGACCAATAGAAAAAATATTAGGTCCGCCGGAACTTCCTCCGCCACCGCCCATACGTTTGAACATAAGATTCCAAAAAATTAGGAATATGGCAATGAAGAAAATCCATTGAAATAACTGTCCAAAAATATCGCTGTGACTTTCGTATTTGATTACCAAATTGTTTGGATCGGCAATTTCCTTTTTGAGGTCTTGTACTTCTGCATTGAAATACCCTTTTTCTATTTCAAAGCTGAAATTAGGTTCGGTTTGACCGAACATATCTTGTTTGCGCTTGTTTTTGGAATATTCCTTTCTTCCAGCGGCGTCGGTAGTCAAATAGACTTCCAGGTATCTATCGTTGATTAGTTTTAGCTCTTTTACATCGCCTTTTACAATCATATCGCGGACTTCGTTCCAATGGGTACTTTGTCCAGCGCTTCTAGGTAAGAAGTTAAGGGCTAAGAATACAATGAATAAGATACCGTATATCCAATAATGATTAAATTTAAAGCCATTACCGGGTTTGAAACCACCGGGCTTTTTTTCGTTAGGGTTTTTGGGATTTGGATTCATTCGTTAAATCAAAAATCTTCTATTGAGAAGAAAGACAAAATTAGGGGATTCCTTCGAAATCTTTGGGTTGCTTGCGATAGGAGATAATAAATAATTGATAGACGTTATAATTGAAACGATTTGATGATCTCACCAAGGGCGAAAACGTCTTCAAAGCGATTGTAAAGGGGTGTTGGTGCAATGCGAATAACATTGGGTTCTCTCCAATCTGCAATCACCCCTTTTTGTGTCATGTGGTCGAATAGTGCTTTTCCATTTTCTTTGACCAACATGGAAAGTTGTGCACCGCGTTCTTCTGGATGGCTTGGGGTAATAATCTCAAATGAAAGATTTGGATGATGATTTTGAACAAAATTTAGCACAAATTCAAGATAGGCAGTTAGTTTCTTCGATTTTTCTCTCAGATTTTCCATGCCTGCTTTGTGAAATATTTCAAGCGAAGCTTTATGCACGGCCATTCCGAAAACGGGAGCATTGGACATTTGCCAACCTGCGGCGCCTGGCTCGGGTATAAATCCGCGTTTCATTAGAAATCGTTGATCCTCTTTATGTCCCCACCAACCCGCAAATCTGGGTGTTTTTTCGTTTAAACCATGCACTTCGTGAATGAATACACCCGAAACATTACCTGGACCAGAATTGAGATATTTATAGGAACACCATGCCGCAAAATCTACGTTCCATTCATGTAATTTCAGATAGGCATTACCAGCAGCATGTGCCAAATCGAAACCGGCAATTGCCCCTATGCTGTGGGCTTTTTGGGTTATTTCTTTGATGTTAAATAGTTGTCCGGTGTAGTATTGAACTCCGCTAAAGAACACTAAAGCAAGTTCTTCTTTATGTGTTTCAATAGCGTCGATAATATCTTGATGTCGAAGCGTATGTTCGCCTTCTCTTGGTTGCAGCTCTATAACGGCATCGTCGTAAGCATATCCATGAAAATTGACTTGACTTTCTATGGCATACATATCGGAAGGAAAAGCACCCGCCTCCATTAGAATCTTATATCGTTTCGCGTTTGGGCGGTAAAACGACACCATTAGTAGGTGCAGATTTACGGTAAGTTGGTTCATCACCACTACTTCGTGTTCTCTTGCTCCTACGATTTCAGCGCTGTGTTGCGTTAGGAATTTGTGGTAGTGAAACCACGGGTTTTTTCCGTGGAAATGTCCTTCTACTCCAAATTTGGCCCAATCTTCTAGTTCTGCGTCTAAGGATTGCTTCGCCGTTCTGGGCTGTAAGCCTAAAGAATTTCCACAGAAATATAACAAATCTTCCCCCTGTGCATTGGTGGGAAAATGGAACCATTGGCGGTAATCTTTAAGCGTATCTTGTTCATCAAGTTGGTGCGCAAAACCTCTAGAATATTGGAATGTCATAGAAAGACACAAATTTAAGTTTATTTTTGCGTTCGATTGGTACTAATTGTAATTTAGTACTGAGCTGTCAGTCCGGTATCATTTGATAATAAATTAATTGCGATATTTTGAAAATCGAAGACGAACTTAAACAAGGTAAATTTCAATCAAATGTGCACAAAGCATTGGTGAATGTTATGTTCACAAATTCTTGGATTTCTGATCGTTTCCGAGTGGTTTTTAAAAATTACCAGCTTACTTCTCAGCAATATAATGTGTTGCGGATTTTGCGTGGAGGATATCCTGAAGCCATGAATCCAAACCAAATAAAAGCGGTTATGATTGATAAAAATCCGGATTTAACGAGGCTTTGTGATCGTTTGTTATCAATGGGTTACATAGATCGTTGTGTTAACGATGAAAATAAGCGAAAGATGAACATCCGGATCAATGAGAAAGGTTTAGAGATACTAGATGAGATCGATCCTGCAGTAAGTAAATTGCAATCGGAGATATCGGGATTAACCGAAGCCGAAGCGGCTAAATTGAGTGATTTATTAGATAAGGTTAGAAACGCTTAGGTTTTTTTGATACCCATGTGAGTCCATCGCGTATGGGTAGAATGCTTACCATTACATCTGGATGCTGCGAAATGTATTCATTGAATTCATGCATGTTGAGCGTGTCTTTATCCTGTTCTCCGCTCACCACCTTGCCACTCCAGAGCGTATTATCGAATAGCATAACACCGCGATCGCTCAGTTGTGAAAGTCCGAGGTCGAAATAATTTCTATAATTGTGTTTGTCGGCATCAATGAACATTAAATCAATTTCTGAAAAATTGGAAATTACATCTAAGGCATTGCCAACCTGCCAATCTACTCTTTTCGACAGTTCTTTGTCTTTCCAAAATTCTTGTGCCTTGTAGGCAATCTCCGCGTCTGCCTCGATCGTAGTAATTTGGGTTTCTGGCAAGGCATTTTCGGCAAGGCAAAAGGTTGCATAACCAGTAAAGGAACCAATCTCAAGGATTTTTTTAGGTTGTAGCGTATGAACTAGATGCGATAAAAACCGGCCTTGTAGGTGTCCGCTTAACTGCCTGGGATTTACGGTTTTTCTCCAAGTGTATTGGGTTAATTTTTGCAAAACTTCGGGTTCCGAAGAACTGTAATTTTCGCAATAAACGTGAATTTGATTCTGCCAATCGGGATGCATAACAATAGTTTCACAAAAGTGGACTTGTTTTATTGAAATAAAAACATATTTTCGCGAGAAATAAGGAGGAACTTTTATGTACTGGACATTAGAATTAGTAAGTTATTTGGACGATGCCCCTTGGCCAGCAACCAAAGATGAGTTGATTGACTATGGCATTCGCTCAGGTGCACCTCTTGAGGTAATCGAAAATCTTCAGGAACTTGAAGACGACGGGGAGCCTTATGAGAGCATCGAAGAAATCTGGTCGGATTATCCAACCGACGATGATTACTTCTTTAACGAAGACGAATTGTAAGCATTTTTAAAGGAATCTCATCTCATTAATATGAGGTTCCTTTAATATGCATCAACTGCTCGACAACAATCTTGCGAAGCGCATCGATGTTGTTTTTTTTTGTGGCGGATATAAAAACTGCCGGTGCGTTCTCCTTGGCTATCCAACTTTGCTCGAATTGCTTCAAATTCATACCGGTTTGACCTACAAAAAAGTCGTCGGAATCTCGGTAAGCGTCAATTTTATTAAAAACAACAATCTCGGGCTTGTGTCCGCAACCTATGGCGTACAAAGTTTCCTTAACGGAAAGCATTTGCGCTTCAAAGTTGGGATTTGAGATATCCACAACGTGAATGAGCAAGTCGGCTTCAACGGCTTCCGAAAGGGTGCTCTTAAAGCTCTCCACTAATAAAGTGGGAAGTTTTCGTATAAATCCAACAGTGTCACTTAATAGAACCATCACCGGTGGTTTCATTTCATCGGGGTTAGGCAGGGCTACTTTTCTAACAGTAGCGTCGAGTGTTGCGAATAATTTATTCTCAACTAACACATCCGAATGTGACAACAGGTTCATTACAGTGCTTTTGCCAACGTTTGTGTATCCTACAAGCGCTGCTCGATAGGCCCCTTTTCGGCTTGCTCTTTGCGTAAAACCAATTTTTTCGATGTGTTTAAGTTTGTCGTTTAATAGCGATATTCGATTTCGTAAAGCCCGTCGGTCGGTTTCAATTTCGGTTTCCCCTGGACCTTTCATACCGATACCTCCCTTTTGTTTGCTTAAGTGCGTCCATAAGCCCGTTAGTCGAGGTAACATGAAAATGCTTTGTGCGAGTTCTACCTGTGTTTTTGCCTGCGCAGTACGGGCATTTTTGGCAAATATATCCAATATCAGATGGGTTCTAGATAGCACTTTTGTACCGGGAAGGGCGTTTTCGATGTTACGGATTTGTGCAGGGCTTAATTCATCGTCGAACAGAGCTACATCAATTTCTTGAGCTTTACAATATTCGGCGATGTCTTCCATTTTGCCT
>JALRKL010000140.1 GCA_023268875.1 Bacteroidia bacterium
TTTATTTTCATCAAGTTTAACGGATAATCTTAATTTATCAATCAAATAAGTCATCTTGTGAGAAGTTTTCATTATTTTTTGCAAAAATTTCTTTTTCATAACTTGAGGAATTTCATCATCATTTTAGCCTCTAGTAATTGAGGTTTAATGTCGATATCCATTGCCTTTTGCATTTCCTTGCGAATCTTGTCACTTAGAAGCCATTTGGCCGATTTTAAAAGTACATTTCTGGTTTTTAGATCAAACTGCAGGTCCTCTACACGAATATGTTGTGAAATAGAATCATAAACCGGCAAACCTGTTAAAAAAAGTGTTCCTTTCTTCGAGCCTTCGAAATCAACTTCTACCCCCATTCTAGATTCTACTGCGAATAATCTCAATCCTCTTACAACAATATATTGTTTGCCTGATTCAAACTTTTGCCCTCCCAAAAAGGCCATTATTTGTTTCGCCAAAGTATCGTAGTGCATTCTAATATCGGTATATACACTGAATCCTTCGCTCTTTTTATAGGAACTCAAATTGGGAAGTTTTTGTACTCTCCGAGTTTCCATTTGAGATAAAATTTCTGGACTTGCTTTCACCCCAATTGATGCTTTCATGGTGTTTTTGTTGAATACCAAGGGACTAATAGATAGTGCCTGTGGATTTAATAACAAGTAACCCATTCCATTTAAAGAAATACCTTGTTGCATTTCTTTAAAAGCGGGCTCAATCAAGGCTCGAACATCTATTTTGCCCACTTCAGTATCCACCATTTTCATTGCATCACTTAAATAAGGCTGTGCTTGCTTCAAAACAAGATTGGTTATGTCGATGCCCATCGCCAATTTAATGGGATCTATTGCCTTTAATTCGGTGATTCTAGACTGTGTTTTGATTTTGTAATTGGGCAAAAGTTCAATACTGCTTTCCATGCCCACATGGGCTTTTTTCATGGGCTCGCCATAGCCTAAGCTTATACCCACCATGGGAACACCGCACGATTCCCCAAAACACAAGGCGCAATAATCTCCTTTAACGGCGTAAGCCAAGTCAAGAGAAAGGCCAATTTTATTACCTCCTTTACCATTTAAAACCAGAGGGCCTCGATCCATTTTATATTGATAGCGCAAACCCTGGCAAGGAGAGTCACCACCCTTAAAGCTTTTATCTATATTCGATTCAGCTAATTTCAGATAGGGATTTAAGTCGATTTCTAATGGCAAATTTATTTCTGAAATAACCCTCGGTATGGCCTTTTGAACTAATAATACATTGCTTTTGTCTGGTGGCTCGGGTTTAATACTACCACAAGCGTTAAACAATAGCGTCGAGGCAACTAAAAGACTATAAATGCGATTCATAATATGTTATTTAACAAGAATACGTAGGCTTTGCGTTCCTTTGTCATTTACCAATCGCAATGTGTAGACTCCTTCAGATAAATAAGAATTCCATCTTATAAACTGTTCTCCATTTTCATTAACTAAGTTCACCCAATGTTCTTTTCCCAAGGCATCTAACAGGGTTACTTGTTTGATTTTCCCTGCATTTAACAATAATACTTCGCCTTTTATTGCTGGGTTTGGATACACTTTTATTTGATTTTCTAATGCGTTAATATCATTAAGTTCAACATTTACAGTAAATCCAAAGGTGTCATTAAGAGCATTATCGTCGAAATTGTTTTCTGCAAAACACCTTACTTGATAGGCTCCCACTTCGTCGAAGTAAAGTACTTGGGTTGCCTGAATCTGTTGGGTATCTCCTGGATTGAGTACCGGTATCGGAAGGCGTTCTATGTACCAATTTTGTCCGTTTTTGGTTATTTCAAGACTAAGATTTCCCGCAAAAACAGCCGAATCTACGCCCGAATTGGTTATGTAAATAATCGGGTACAACTTCGTTTTAGTGACATATAAGCCACCCTGTGAGGGCGAATCAATGTAAAATATTTCTAAGTCACGCTTTGACCGAACACTGTAATATTTAACTATTGTATCGTTTCGTGTGTCTTCGTCACCAGGGTGCTCCAACCAAGCCTTGTAATACCCTTTACCGAAGGCATTAAAAAGGATTTGCGTAGGTTTGGTAAACATAATTGACTTATTAGAAGCCAAAGAAAATGTATCTACAGATTTGTAATAAAGGGCTTTTTCAAATATCCACTGCGTATGCAGTTGAACTCCCGTTAGGCTGTCTAATCCTTGATTGGTTATGGTAATTGTGCTGCTATCAACCTTGTCGTTGATATAAAAAACCTGGTTTTGATCGGGATGACTAACCGTATCCATGCGCACATCTTTTCCAATCTGAACGTTTATTAATTTGCGAACCGTATCATTTAACGCATTACCGTCATCAGGATGGGCTACAACCACTTCTACAAGGTAATCGCCAGTAAATAAAGGCTTAAATGGCTTATTAAAAATGACTTTTTGTGAGGTCTCCGGTGAAAGCGTAACGCTCTTTATCTCTTCGAACCATTGTGTTTGGTTTCTATAAATTCTCGCGGTAATATCGCTGGCAATAACCGATGTGTCATAACCTGTATTTTCCAAACTTACCGACCAAGTTGTTCCAACTGGATCCGTGGACATTACACTGGGTATAGAAATAGAATCTACGGCATAATCCGTTGGTCTTCCTACAAAGAAATGAGAACGAAACGTGTCGTTTTCCCGGTATAAGTCCATGCTATCGGCAATAAATATCTGCGTTGTGTAACGCCCTTTTTTGAGCGGTCTGAATTTTTTTGCAAATGCGAAGGTTTGTCCCGACCGACCGTTAACGTCACGCCGTAAGCTATCAAAATAGACCCGATTTTCTTTTGAATCAAAAATTTCAAAAATCGTTTTCACCTGATCGGCCCGTAAAACGCCCTCATTATAAATTCGACCTGAAATGTTTATATCCTCATTGGCTTTGTAAACAGAAAAACTGTCGGGTGTGTTAATTTTCTCTGCGGCCACATCTACCGTCTTATAAATAAATGCTGTAAAAATTGCTGTGTCGTTTAGGGTATACTCGTCTCCGCTCAAGTCGGTAAACACAATCCATTTTAATCTACCCGTATCGTCACATGGGTATGTGGGCCAAACTAATATTTGAGATCCCTGTGGGCCTAATTGAAGCGATTGGGTGTTTCTTGAAATCAGGGAGTCGCTCAACCAAATCTCTGATACCACATCAAAGGTTCCAGTGTTGGCAAAAGCGATATTCATTATGGTAGAAATTGGCTGCAACGTGTCTTTGCGAGCCACAAATGTTGAACTTCCAGATGGATACGCCGTTCTTATAGTGGCATCTCGTCTAGAACCAACAATGAATGTTTTAATAATCGTGTCGTTGTCAATTACTTGGTCTAATGGATGAGAAACAATCAAGGTTAATGAATGAACACCGTATTCCCACGGAGTAAATGTTTTAGGAAAAGAATAATTTTTTGTAAAGCCTGATGCAATTGTGTCGTATATGGACTCGTCATAGTGAAGTATGTTGGGTCCCTTAATAATGCATCGAATCCGAACACTATCGGCAATGTCGTTAACTCCAATATTTGCAATTTGAGCGGTTGGACCAATGGTATCGGCATCGTGCACATTAAATGTATCTTTAGGGAGGTTTACATCAGAGGCTATAATATCATAATCTGCCTGTAGGCGGGGTTCGATTATAAATTTGTAAGGTGCACCGGGATTAAAATCTACCCAATTGGTATCACCTAATGGAACCGCATAAAAAAATGTTTTGGGACGCACCGGTTGTTCCATTTGATAACCAAAAGCCACATTGTTTAAGTCCAGTTGTCTTACCCCTACATAAAACGACCCTTCTACCCTTACCTGCTTCGGCATATCGTAAATATAGGTACCCGATTTTGTGATTAATGAATCGCTTTCCCAAAGCAATTTCTTGGGTTTAGACATAACGGTATCGTGATCCCAAATTCCCAATTTAAATAACCGCCCACTACCACTAAAAGCAACGCTTATTTGATTCAAGTTTTTAGGCTTATTACTCATGAAACGGGCCACAAAATCTCCCTGAGACCCATTGAACCCAATTCCACCTCCGGCTGGAGGTTGTGTTATATCGCGATAACTGTAAATATTCTCGTTTGCCCAGCGTATAGAGTATGCACTATTGTTACTCGTATTTTTGTCGGAAGCTTCCACATATACCGTATCAATTCCTTTGTTTGTGGGAAATAAAGACGGCACATTAACGATCCGTTCTTCTTCGACTTTTAAGTTAATATAAAAACTATCGCGCTGGCGATTTTTGCCTTTAGAGTAGGTATAAATCTTGTGCGAACTAAGATCTTGCTTTCCTACATTTCTAATCAACACTTTTACGCTGTCTGGGTTGCCTAATGGAACCGGTATTTTTCCCAAAGTATACACTTTGCGAACATGTACGTCTTGATTCTCTCTAGGAAAAGCAAATCGAATAGTTGGGTGGTATTCTGTAGTGTTTCGTAAAGAATCATCGGCCGTAACCCCTATGGAGTATCTTACCTGAGGGCTGTAATAACCACTAACGGTATTAGAACCCTCAAAATAAAAGCGTATGCTGCCTTTAATGGTATCAAACTGTTCATAATACACCAATAATGCCAGGTTGTTCCCTTTGGTTGAGTCAAAAACGTATGTTTTATCAAATGGAATTTTATAAAATCGATCATCTGGGCCGATATGTGTTTTGGGATGGTTGTGGTACACTTGTGTACCGCTATCAATTTGCTCTTGAAACGAAATTGGATTGCTGCCCCAGTCGCTTAAGGTGGTATTATTCAACCAAATCCGCAGCGAACAATTTCCGTCAAACGAAGCGCCATCAATTCTCATAAATGACAGTAAGCTAAGACTATCGCCATGTCGCATGTTTCCCAATACACTTTGAGGAAAAATATATGCGTATTTGGATTGATAGTCGGCCATAGTGTTACGGGTAATTACCGGTCCCGCTACTGTACCCACGTACGAACCGTTTCCTATTTGTACAAACTGTGAGAGGGCTTCCCCCGAGAGAAACAAAAAAGAAATAAGGGCAAGTAACCAATTACGCATAAAACAAAAGTACCCAAATTTCGCAGCTATATCCGTAATTTGCATATAAAGTGAAAAAAGCTGACATAATTCAAGAAATCAAGCGCAAACAAAGCTTTCTGTGCACGGGATTGGATACAGAAATGGGCAAATTACCTGCACACTTGCCTAAAAATGACGTTGGATTTTTGCAATTCAACCAAGAAATAGTGGCTGCCACGCATGCTTACTCGGTTTCGTACAAGATTAATACAGCTTTTTATGAGCAATATGGATCGGAAGGTTGGCAGTGGATGGAACAAACGCTGTCGTACCTACCCAAGGAAACTTTCAAAATTGCGGATGCTAAACGCGGCGATATTGGTAATACCAGCACCATGTATGCGCGTGCTTTTTTTGAAAAAATGAATTTTGACGCTATCACCGTTTCGCCTTACATGGGAGAAGATAGTTTGAGACCGTTTTTAGAGTTTAAAGACAAAACCATTATTTGTTTGGCACTAACCAGCAATCCAGGTCATAAGGATTTTCAATTGATTAAAGATGCCGAGGGTTATGCGGTATATGAACGGGTTTTGGAAACCGTAGCTAAATGGGGCAATACCGATAATTTAATGTTTGTTGCCGGTGGTACGCATGGGGATATCTTAAAGAGACTGCGCCAAATTGCACCGGAACACTTTTTGTTGGTTCCTGGTATTGGAGCACAAGGTGGAAGTTTGTATGATGTTGCTACCAATGCAGCAAATTCAGATTTAGGGCTACTCGTAAATAGCAGCCGTGGAATTATATATGCGGGTAATGACGAAGATTATGCGGACAAAGCCAGAGAAGCTGCCGCGTCATTGGCTTCAGAAATGTCTAGCTTCGTTAATCAATACTTGGTGTAAATCGCGGACCTGTTTAATGACACTGTTTTCATTATCGTTCGTAATAGTGTAGTCTACGCGTTTACGGAGTTCTTCGTCCGACATTTGCATTTTAATTATATCTAGAACCGCTGTTCTGCTTCGATTATCGCGCTCTATTACCCTATTTATCCGGGTTTCTATTGGGGCAAAAACACCGATTGTTTTGTGTACCGTTCTATCGGCACCGCTTTCAAACAATATAGCCGCTTCTTTGATCACATACGGTGCAGTCTGTTCTAAACTCCACGACTCAAACCGTTCAAATACTCTAGGGTGTACAATGTTGTTAAGTATGGAGCGTTTCGTTTCGTCTTTTAGTATGCTTCTAAAAAATGATGTATTGAACGCTCCATTTTCGTCGTAGGATTCTTGACCAAAATTACGAATGAGCTCGGTTTTCAGGTCCTTATCAGAGCTGTAAAGTTTCTTTACTTCTAAATCGGCTTCAAACAAGGGAACACCTAGATGTTGGAATATGCGACAAACCCATGTTTTGCCACTTCCGATTCCTCCGGTGATTCCAACTTTAAGCATTCGGTATTATGCCTCTTTTTTGGGGGCAGGATAAGCGGCCTGGGTGTTTTCCATACTCACTCCGTTGGGTTCAATTTTCATTTTACCCTCTTCCAAGTCCAAAATCATGAACTTTTCAGTAATGCTCGCTATCTTACCATGTACCCCGCCAGTAGTAACAACAGTATCGCCTTTTTTCAATTCTGCGATGAAATTTTTCGTTTTCTTCTGACGACGCATTTGTGGCCAAATCATAAAGAAAAAGAATACCCCCATGATTAACATGAGTACGATAGGATCAAAGCCTTGTGGAGCTGGGGCTTGTAAAATAGTATTAATTGTTATAAAATTCATTTTAATGATTTGAATGTTCGTCTTCGGTACTTAAAATATTAGCCTTGAAAATGAGTGTAACGTATTCGTTAGTGGCGTTTTCAAATAAAACTTCGATGTTTTTTTCTACTAATGGGTTGTCAACTCCCCCTTTGCCTTTTGAGTCAAATGTAGCAACAACTTTGCCTTCACCTCCAGGAGGTATAACGTCTTCCGTCCATTCTGGTGTGGTACATCCACAGGAGGCGGCAACTTTTGCGATGGTTAAAGGCCCTTCTCCGGTGTTTTTGAAACGAAATGTATGTTGAACTACATCTCCGTCTTTAATATTGCCAAATTCAAAAACACTGTCTACGAATTGTGCGGTTCCTTTAGGCTGTTTTGGATCGGCAGATTCGGGATTAAATTTTTCAATATCGTTGGAGGTAAACTCTTGATTGCTTGGGGTGCAAGCTATCCAAGCAATACTGCAACTTAAATATAAAAATGCACGTAAACTCATAACACAAAAGTATTGTTTTTACTTTAAACCCCGGCCAGTTTTGCGTATTTCTCCTCGACTTTCTAATTCAATTCGTAGTTTGTCCATTATGCCATTTACGAACTTAGAACTATTAGGAGTACTGTAGTTTTTGGTGATTTCTAGATACTCGTTAATGGTAACTCTTACGGGTATTTCTGGACAATGCAAAAATTCTGTTAACGTCATTTTCAGTATCAACAAATCCATTACCGCTATTCGTGAAGGATCCCAATTCTGAGTAACCTCTGAAATTAGTTTTTCATATAAGTCGTTGTGAGCAACGGTATCTTTTAACATTTGAGAAGCCCAAACTACCTCTTCGTCGCTTGCCCTAATTCCAGATTTCACATTTAGATTATCCAGACTCTTTGAAAGTTCAAACGTTTTAAGAATGTCCCGAACCGTGTAAGGAGCATCGTCAAACCAAACCGGATATACCTCTTCAATGGCATTGTTAAACGGTTCGTTCGTTTCTAAAAACGAATAATATACGTTTTCTAAGAATTCCTTCTGTTGATCTTCGTTAGGAGTAAAAAATATGCCGTAATCTCTTGAGAAATCGTATCCCTTTAGATCAGAGTACCATTGTTCGAAATTATTATCGGTGTCCGACCAACTGAAACCATGGTAACCAGCGTGTAAGATTTGATTGTGTACTTGATCGAGTAATTTCGTTCCGTTCAATAACGAGTAATGATCGATTTTTTCTTTGGAGGGATAGTATTTTCCTTTTTCAAAATCTTGTTTTGCCAGTGCAAATTCACGCAATTGATAGGGAAAGTCCAGTAAGAATAGATAGCATTCGTGTACTTGGGTTAACCGTTCAAAAAGCTCTTTCGAGAATTGGCTTAAGGGAACCTCTTGACTCTGTTTCCAAGAATAGAGTGTTTGTAAGGTTTTAATGCGTACGAGTCGGCGTGAAATCATCAGAACGTTGTGGCTACAAAGATACGTATTTTTTACTCTGTGCGAATTATAGTCGTATTATCCGTGTATATACGTTTCACTTACAAGTAGAACATTTTGAATATTAGATATTTGAAACATGCAGTTTAACAGTAATATTCACCAAAACATACAGGTTTTTGCACAAGAATTGGGCAATTCTGCGAGTCAAGACAACTTATCCGAACGCGTTCGTGCTGAAATCATCGCGGCCGCTATAGCCATCGCTCGAAGCAAAGAACCAGAAAAAAACATTCGATTGAATACTATTTACGAGATTGAACGAACCTTCATTCGATGTTCGAAACTATTATCATCTATGTGGAGTGCTCGAAAACAAGGGGAAATTAGCGATGCGGTATTTTTAAACTTAGAAATTCAAATAAACGACCAATTAAAGCGTCTGCTCCAAGCAAGTCAGCAACTTAAAATTGTAGGCTAATCTATGATAAACCTAACGGTTTTTTTAATTTCCTGATTGTTGTTTTTAAGTACCCCAACGTAATGACCGGGGGACAACTTTCTGGAGTCAAAATAGGTTTCATTTGATGTTAACTCTTGCTCTTTTATGACTTTCTGTCCGAGAGAATTATAAACAGAGAAGTTTACCGTGCTCTCCAAAACTTCTTTGGTAAGCTCAACAACAATAACCGACTCAGACGGCCTTGGGAATATTAGTACTTGGTCGTAAATAACGGTATCAAAAACCCGGGTTGTAACTTCCACTTCCGCCGTGGCAATAATGTCGCGGCGAAACGTACGTAAAGCATCATACATTACATCGGTTTGACCTTTTGTAAACATGGTCTGGCACTCATGAGTTGAGTAGTCCATGTAGTTTTCAACCATATCAGGAGCATCATTGGCCTCAACGCAAGTATTGCGGGTTTTCTGGCACGTGAAATTAGAACCTGTACCTTGTAGCGGGGTGTCTTCAATATAATCGTCTAATAAACAACGATTGGCACTAAACTGATCGTCTGCCCAGATATGGCGCAACCCAAAATAATGACCAAACTCATGCGTGGCCACGCGTCCTTTATTAGAAGCGAGCAATACCGAAGTATTGGCGCGCCGGTTATTTCTTCCAATGCACTTGTAATGAATCACCACACCTTGTTCGGGATCTGAAACGAATACGTTCGATTGCCAAAACGGGTGACCAAAAGGTGGATATGCAAATCCCAATACCCGATCTTGACCGTTTAAGGTTAAATCGCAAATCCACACATTTATATACTTCCTTGGGTCCCAAGCATCAACACCGCCTCGTGCTGTGTATTTCATATTATTATTTACTCCGTTGCTTCCCCAACTGGCAACCGTAGTCGGAACTCTATTTATGCCGTTTGTTGGATTTCCATTAGGGTCTTTTTCTGCTAACACAAATTTAATCTTCGCGTCTCCAGCTCGAGGTTTGAATATTTGCCTAATATTAACCGTATCGGCGTTCATTTTACGAAAATCTTCGTTTAGAACCTCAACTTGGTTGAATATTAAGCTATCCTCTACATTTTCATAGCTGTTGTTGTACAGAATATGAAAAACCACCGGAACGGTAAAAACGCTGTCGTAAAAATAGGTTGTATCTCTGATTTGCTTTTTGCGTTTCTGAATGCCTTGACCCTTCTTAATGGTCTCAATGTAACGACGGTCGTAACTGTTCTTAAACCCGGGATATTTTTTTTCGAGGTGTTCAATTACTGCGGTATGTCCACAAGGTTCCACAAAATCTTTGGCTTGTTGTCCGTAAACGGAAGCAAAACCGCCCAAGAGGGCAACTGTTGACAATAACCTAAACATTCTCTCGCAAGAAACGAAAGTTTTAGTAAAACAGCACCATAACCAAATGGAGAAGTGCTGTAAATGAAGCATAAATGACGTTTATTGATTATCGCGCCATTCGTAAACCCACTGAGATTGTATCATCTCTAAGTGGCCCTCGTTGCACTCTTCTCTCGTTTCCGCAAATTCGGGTATTTCCAAAACCCATTCAATTAGGTCGGTAAATCTAATTCTATAGATTTTGTCTTCACCAAACGCATCTCCGAATCGCTCGTATAACTTCATCGCGATGTCTTCGTGGTCTTTCCAGTATATAGGGAGCTCCATTATGTTTATTTATTTTTTAAATTTTTCGTTACAAAAACCGACTTATTAATGTCCAATTATTCCACTTTGATCGGGAATAGTCACGACCAAATCACCACCTTCCTCGTCGAGTTTACACTGACATGCCAATCGGCTATTGTACTTAGGATTTCGAGCACGATCTACGTATTCCTCTTCCCTATCACTCATTTCCGGAAGATCGTCCTCGCCTTGTTCTATGTAGACATGACAGGTACTACAACCGCATACGCCACCGCAATTGTGATTTAAACTTACTTCGTTATCAAGGGCAACTTCAAGGATGCTTTCTCCTGGGAAAATCTCGGCTTTTACCGGATTTTTATCTTTTTCTTCAAATAAAAACGTAATTGTGGGCATAATAGTAGTGCAAATATAACACAGCAGAATCCGTTTTGTTGGAACATTCGATGAAGCACTTATTGTGAATGTTTATACAATAAGGCCTATTTTTGCACTGCGTTATGAATTTCGAACTAACCGAAGAGCACTTAGCGGTACAACAAGCCGCAAGAGATTTTGCCCAAACTGAATTACTTCCAGGCGTTATTGAACGCGACGAGCAGCAAAAGTTTCCTGCAGAGCAAATCAAAAAAATGGGAGAATTGGGCTTCATGGCCATGATGGTAGATCCCAAATGGGGAGGCGGTGGAATGGATACCATTTCCTACGTTCTCGCTATGGAGGAAATTTCTAAAATAGATGCATCTGCCTCTGTGTGTATGAGTGTTAACAATTCCCTAGTTTGTTGGGGTTTGGAAACCTACGGAACAGAAGAGCAAAAGGAACGCTATTTGCGCCCTTTGGCTACAGGACAAGCAATCGGCGCTTTCTGTTTGTCAGAGCCAGAAGCCGGTAGCGATGCTACCAGCCAGCAAACAACAGCTTTCGACCAGGGCGATCACTACTTATTAAACGGCACCAAGAATTGGATTACCAATGGTAACAGCGCAAGTTATTACTTGGTTATTGCCCAAACCGATGTTGAAAAAGGCCACAAAGGCATAAATGCATTCATCGTAGATAAGTCTTGGGAAGGCGTAACCGTTGGAAAAAAAGAAGATAAACTAGGTATCCGCGGTAGTGATACCCATAGCATCATGTTCCAAGATGTAAAGGTTCCTAAAGAAAACCGTATTGGTGAAGATGGTTTTGGGTTTAAGTTTGCTATGAAAGTTTTGAGTGGCGGCCGTATTGGTATAGCAGCTCAAGCATTAGGTATTGCAAGCGGTGCTTATGAGTTAGCGTTGAAATATTCGAAAGAGCGTAAAGCATTTGGTAAAGAAATTATGCATCACCAAGCCATTGCGTTCAAATTAGCGGATATGGCTACCGAAATTGAAGCGTCTCGTATGTTGTGTTTGAAAGCTGCTTGGTTAAAAGACCAGCATTTAAACTACGACCGTGCCAGCGCCATGGCTAAGCTTTTCGCTTCTGAAACTGCAATGAAAACTACCGTTGAAGCGGTACAAGTTCATGGTGGATATGGTTTCGTGAAAGAATACCACGTAGAGCGACTTATGCGCGATGCTAAGATTACCCAAATCTACGAGGGAACTTCTGAAATCCAGCGTGTGGTTATTTCACGTGATGTGTTGAAGTAAATCCTTTGATCTTTATAAGAAAAGCCGCCCTTAAAATTAAAGAGGCGGCTTTTTTATTTAGAGGGATTTTATCACTCTTGTGATGTTTTAGACAAAAAGTCTTGGTATGCAATAGCGATACCCTTTTCTAAATCAACACTTGGCTTCCAACCCGTTGCAAATAAACGTGAGGAATCCATTAGTTTTCTTGGTGTACCGTTTGGCTTAGTCGAATCGTAAACATGGCTTCCATCAAAGCCCACTACCCTAGCGATTGTTTCAGCCAATTCCTTAATAGTAATATCGCTGCCATAACCCACGTTTACGAATTCCTTTTCGTTGTAATTTAGCATAAGGTAAACCAGAGCGTTTGCTAAGTCGTCGGCGAATAAAAACTCGCGCATCGGGCTTCCATCGCCCCAAATAGTTACTTGATTTGCGTTTGTAATCTTTGCCTCGTGAAACTTACGAATCAATGCCGGCAATACGTGTGAATTTTCAGGATGGTAATTGTCGTTCAAACCGTATAAATTGGTTGGCATCGCTGAGATAAAATTACATCCGTATTGATCTCTATATGCTTCGCACATCTTGATGCCGGTGATTTTTGCTATTGCATAGGGCTCATTTGTGCTTTCCAAATAACCACTCAGTAAGTATTCCTCTTTGAGCGGTTGAGGCGCCAGTTTCGGATAAATACAACTGCTGCCTAAGAACATCAATTTTTTCACTTTGTTTTCGTAAGCTCCATGAATCAAGTTGTTTTGAATCATCAAGTTATCGTACAAAAAATCTGCTCTGTAAACGTTATTGGCGTGTATGCCTCCCACTTTTGCGGCAGCCACAAAAACATAGTCTGGTTTTTCTTTTTTATAGAAAGACGTAACGTCATCTTGGTTTCTCAGGTCCAATTCGCTTGAAGTGCGGGTTAAAATATTGGTATGTCCAAGGCGATTTAATTCACGCACAATAGCACTTCCAACCATTCCACGATGTCCCGAAACATAAATTTTAGCTTCTTTCTCCACGATAGGTTTTATTCAAAATAATTCTGAGTATCAAAACCGCCTTCACGCAAGTAGTCTTGTTTTTGCATCAATCGTATGTCGGAATTCATCATATCCTCAACCAACGCAGGAAGATCGTATTTTGGCTTCCAACCTAACTTTTCTTTCGATTTGGTCGGATCTCCGATAAGTAAATCTACCTCGGTAGGTCTGAAATATTTAGGATCTACAAATACTACCTCTTGCCCTATGGCGAGGTGACACTTCTTGCCTGTTTGACCTTCGAATAGATCGGCATTTACTTGACTAACAAACCCAATCTCATCAACGCCTGAACCTTTAAATTCTAAGGAAACACCTACGTGGCCAAATGCCATTTTTACAAATTCTCGTATTTCGGTTGTTTGTCCTGTGGCAATTACAAAATCTTCTGGTTTGTCTTGCTGCAATATTAAATACATCGCTTCCACATAGTCTTTTGCATGTCCCCAGTCGCGCTTTGAGTTCAAATTACCCAAATAAAGGCGTTCCTGAAGGTTCAAGGCTATTCTCGCAGCGGCCCGGGTGATTTTTCTTGTTACAAAAGTTTCCCCCCGAATAGGACTTTCGTGGTTAAAAAGTATACCATTACACGCATACATATTGTAGGCTTCGCGGTAATTTACCGTAATCCAATAGGCGTACATTTTAGCTACAGCATAAGGGCTTCTTGGATAGAACGGCGTTGTTTCTTTTTGTGGTACTTCTTGAACCAAGCCATACAATTCAGAGGTTGAAGCTTGATAAACGCGTGTTTTTTCTACCAAACCTAGTATTCGGATCGCTTCTAATATCCGCAAAGTCCCCAAGGCATCGCTATTGGCTGTATATTCGGGCATTTCAAAACTCACTTGAACATGACTCATTGCGCCAAGATTATAAATTTCATCTGGCTGAACTTCTTGAACAATCCTTATAAGATTTGTACTGTCGCTTAGATCACCATAATGTAATTTAAAACAAGCACCATCCACATGAGGATCCTCGTAAAGGTGATCAATACGATCCGTATTAAATAAAGAGCTACGGCGTTTAATGCCATGGACCATATACCCTTTTTTCAAAAGAAATTCGGCCAGATAGG
>JALRKL010000178.1 GCA_023268875.1 Bacteroidia bacterium
ATGGCATGAAAAACAAAGCACAAGAGTGGGGACTTAGCGATGCTACACTTAGCACCGGTGCGGCAGTAGGAGATTTAGATGGTGACGGCCAAATGGACCTAGTGGTTTGCAATCAGGGAGAAGAGGCATTTATTTACAAGAATAAGGGTAGTAAAAATCATTTTATAAATGTTAAAATCACCTCTGAAAAGAATAGTACTACAGAAGGGTACAAACTATGGGTCAAAAACGACGATGGTAGCTTCAGACTGTTTCAGAATTTCAGTCATCGAGGATATTTGAGCGCCTCAGACCCCATTTTTCATATTGGTTTAGGCTTATCCACTAGCATCCCTGAAGTATATCTAGAGAAAAATAACGCAGGTATTGCTAAGCTAGATATAAGTCAAATAGATAAAACACATTTAGTTATTCTTGAAAAAATTACCTGGGAATCTGGAGATAAGCTCGATTTATTCAGGAAAAATAAAACCCTCTATTTTAAACCTAAAAACAATATTCTAACCTTTAAACATTCAGATTTAGAAACACCTGATTTTAAGAGAGAACCACTATTGCCACATCGTTATACCATGTTAGGCCCTGGCATGAGCAGTGGAGATATTAATAATGACGGTTTTGATGATGTATTCTTAGGTGATGGAACTGGCAACGCTAGCTTGTTTATCGGAATGAGCAATGGCAGTTTTAAATTGGGTAGTTCACAACCTTGGAGATCCATAAAAACCGATATTACCGGATCTTTGCTTTTTGATTGCGATGGAGATGGAGACTTAGATTTATACATTGCTGTTGGAGGATCTGAACTTTCTTGGCCCAATAATCAATATCAGCATAAATTGTATCTTAATAACGGGAATGGTCAATTTATTGATGGCACTAATAAATTACCGAATGTAATCGGTAGTTGCAATAGCGTTACATCGGCAGATTACGATCAAGATGGGGATTTAGATTTGTTTGTGGCGGGTAGGATTTTGCCGGGTAATTATCCAAACATTGGAATAAGAAGTTTCCTATTGAAAAACGAAGGGGGGACATTTACGGATGCAACCCAGAGCGATGCGCCCGCATTGGTCATGCCCGGAATGATTTGTGAAGGTATTTTCACCGATTACAATAATGATAATTTACCCGATTTGATGTTGGTGGGTGAATATACCCCTATTGTATTCATGAAAAATACCGGCGGCAAGTTCGAATTTGCTTCAAAAGAAACGCAAACATTTGACTATTCCGGATGGTACAACAGCATATGTCCATTAGACATGGATAACGACGGAGATATGGATTACATCGTTTCTAACAAGGGTAGAAATAGCTTTATTCGTGCTACTAAAAACGAACCTGTACACGTTTATTGGACCGATGTGGATGGAAATGGCAGAACGGATTTCTTCTTAAGTTACACAAAAGATGGCCGAAAATACCCGGTATATTCATTAGATGAAATGGCTCAGATTATCCCGAAATATATGAGCAAAAAGTACACAAACTATGCTTCATTTACTGGGCAAACAATGGAAGATATTTTTGGTGAGAAATTAAAGGATAATCAAATGTTCGCCAACGAATTTTCGCATCTCGTACTTAAAAATAACGGAGGTGTATTCTCTGTAACTCCCCTCCCATTCGAGGCGCAAAAAGGCCCAATTTATGGAATGCAAAGCATCGATATAAATAATGATGGTTTTTTAGATGTTGTATTTAACGGGAATAACAAATATACCAGAGATCAACATGGACCCGATGATGCACATAACGGAGGCGTACTGTTAAATAATAATGGCCAAGGTTTTAGTTACATTAACGGGGTGAATTCGGGGCTTTATCTACCCGGTGATGGACGTGGATTAATTCTTTCGCAGTTTCAAAATAGCACCAGAGTGATTTCCTCTGAGAATAGTGCAACCGTTAAGGTATTTGGAATAAATCATGAAACGAAGACTATTGCAATTCCTAAAAATACCATAGACGCCGTTGTGAATTTAAAGAATGGGAACAATCGAAAAGTTAATTTATATCAAGGCGGAGGTTATATGAGTGCTATGCCTCGCCAAATTATTGTTGACAAAAATGTGAAGTCCATTTCCTTCCGAGAAAAAGGCAAAGAAACTTGGAGAATTATGGAGATTTCTTTTTGAAAAAAAATGGATTGTGTTATATTTGCAGAAATAATTGAGCCATGGCAGTAACTAGATTAAAAAGAAAAGAAGCTAAAAACCGTTCAAAAGCCACCGTACGTGTTCAGAACATTAAGCGCCTAAAGGAATACGTGAAGATAGCTAGTCCTTATAAGAACGAATCTGGAATAATCTTAGAAGACAAATAAGATTATTTCTAAATTAT
>JALRKL010000218.1 GCA_023268875.1 Bacteroidia bacterium
CATTTTATGGATGGATGTAGGGATACATTTGGATTTTCACGTTGGGTGACGCCTGAAAATTTCATTTCAGACGATGTGTTTCCGAGTGTCTTTACGCCCAATGGGGATGGGTTTAATGATTCATTTTATGTGTCAATTCCAATTCCAAAGGAATTCGATATAATTATCATAGATATGCGTGGGAACAAGGTTTTTAGTTCAAAAAGCCCCTCTGAAAAATGGTCTGGGTATTTCGAAAAGCGGAAATGTGAAAAAGGAATTTATAAAGTTCAAGTGAGGCGGAAATATTCGGGAGATTCGCAATTTGATGTAAGGAATTTCACGGTTGAACTCCGGTAAATAAATTTAAAAAATATTGAAGATGGAAATAAATATGGAACAGCAATCGCCACAAGCTATGAGGGAGGATGCCAAACCCTTTTCTAAGTGGGACAAATCACTTATTTTTGAACGATTTCAATTGAAAAACATGAAACCTATGAAAGGATTTTCCTTAATTATTAAAAGTTGGACATTGTTAATGTTGACTTTTGTGTTTGGTCATGCGGCCAATGCACAAAGTTGTGCCATTACCTACAGCGGAAGCCCATGTGTTGGGGCTCCGATTACCTTTACGGGTACAGCGGCCGGTTCTAACCACGAATGGACGTTTACAGATGGTGGTGTTGACAACAAAACCAATGGATCTTTAAATGTGAACTACGCGTTTAAGACAGCGGGTAAAAACAAAGTAACGTACTCGACCGTAATTAATGGTCAGAAGTGTGAAACATCCATCGAAATAGATATTTTCGAGAAACCAGATATCGATATGGATATCATTACCGTGGATTCTCAGTGTTTTGAGAATAATTTGTTCTGCTTTACAGATAATACTAAAAACCCTAATGGAAAGAAAATAACCAACGCGAAATATGTCGTTGGGGATGGTCAGTTTTTCGAATACGATTTTCCACCATCTACCATGCCAAATCAATTGTGTTTTTCTATCAAAGACGTGCGTGGAGGTTCCTTCAGTTTGTATATTGAGTCAACAGACGAAAACGGTTGTACGGATACACAAAATATTGCGGATGCTGTTTTTGTTCGTGAGAAAATTGGAGCGGCATTTTCAAGTAATAAACCTGTAAAATGTGATTCGGTTGAGGCCAAAATCAAAAATATTAGCCGTATTGGTAAAGACCAAGTGGATAGTATTTGGTGGTACTGGGGTGATGGTACTGTAGATATTGGAACAAAGCCTATTGCCGATAAATATTGGGGTCCTGATATCAGCAAATGGTTTTATGGTCAAGGAGTATACGATTCAAAATTAATAATTAGAACTAAAGACGGTTGTAAGGATAGCTTTTTTAACAGGGCCACTGCAACGGTTTTCGCTTCTAATGTGAAGATTTTGGCGGATAAGGATTCAACCTGTATTTCTTCACCAGAGATTAAATTCAGCGTAGATCAGATTCCTCAAGGCGTTAACGGATTTTTATGGACATTTGGTGATCCAAATTCGGGTCCGGAAAATATCAATTTCCGTACTTGGACGCCACCACATATCTTTACCGGTTTAGGTCCTTTCTTAATCACATTGGCTTACAATCATCCAATTTGTGGACCCGCTTTAATAATGGATACCATCATTATTTTAGGCCCACGATCTGTGGTAGACGTTGCAGGAGACCGTATTGCTGATTGGCAAATTTTCCAATGTCCAAAAGATGTAATGGACACGGTGTTTTTCAGAAATCATTCAACTTTTTATCACAACGATTTAGACTTCACAGATGACGACAGTACCTTCTACAAAGATGGAACTACTGCATTAGGGCATAATTTCTCTAACGGACCTTCTGGATGGACTTGGATTCCACCAAAGCGTCGAGATAGAAACGAAAACGGAGATACCACCGTTTATACCGGAAGCGGACCCCTATTGCCAGGTGCCCATAACGACCCTTTCAAAAGAGAACGGGTTTGTGCTACGCGTCTTTGGGATTTCGGCGATAACTTTGGATCAAAGTGTACTACAGATATCTTAAATAATAAGAACGTAAATGTAAACTGTAATTTCTCTAGAGATTCCATCCCGTTCCACTATTATCCTTCTTGGGATATGGTGATGTTATCGGATTTCAAAATGGCTCCGATGGAAGATGCTCGATTTATTGATAGCAACGGAATATGTATTCGTGTACCTGTTTTCCCAGACAGTATGTTCTATATCATCTACGATACTTTGGTATACATACCTGCGAATGCTGATGATAGTGCGACATATTTTTCTAGTGGAATTAAAGGTACCCAATTATGGGGCTTAGAGAAAAAGGTTGTTGGTAAAGCGGAGCGTTTCATGGAATTCCACGCCGCTATTGAATTAGGAGATGACGATTCTGCAATTATCATAAAAGACGGCGTTAGATCATTGGTAATTGGTCCTTGGATCGATACCTTAAAGCCTGAAGATATTATCATACTAAACAGCGAAACAGACAGTTTCGTATATAACTATACGGTATATCTCAAACGAGATACATTGCCATATAACTTGTATAATATTCGTGCCGCCAAAGGTGAAAACCTGGCGCGCATAGACTCGTTCAAGCGAATACCTCCTGGAATACCTGGATATAATTACATCATTAATTATGAACGTTTCCGATCGCTTTATTATGCACGAATTCCTTCGTGTAATAACGCACGCTTGAAGCACAAAGACACCTGTCATCCCCTGGCTTGTGAGAGCGAAGCTATTCGTCAGGTCGTTTTGATGCACGCGAACGCAGGTGGTGTAGGTAGTGGTTTGATTAAAGATGCGATTGAATGTTTGGGTTCTCGAAACCCTACATACGGTGTGACCTTTATATTGAGTGATTTGAAACCAGGTTGTTCCTTTACGGAATTACAAATCAACTATGATACCTTCTGTGGTAACAATTGGGTTTCTTTAAGTAGTTTAAATCCCGGAGGTCGTCCCGTAACTCCACCATCGCCTCCTCCTTATTGGGATGGAACGAATGCCGGTAATCCTAACCCTGGTTATAATGCCAAAGGAAATCCAGGCAATCGATTCTCTACCTATTATATGGGTAAGCCCTGTAATGATTCTACAGGTTGCGTTACCGTAGGTGTAATAGTCGGTAATGGTGTGGCACGTCCAGGTGGAAGTGCCGCTAATCGGCCTCTATGTGCTGATACGCATTACTACGATAGATTTGCATGTTTCCCATTTATTGACCCTTCGTTCGAAATTTTGAACTTGGTTAAAAATGATAACGGTGATTATAAAATATGTAAGTGGGATCCAATTATTGCGCGATTCACACCTAATAACTTTACTAAGGTGGATGATTTGATGACTTTGCGTTGGATTTTGCAAACAAGTAATGCCGGTCCTTACTACGTAAACTTCAGTTCCAGCTTTATTCAAGAGGACGTTCACCGCTATCAAAAGCTGAAAAAGCCGGTAATTTTGCCAAATGGCAAAATGAGCAATCCGGATTACTTGTATAATTTTATTGTTCAAACAAAAGGTTACGAAGATCCTGTACAAACACCTTGTGAAAACGAGTGGAATGACGGGAACGCCATTATTACAAGTGGCCCTGATACAATTTGGACGGCGGAAATTAGAGACTATGTAGTAGCCGCTGACGTTAGTAAGGTTTGGGACCGTATCCGTGAGCGTTTGGATGCAGCTGGTTTCGATCCGTTTGCACTTGGCGATACTACAATTGCAAAAATGATTTGGAATGATACCGGTACAATAGGCCAGCCGAGCACAGGAGCTTACGGTTGTTTAGATACAGCAGGCTATGGTAAAGACATCCGTTATTACTTTATTCCGAATAAAGATTCTATGACGGTGTTCCATTTCCGTGATTCAACCATTACTCCTTTAGACACGCACAATATTTTAGGTACAAATGTTAATTCTTATAAGTTTGTTCCACGACATGCAGGTCGCTATATATTAGGAGTTTCAATGCGTTCAGACAACGGCGAGTGTGACGATATCGCAGCGGTACCATTGATTGTTGGATTTGCAATGTTCAGCGATTTATTTACCGATTCTATTGTGTGCCAAGATCAAGGTGAATCATTGGTAATGGCTCCAGATTATCGCTATTTCTCAACAGATCCAGATAACTTCGGAACTTGGGATCCAAACTATTGGAATAACCAAGGTCCTTTGGCTACCGGTTACGACTACTGGAAAGATCCTGCACGTTTAGCTCGATTGGTTCAAGGCGATACGAATGTAGAGAGAATGACGAGGTGGGATTGGAGTAAAGAGGACGATGATCCAGCAAATCCAGATACCTATGAGTTTAGAGGTGATTATGGTTCTACCGGTGGTGTGGGTACTATGACCAATCCTTACATACAGTTGGGTGGTGGTAGTAACTTATACTACAAGAACGATTCGGGCGTATTTACTTTCATGAACATTACAGGTGACTCTACAGGATGTTTAGATACCGTTACAAAACGTGTTTATATTTCTAGATTAGATGTAGCCTTTAATTTAGGTCTTGAGGTTCCAAGTTGTAATTCTATTATAGAGTTCTTCGATAGCTCTGAGTTGCACGATCCATGTAATTGGGCAATGAAGAACTGTTACGGTCCTACTCCGATGGTATGTGATTTCGTGAATAAATGGTTCATTGATTGGGGTGATGGTTCAGACAACTATTTTGAGCGCGCTAAGAGTACCGAACAAGGTTTGCCACCACGTATTGCACATAAGTACACGCGTAATGGATGGTTCAAGATTCGCTACAGTTTGAATACAGACCAAGGTTGTGGTGATACCTTTGAGCGTTGGGTGAAAATACCAGGTCCTCGTCCTGCATTTGAATTTGCGGATAAGGCTGGACGTGAGGTTACCATTTGCGTAGGAGATAGTATTAAATTTAAAAACACAACGGATAGCGCAGGTATACAATCAGATTGGACGTGGTTCTTCGGAGATGGCGATATCCTAAACGTTCCGGATACCTTTGTAACGCATCAGTATACCAAAGCAGGTCGTTATGAGGTGTATCTTGAGCAGTTCGACAGTTTAATAGTACCTCCAAGTATTCGTAAATTCTGTCCTGCCGTGTTCCCAGATACCTTGTCGAAGCAAGAGAAGTTTATCATCACCGTATTGCCTCGTGATTCAGTAAGAGGATATATAGAAAAAATGGCAATATGTCCAGGTGATAGCAACGTTTTCGTCGATGAGTCCGATACGATATTGAAATCTTACAAATGGAAGTTTGAGCACTATAGTAAGGCAGCAGGTCAATGGGTAACCGATACGGTCACAACAGGCAGCAGGCGATATGCACGCGTATTTACCGATCCAGGTGTTTACCGCGTAACGCACTATGCAGATTATGATCAGAATCATCCACGTCCTTGGTGCCCAACTTTAATGGAGCCTTTAACTTTCACTGTGGATTCTGTAATAGCCAATTTCGATATAGATAGTACAAATAAGCCTGATTATACCTTTACGCGCACAGATATAAATGGAACGGAATGGCGTTGGGGCTTCGTACACTTCGATGGTGACATGGATTTACAAACAGAGTTGCCACGTGAGTTCAAACAGAATTCAAATTCAAATGACCAAAAGGTTCAATGGTCTTATGATAGCAGCGGACGTTACTGGGTGTGTTTAATTGCTAAAAACGCAACGGGTTGTTCCGACACGCTTTGTAAGCCGGTAAATATTGATTTGTTCATTAATTTATCGAATGTATTTACCCCTAGTGGAGATGGATTCAATGATGAATTTAGGGTTCCGTTGCAAGGCCAGGATGTCTATGAAATTCGCATCTTCAATCGTTGGGGAGAGCGTGTATTCTTTTCTGAAGATCCGAAAGTCAGCTGGAACGGTAAAATCAATAATGATGGTCCAGATGCACCTTCAGGAACATACTTCTATCAAATGCAGTATCGTTTCAAAGGCAAAGAAAAGATTAACCGTGTAAATGGTACGGTGAATCTAATTCGTCCGGCGAAATAAATAATTCACTTAATATCAAGGGCCGATTCATTTGAATCGGCCCTTTTTGTTTGTGCAAAGTTTGGGTCAATGTTGGGACTTTTATAGGTCAATATTTCTAATTGGTTCGTTTATAAAAGTGTGATAAACAAATAAAAACCCGTAATAACAATTACGGGTTTTTATCATTATTTAGAGTAAATGAATAACTACTCTATATAGGTTTAGTTAAGATAATCCAGTGATTTTTCCATCTATAATGTCCATTCCCATAGCAGCAGGTTCTTTTGGAAGACCAGGCATGCGCATTATAGACCCTGCAACAGCAACGATAAATTTGGCGCCCGCGTTAATAATCAGTTGGTCAATATGAATGTCAAAACCAGATTCAACGCCAACCTTTGAAGCATTGTCAGTAAATGAGAACTGTGTTTTTGCTACACATACCGGCCATTCGTTTGCACCTATTTTCTCGATTTGCTTCAATGATTTTTTGGCATTATCGCCTAAGACAACACGGTTTCCACCATATACTTTTTGGATGATTTGATTTAGTTTTTGCTCCAAGCTATCGGTAAGGTTATAGGTATGTTGAATTTCCCCTGATGGATTGTTTTCAACAATTTCGATAACCTTTTTTGCCAGTTCAACTGCTCCATCACCGCCATCAGCGAAACCGGTATTACGCGCGAACGCGGCACCGATTTGGGCGCAATAATTCTCGACTTGTAGTATTTCCTCTTCGGTATCGAAGTGAAATTGGTTGAGTCCTACTACAACTGTTTGTCCGAGTTTTTGGAGGTTTTCGACATGTCGTTTGAGGTTTTCGAGTCCTTTTAGCAGGCCTTCCTTGTTTGGGAGCTTGATTTCTGATTCAGGAACAGATCCATGTAATTTTAAACTTTGGGTGGTCGTGACTAACACAGTAGCGGCTGGTTTTATTCCAGCAGCGCGGCATTTGATGTTTAAGAATTTTTCAGCACCTAAATCGGATCCAAATCCGGCTTCTGTTATAGCATAATCTCCAAACTGTAGAGCCGCGTAAGTGGCCATTATGGAGTTGCAACCGTGGGCGATGTTTGCGAACGGACCGCCGTGAATGAAAGCCGGTCCACCTTCTAATGTTTGTACCAAGTTGGGTTGAAAGGCGTCTTTTAAAAGCATGGCTATGGCACCCACAACCCCAAGATCTTTTAATCGGAAGTTAGCGCCCTCATAAGTATAACCGAGTAAAATATTACCGAGTCTTTCTTTTAAGTCTTCAAAAGAGTTAGAAAGGCATAGTATGGCCATAATTTCACTGGCTGGAGTAATGTCAAAGCCTGTTTCTTGTGGAATGCCATTTGAAATGCCACCCAAGCCAGTTGTAATATTTCGTAATGAACGATCGTTTACATCAAGTACACGGCGCCATAAAACCGAGCGCAATTGCGTGGGTTTTCCTCGGTGATTGTATTGGTAATTGTCTACTAATGCGGCAATGGTATTGTTGGCAGAAGTTATTGCATGGAAATCGCCCGTAAAGTGCAGGTTGATGTCTTCCATAGGTAGAACCTGAGAATAACCTCCTCCAGCAGCTCCACCTTTCATGCCGAAACAAGGTCCGAGTGAGGGCTCACGTAATGCTACTATAGCTTTTTTACCTAGTTTTTGTAATCCTTGCGTCAGGGCTACTGAGGTAGTAGTTTTACCCGAACCGCTTTTATTAGGAGTGGTAGCAGTAACTAGAATCAGTTTGCTTTTAGCAATTTTTTCTCTGTCTATTTCAAACGCAATTTTTGCTTTGTATTTACCATAAGGCTCAACGTGATCATCTGATAATCCCAAGTCGCCCGCAACTTGTTGGATAGGTCTTAACTTGGCCTGTTGTGCAATTTCAATATCACTTAGCATGGAGTAAAAATACCGAAATTTAGATTAATCTTACACAATCTTGCATTTTAGTTTTGTGAATATTGCAAATAAATTAATGGCTACAAATTCATTTTTGTAATTCTTTCAATGGGCCATTCGGGTTTAGATGGTTTGTGACCTTGTATGCTTAACGTACCTTTGTGATATGTATAACGATGATACCATAGTCGCTTTAGCAACAGGTGGGAGTATAGGAGCGATTTCAGTTGTTCGTATTTCTGGTCCACAAGCACTTGGTTATACAGAAGCTCTGGTGAAAAAGTCTATTGCGAATGTCGTTTCTCATAGATTGGTTTTGCGAAAGCTGTATGATTCAGAAGGATTAATAGACGAAGCAGTTATTTCTGTATTTCTCGATAATAAAAGTTACACGGGTGAAGACGTTATAGAAGTTTCACTTCATGGAAGTTTATATATATCTCAGCGTTTACTCAGAGCCTATTTAAAATTGGGAGCGAGAATGGCCGAACCTGGGGAGTTTACGAGAAGGGCGTTTTTGAATGGGAAAATGGATTTGGCTCAAGCGGAAGCGGTAGCGGATTTGATTGCAGCCGAACATAAATTTGCCCATGAGCAGGCCCTGCACCAGCTTCGGGGTGGTTTTTCTAATGATATAAAAACGCTTCGTAGCAAGCTGCTGCATTTTACCAGTTTAATAGAGCTTGAATTGGATTTTGGAGAAGAGGATGTTGAGTTTGCATCCAGATCTGATTTAATGGCATTGGTAGTTGAGATTAAGCGACAGGTTGATGAGTTAAAGGATTCTTTTATTTTGGGGAACGCCTTGAAGCAAGGTTTTGCTCTGGTATTGGCGGGTAGGCCAAATGCGGGTAAAAGTACTTTGTTTAATGCCTTGTTAAACGAAGATAAGGCCATTGTAAGCGATATCGCGGGTACTACAAGAGACGCGCTCGAAGATCGTTTGCGAATAGGGGATGTGTCGGTTAGATTAATCGATACCGCGGGTATACGCGAAGCTACTGATGCTATAGAGAGAGAAGGGATTAATCGCACGTTTAAACATATTGAGTCAGCTGGAGCAAGTTTGTACCTTTTTGACCCTGCGAATATTACAGTCGATGAATTAACATCAGATTTGAACGTTTTAAAAGAACGGGGCAAGCGTATATGGGTTTGCGCTAACAAATTGGATATTTTTCAAGGCGATTTGAGTGGATATAAAACAACCGTAGCCGACGTTCTAAAAGAAGAATTATGGGAGTTAAGTGCGCAGGATAGTAATTCAGTTTCCAATCTTAGGGGTGAAATAGCCCAACGGTTTACACAGGATATTGCACGTCTTGGCCAATTAACGGTAGTAACGAATGCCCGACATTCGGTAGCTTTAGAAACATGTTCGGAAGAGCTGCAAATGATTATTGAGGGAATTGAATCGGGTTTAAGCGGCGATTTGATGTCGTTTCATTTGCGAACAGGTATTCGAGCATTAGCAGACATTACCGGTGAGATTGATAATGAGGAGGTTTTAGGGGAGATCTTTAGTAGTTTTTGTATCGGAAAGTAAAATTTCTAACCTCTAAAATCCAATGATTTCAATGAATCTTTAGATCTGGAGAGAAGAAGATTTTTTATTGACTTAACTAGTGTGCCAATTAATCCATCCAAAACATATCCTCTCGAGGGATGTTTTTATCTCGACCGACCGCAAAAGGATTGAATTTGCGTTTCGTAAAGACATACCAGGCGCCACTCGAAATGGCAATTTCTTTATCAGCAGAATTCCATAATTGACCATCACCGTAATGGGAGCCCGGATTGCTCGCATAAGGAAATCCCGCCGAGTTGCTGTCTTTGGTGCCCTGTTTTAAGCCTTTTTCCATTTCTAATAAATAGCGGTCTCTTTCCGCGATCATATTGGCAAAATGAAACGCTAGTGTCATTTGACCGGTGCCTTCAAACCAAACCACATCTCCGTCTTCATCGAAACAATACCCGGTTATTTCTTTGCCTGTAACTGTAGATTTTTGGGTGGTAAGGTGTCGATCCGCCGCGATTAATGTTTGACTTGGGAAGTTTTGAAAAATCAAATAGCTCCATGCGTGTAGGTCCAACGCATATAAATACGGTGGATTTTCTGGCCAGGCCACCATGGTTTTATCCTCGGCATTCCATCTATTTACTTTTAAAAAACCTAGCAATTTTTTGTGGAAATCGGTATAACCTTCAACGGCATTAAACGCATCAATCATGCCCTCTGTGACCTTATAGTTTAAAAGCTTTCCATCCGCATCATATCCTGCAAACAGACCGCCATCGCTGTCTTGAAGGCTTATTAGCCAGTTGGAAATGTGCTTCGATAAATTATTGTACCGAGAATTACCTGTGCGTGCTTTATAGTTGTTCAATGCAATCAACAACCACGCATTATCTCCCATCCATCTATGTCGGTTCGGGACTCCTTCGCTCGTTCTCAATTGTGAAAATCCACCGATGCCTGCATTTAGTTCTGAATCTATACGCGCATTGAAGAAATCGAAGATTTTTTCCGCTTTTTCATAGTCGTTTTGCAATATGAAAACCATTGCCCCGAGGGCATTGTCGTATAAGGAGGCCCCCGTTGAATTTTCAACGCTTTCTAATAATCCGTTCGGAAGTTGTTGCTGATAGAACCAATTGGTGACTTGCGTTTCTATGGTATCCTTATGGGGAAGAGTATGTGGCGACTGGTCTTTTCCGCAAGCGGAATAGGCCAATATTATTAATAATATTAGGGAACGATTTAAGGCCACTTTATTAAAACAAATCACCAAAATCAAAGC
>JALRKL010000048.1 GCA_023268875.1 Bacteroidia bacterium
GCGGAAGTACTGGTCGACTCTTCTGAAACAGAGTCAGAATCTGTAGAGAATCAAAAGGTTTAACAAGCCCATTGATACAGACACAAAAAAGCCAGCTCATGTAGCTGGCTTTTTTTCGCCCTGAATAAAACAGGGCCCGTGCGAGTAACTCGACACGGGCCCATAAAAAATTTTTAGGTTGTATGCCTTGAAAGTGGGCGATAGTCATTCCTATAAGCAAGGTGCTTATCATCGCGAACAACATGCCGAGAATAATATGTGGAGTCTTAACTTTCATGTAAATTCCATTGATTAAGGAGGGCTATACGTTGATGATCGGTTAAATCGAATTGGGTGGGAACCACCGAAATATAACCATTATCAAGAGCCCAAATATCGGTATCTTGGCCTTTGTCCATATTTATAAACTGACCGGTCATCCAATAATAAGAACGATTAAATGGGTCTTTTCTTTCCTCAAAATCTTCCTTCCATTTCGCTTGTGCTTGTCGGCAAATTTTAATTCCCTTGATATTGTTGTCTTCGGGTACAGGGATATTCACATTAAGCAATGTACCATAAGGCAATCCGCGTTTTAGGGTTTCTTTTGCGATTTTACGGATATGCGGCTTGATGGATTCAAAATCGGCATCCCAGGCATAATCGCATAGTGAAAACCCTATAGAGGTCATGCCATCGATTGCCGCTTCCATAGCAGCAGACATAGTACCCGAGTAAATAACATTAATAGAGGAATTGGCACCATGATTAATGCCGGAAACCATCAAATCAGGGCGTCTTGGCAATACTTGGTCTATGGCGAGTTTCACGCAGTCAACAGGGGTACCCGTGCATTGGTACGCGGTTACTCCCGGATGCATATCTACTTTTGTCAGTCGAATAGGGTGGTTAATGGTAATGGCGTGACCCATGGCACTTTGTGGTTTATCAGGCGCTACCACGATAACCTCACCTAGTTCTTTCATAACATCGATTAGTGCAGTTATTCCAGGGGCAGTAATGCCATCGTCATTGCTTATAAGTATCAGGGGTTTAGAATCCGACATAGTGCAAATTTAGGGTTAAGGGTTGGGATTTAGTAGGGAATGCCATTTCATTTTAAATTTCCACCAAGAAAAAAGGGCGCCTTTTACAGACGCCCTTTAGGTATAAAAATGAATTAATTTTTAGAATAAGTAACGAACACCGATTTGAGCGCCCCATGTAGTAGAAGTGCTGGTAATATCGGTGAAAGTTGTAGTTGGCAATGCGCCGCCGGCAGCGTTGAATTGGTAAGTGCCGTCGCTGTTGGCCGATAAAACAGCACCGTTGTTCACGGTTAAACGCTGTGCGATACCCCAACTTGAGTTGATTAGGTTACCTACATTTAGGATGTTTGCGCTTAACTGTAACTTTTGGTTTGTTCCGCCTATATTCTTAATGAAATCTTGGTAGATAGCTAAATTGAAGCGGTGTAACCATGGGAACAATGCTGCATAACGATCGGCGAAATTGCCTACGTTTTTGCTCAAATAAGCATCCTGGTCAACATAAGCATCCCATGCAGCGGCTTGTTCTTCAGCTGTGAAGGTTTTACCGCCTGTAGAGTATTCCTTAAAGGTTATGTCAGACGATTTGTGAATGAAAATAAGATCGTTGTTTCTAAGTCCATCGTTGTTTATATCAGACGAGTAAACGTAGTTAAAACGACCCGCATTAAAGCCTTCGTAACTCAAGGTAACCGTTGTGGCAAAGTTTTTAGCATATTCTTTGGTGTATGACAAGGCACCTACTAAACGGTGAGGTGTAGCATACTGAGAATAAGACATGTAAGGTGTGTTTTGGTTCTGACCTAAGGCGTTACCAATTATAGCATTGTTAGACCAAGCAGATGCGGCTTGCGAACCTGGGTTGGCGGTGATATCCATAGTGTTGTTATATGAATAGCTCACAAACATGTCTAAACCGTTGTGGAAATCCTTCTTTAACGTGAAAGATACACTTACACCACTACCTTGGTTGGTGTTGCTCATTACAATAGCATTACGCACTTTTGAGTTGTGGAAGCGAGCAGAACTTGAAGTATATCCTGCGCGTTCCCAAGCAGTACCAGCGTACAACATGGTATCAGAAGGAGCCATATTGGCGTCGAACTGATAAATGTCATTTAAAGACTTGGTGTAGATCACGTCAGCGGTAAAGTCAATATCGAAAGGTAATTTGTAATCGAAACCGATACTGGTTCTCCATACTTGAGGAAACTTGAAGTTTGGATCAACCAAGGCGTAAGATCCGCCTGAACCTGGCAAAGCAGCTGGTTCTGTAGGGAATTTACTGAAGTTTCCGTCCCATGCTGGGTTGAATTGAGTAATTCCGTATTGGTCTAACTCGTCTTTGGAATCAAGCGTAATGGTTGATTGTAATCCATAGGCATTGGTTACCTGGTTGGTATACCATACAAAAGGCAATCGACCGGTAAAGATACCAGTACCACCGCGCACAATCATGGTTTTATCGCCTTTGATATCGTAGTTGAAACCTACGCGTGGTGACCACAATACAGAAGAACTTGGCCATTTAGATGGATCGTAAGCAAAAGCCTCGGTTCCTTCAGGATTCTTGAAGGGAGTAGTGTTTGCATCGGCATATACCGAGAAGCCTGGGTTTGCAACTGCTTCGGTTGTGTAAATAGGAACATCCATACGCAATCCGGCAATTAACTTCAATTGGCGATTCAAACGATACTCATCTTGAACATAAGCTGCGGCTTGACCGAATCCCATTTCTGCGATTGGGTTGTTGTTGCCGTTATATCCATAAGTAGCGGCAAAAACCGATGGTTGCTCGTCGTTTAAGAACTGTGACAAAGAATCGTAGCGGTAATAGCTTGTTCCGTAACGCATGAAGTTATTACCTACATACATTTGGTCGTAAGCGATACCGGCAGTTAGGGTATGTTGTTTGGTATTGTACGTGAAGTTATCGATAAAAGAGTAGGTGTTGTTGACTACTTTGTTATTCCAGCTAAACAATTCGTAACCAAAAGCAATGTATTGATCGCCATCTTTTTTAATATCTACGAACGGGAATGGCTCACTTCCAGAACCACGAGCGTCGACGATATTGGTAGCCGTGAACAACAACTGATTGCTCATACGGCTGTTTAGGTTACTTTTTAATTCTAAAGACAAAGAACCAACGGTGTTTTCAAAGGAGTACAAGGAGTTTTCGTAACTCATTGCATTGTTACTCCAACGGCTTGAAGAAGAACGTGGGTTTGGCGCAGAAGTTCCGTTAGTAGTTTGGTCATTGTTATTCTTTACATAGTTGTAACGAGCACTTAATTTGTGCATGTCGTTGATGTTCCAGTCGATACGACCTAGAATTTTATAGTTACGGGTGCCGAAATTTCCTAAATTTTCGTAGCCACCGGTTTCGTAACCGTATTTTTCACTTAGATGTTTGCTTACAGCATCAAGGTCGGACTTCAATACGCGAGAGGTATTTGGATCGTTTGGATCAACACCGTCTTGAGTAGAATTCCATAATAAACCCGGACGAGAAATATTTTCGTATTCTGCATTTACGAAATAGAACACTTTGTCTTTTACCAAGGCACCACCTAAACGGAAACCGTAAATGTTAGAAGAAGTTGCAGGCAAATTCTCAAGGGTTACATCCCCAATTTTAGTTCCATTTAAGCTTTCGTTACGCAAGAATGTGTAAACAGATCCTTCGGTTTTATTAGAACCGCTTCTGGTGATGGCATTTACACCGGCACCAGTAAAGTTGCTCTGACGCACATCATAAGGAGAAACGTTTACCTGAACCGCTTCAATGGCATCTAAAGAAATGGGTTGCGCATCTCCGCCGGGAAGGTTATTAGAGCTCAATCCAAAGTTGTTATTGAAATTGGCTCCGTCGATGGTAATATTGTTAAAACGACCGTCGCGACCGTTGAAGCTATTGTTTCCACCAGCTTGTGGGGTAAACTTCGTGAAATCGTTGATAGAACGGGAAATAGTAGGCAATGTGTTTAATTGTTCTTTTGATAAGTTCAAATTAACACCTGTTTTAGTACCTGAATTTCGGCTAGAAACGATGGCAACTTCAGATAATTTCTCACTTGTAGCGCTCAAGTCTAAGTCTAATTTGTAGTTTTCTCCCAATATCAAATAGATATTGTCTACAGTTACAGATTTTGAGGCTGACACGGTGAGTGTGTAAGGGCCACCCGCTTGAACGTTGAAAATATCGAAACCACCACCTGCGCGGGTGTTGGTTTTGTACTTTGCGTTCGTGGTGGTGAGCACCAAATTGATTTGAGCGTCTTCTACGGGTACCCCATTGTTTGTAATGGTTCCTCCGATCGACGATGTCGTAACCTGAGCGAAGCTAAATGCCGTTGCACAGGCCATCAGTAAGAAAAGGATGCGTTTTTTCATGTTCGTGTAATGATTTTTGGTTATGCAAATTAAACTACAGAATAACATGCAAATGTTATCGAATTATGAACTAATAACAGATTTGTTCAATAAAGTGTTTTAATCCTTTTTACAATTAGCTTGAGGGAATTGTACAGAAGGCTCGAAAACTAATATTTACGTGTGGTTGTTAGTAATGAACAACTTATGCACTTTGCGTCAAAGGCGCCTTTAGTCGGTAGTAAAAACATAAAAATATACATAATTTGCATCTTTTTTAATGCGTACTTTACGAATCCTCTTATTTATTCTGCTGATTTCGATGGGATCAAAATCGGTTTCAGCGTCCTTTACCCCCTCTGAAATAGCGCAATTATTATGTCAAGCTAATGGAGAATTAAACGGCGATTATGGCAATTTGGTTCCTGATGAAGTTACCTATTTAGTATTGGGTGATTCCTTTATAATTGTTCCGCAGGGAAGACATCATGTTTTTACTTATACCAAAGAAAGAGGGACTTTTTTAAGAATAGATAGGTCTATCTTTCATGGACATAATTTTGGTCGAAAGATTTTTGTATATCGAGATGAGATATATTCTATTGGGGGTTATGGATTTTGGCAAACGCATGGCAAATTAATGCGTTTCAGCTGGAATACGCGAGAGTGGGAGTTGGTAATGTTAAAAGGGGAGGTGCCGACGGGAATGCCGGCAATATCCTTTATTAAAGGGGACTCCTTATATGTTTTTCACACGGTAGAGAAACATCCCGAAACGGGTGCCGACTCGGTATCTCGGCTGGCCTACATAATCGATATGCCCCGTAAAACCTCAACTCGATTTGTTATCGCGGATAATCGACATTTTGAATGCTACGGACCCGCTTGGAACGATCAATTTTCTAAATACACATTATTTGGAGGTTCTGGTGAGCTCATGCATATAGTTGACAAAGAGAAATTTATTATTTATAGTTCCCATGCAGGACCCAGCCTTTTCAAGGGGTATCCAGCAATGAGGCAAAATGCATTGGATTCAAACTTTGCTATCCTGGAAGGTGATATCATATGGGTATACCCAAAAAATAGTCCCCCAGTTAAATATTCGATAATGGAATTCGCTGATTTGTATTGTACATCGGGTTCTTTGATTGAAAATTTAGTGCCTTATCGCGGCATTGAGGATAAAAACAGCAGTAAACAATCGATTATTTATATCATTTTAGGTTTTGCCTTAGGGGTTGTATTGATAATTTGGGGAACCGGAAAGGCCATCGAGAAATGGACGCGTTTGCGTGAAATTAGATGGGCTGGAGCTTACGATTTGTTGAAACACGAACCGTATTATGCGGAAGTTCGCACATTATCCCCAGGTATTTATTCGGAAAAGGAAATTGACTTAGCGTTTCGTATTCGTCATATGCCAAAGGCAGTTCGAAATTTAAAGAGAAGTACTTTTATACAGGAACTAAATAGAATGCAACCTGGCTTTATTGAAATAGTAAAATCATCTCCATTAGCAAGAAATATTTATTATGAAATAAAGAAGTTATAAAGGTTGTTTTTTATACATCCAAGCTATATTTCTTTTCTCAATTGTAATAGCCGCTACAAATAATCCTTCTAGATTTTCATATACTTTAAAACTAGTATTGTAATCATAATGATATCGTTCGTTTAACAACGAAAGTCGATCATCAACCAACGAAATTCCCAAACTCGTACCCTTTAACTTACGTCCTTTAAGTTTGTTAATGGGATTCGTGATATTTATATGAAGTTGGTGCGGTTCTAAATTACTAATAGTAACGTGTATGGTGGTCTCAGGTGCGGATTCTGAGTAGTATCCGTGTTTTAATGCGTTTTCCAATAAAGGTTGCAAAATTAGGGGAGGAACAAACCATTCCTTTATATTTATCGCGGGATCTAAAGATACTTTGTAATGAATTTTAACATCCTCCTCAAAGCGCAATTTCTCAAGTCCGATATACTTATTTGCGAAGTCGAGTTCTTCCTCAAGTGAGATTAAGTCCTTGTTGGAAGTTTCTAAGAATAATCGATTTAACACGGCCAAATCACTTGTGGCCTTTAAAGCTTTGTTCTTTTCAGATTTAACAATAAGCGACTGAATCAGATTCATTATGTTAAAAATAAAATGGGGATTAAGGTTGGCTTTCAGTGTGTTTAATTGAAGGCTGACAATTTTTTGATTTAAAGATAGTTTCTCACGTTGGTAATTAAAAAACACATATCCCAAGAGCAGTAGCGTAATGGTTAAAATCAACCAGAATCCAACATTGTAGAATATAGATCGATTGATTTTGAAAAGAATATTTTGATTAAAGCCGTTAGGTGCACTTACCTGTAAATTATAAGCTCCGTTTGGGAAATTGTCTAAAATGTATGCTTTTCGAAGGGGAATGAATTTTTTTTCTAATCTTTTATCGGCATTCCATATTTCAATTAACTGGTTTCCGTACTTTTTGTATAAGTAATTATTTGATGTCGATTGCAGCGTGAGCAATTGGCCTTCCCATATCCTTGGAATAACAGTGGCGAAATTCATTTGAGAACCGTTGAGTTTTTGGGTTGTTTCAACTTCGTAGTTTATGGCATTTTGAGGCGATAAAGGAATGACAATTATTTCTCCCTGCCCCTTTTTATATATAAAATCATTGGTAACATGCACCGATTCAAATCTTAAAGGAGATTGCCCCAAGTAATATTGCCCCAAGAATCGTAACTCATGTAATTCACTGTCGATAAGAAATTCAAACGCAAGAGAACTATTACCAAGCCATAAGGATTTTTGGTTGGATTTGATCCAATCTATCGAGATATCCGGAAATAATTCAGCAAGATCTACGATTTGATAGGTCTTAATCATTTTATTCAACCGATTTAGGGTTGAAATACGAATTTTACTTCCTATTTGTGATATGAGATGGTTTTGACAGAAGAAAAACTGATTCTTTATGATATCGGAAGACCAGTCGGTTTTAATGGGAATGGGCACATTATTTTCAAGGTAAAAGAAACCTTCGTTTTCGATATGCAACAAAAGAATATTATCGTTGCTTGCATATTGAATTATTCGGTCCATTTTCTGGTGAAATCCCTTTACAATCTTATTGGTGGATGGTTCGTAATAATCTACTTTGCCAAAAAGCGGAATTAAATATATTCTACCCTCGTGTTCGCACAAACTTTGATAATGGGCTTTTTCGATAAAATTGATTTTATTATTGCGGGTGTAGCTAAAAAAATTTTCGTTATTAATTAGATAAAGGTTTTCTCCGAATTCAATCACATCTGTGATTGAACTTCTGATTGGTATTATATCCCATTCGAAATGGTCTCTGGTTCTTATGTATGCGAAAAAAGCATTCCAAGTGATGATAAAATTTTTCGTAATTCTAAAATTTTCAAAATCCTCTGGAGTGTTTATCCATGATTCGCGATGGGGCTGAAAATATACACCATGAGTGATAGTAGAATACCAAACTCCTTTATATATCGGGTCAACCCGAACGCTCCAAGTATATTTGCGTTCGTCTAGTTGCTTTAATAAAATTTTCGAAGGACCATTAGGATTGTGCTTCCAAAAGTATCCGTTATTACGATCCATATTGTTCCCAATGGCAAGATAAACATTATCGCCCTCGCCGTCTAAATCCCAAACCGCTAATTGTCGACGTCTGTTGGAAAGAAACTGATATAATTGAACCTTTCCTTGTTCTAAAACGACGTATTTATTTGGGAATAATCCGAGATACGTTTTTCCATTTATTTCCTTGCCACAAAGAATGTTTTTGTGGTTTAAAGAGTCCATATTTTTGGGAAATAGCTTTACCGGAGCCCAGAGGCCATCATTGGTTTTTCGATACGGAAGAACTGTTTTATAAAAAGAAACATGTAATTGGCCGTTCACCGTGAAGATCTCAATTGGAAAATCTTGAGATGCCATATCCGTAAGGGGCATTTGAAAAAGTTCGTACGTTTTATAAGGGGAAATTTGAGAAACACCGTTGCCGTGGAGTATATATAGCTGCTCGTTGATTTTTCGAACCTTACGAATTCTGGGCATTTCTTCTGATGTCCAATGTTTAACGAGCGCACCTTGATTTAAATCGAATTTGAATAGCCCCGAATCATAGGTTGCCACAAATAGGAAATTTGACAACTGTGAAATACCCCAAATTTGTTTGAATTGGGAAATCTCACAAATATGTTTTTGTGCTTCGTTTGTTATTGGAAACGCGTTAAGGCCAGCATCAGTACCTACCCAAACTGTTCCGTAGTCATCTGTATGCGTAACACGGGTAACGTTTGAAACAAGACCATTAAATTCATTTATTTCTTGGCCATGTTGAATAGCTTGACCGCTTAAACGATCGACACATCCAAATGAAAAACAGCTTAAAAATAAGACAACAAAAGTTTTTTTCCTGTTTTTGAAAGGGCCAATTGGTTTCCATTTTTCAAACATACATTACTACTAGAATAACTTGTGATTTGTTTCAAAGGAACAATATATGAACGATGAATGCGAATAAAACTTCCGGGTAATTGCGATTCTATACTTTTAAGTGTTTTAGAGGCAATGAAATTTTTAGATTCCGTAACTATTTTTGAATAGGCTCCTGCTGCTTCGATGTATAAAATATCTTGATGCGCAACCATTATGTTTTCTCCAGCATCTTTAATAATTAAATGCTCTTCAAAAGTTCCGCCGTTTTTAAATAAACCTACTTTTTCATTTTGTTCCAATTTTTTTATAAAACGGGTTTTGAAACGCTGAAATTCACCTATGTTTAACGGTTTTAAGAGATAGTCAAATACATTCGTTTGAATGGCTTCGATGGCATATTGAGAGTGCGCGCTCACCACTACAACGGGAATGTCTTCGTCAATATGACTCTTAATCATAAGTCCTGATTCATTACGCAATTCGTAATCGGTAAATATGATATCGGGCTTAAATTCGTTAAGAACGCTCAAAGCTTCTTTTAGAGACGATACGGATTTAATTCGATCGAATATTTCACCTGCGAATTCTTTCAAATAATACTCAATCATTGTTCTGCCTGATACTTCATCGTCGATTACCAAAGCATTTAAATTAACATTTAATCTGAAAGACATATTTGTTTTTTGAACTATCTCAAAAGTACATTTACTTTGTCACAATTTACATGATTACTCTTAAAAACCACCAAAATTTGGTAAAAATTGCATCAAAAGGTGCACAATTAATAACTTGGAAAAATTCAGAATCCGACAAAGAAATTTTATGGCAGCAAAACGATAAATATTGGAATCGTGTAGCTCCAATCCTTTTTCCCATCGTGGGACGTTTGAAAGGGGATAGGTTTCGTTATAAAGATGCATACTACCCTATGAGCCAACATGGATTTGCACGAGAGGCGGAGTTTGATGTGATAGCCTCTAACGACGAAAGTGCTACATTCAGTTTTAAGTCAAATGTTGAAACGCGAAGGGTATATCCATTTGATTTTGAATTAATCGTGAATTATTCGTTATCAGGATCTATTTTAAAAGTAAATCACACGGTAATAAATACGGGCTTAGAAATAATGCCGTTTAGTATTGGAGCCCATCCTGGATTTCATTTGGAGGGAGATATTTACGAATACAAAATTGAAATTCCCGGAGCTACATCGAAAAAAAGATTTCTGCTAGACGCTGGGATTTTCTCGGGTAAAACGGAAGGGGTTGATTTCGAAAAGGGCGGATTTTTACCTTTACGTGAGAAGTACTTTGAATCGGATGCTATCGTATTCAAAAACGAAAATATCCATTTGGTTCGATTGTGGCGTAATAATATGCCTCAATTGGAGTTGGAAATTACCGGCGTTGAGGCACCATACTGGGGGTTTTGGAAAAAACCGAATGCTCCATTCTTTTGTATTGAGCCATGGTGGGGGTTGGCCGATTCAGCTGAATTTGAGGCAGATTTATCTGAGAAAGAGGGCATTAATTCGGTTAACCCAAATGAAAAGCGTTCCTTTAATTATCAAATTAAACTTTTATGAAAGAAATCGCACTCTTCGGGGGTATTGCCATCTTGTTGATCATTACGATTTTTAATAGGAAACAACAAGAAAAAGCCCTCGCACAATTAAGCGATGAACAGAGGGGGCGTTTTGTGGGTCAATTCTCTAAACTTCGTATGGTTAATCTATACACCTTAATCGCTTTGTTTGTTGTCTATTTCATTCTGGTAAAAACATTACCCAACGTAATTGATCCAGCGTTAATGTACTTTGTATTAATATTTTTATACATGACCATAGTACAGGTTCTTTCTCAAAAGAAAATGGTAGAAGTTGATTTGCCGGATGATTATATGATGGTTTATCGTAAAACAAACATTACCCGTTGGCTCGGCATGATTTTTATGTTTTCGGGCTTTTTGTATTTTTTATATGGTTAGAGATTATTAGAATCGGGTAATACCAACACAAATTTTACCAGTAACACAATCACGATCTTTAATTTTATTAGATACGATTAAAAACAAACTGTGTTTGTTCTTTCAGACCTGCTAGGCTTGTGTTATAAGCTGAATTCTAAGATAACTTTTCGGATTTTGATTAAGATCAGGCACTGATGAATGTTGTATATTAGGTTGACACATTTTTGGCACTCTCTTTTCGTGAAATTTTACCTGTTTTAGTGTACACAAACGATTTCAATGGGTATATCAATTTGGGTTGATAAAACCTAGACGAAAATTGCCATTCCACCGGAAGAATTAACGAATCTTTTATGTAAAGCACCAGTTTTTGCCCTAAAATTGAATCGTACTCCCACCAACAGAAAAAATCAGAAAGGGACCAATTTGTTTGGGCTGCAATTTCGCTTTCAACCGTTTCAAGTTGAATTTTAATTCCACCAGAGTTAATGGTAAAATCGGTACGCCCTTCCCAGATAAAACTTCTTTCTTCTAGAATATTGACCCTATCGTGGGTTTGCATCCATTTATTATTGGTACAAGGATTTTTAACGAGAAGACCCATATCATTTTGGTCAATTTCGGTATCATCAACAAGGGTATACCTTTGGTTTCCAAGTGGGCGGCCTGCAAAATGCGAATAGGTTTCGGTCATGCCGAATGTATGTACCCAAAAAATTTCTGGAAATTCCTGTAAAAGGCGTTCTTCAATTTCCCCCGAAACGGGAGCACCTCCAATTAAGATGCTATCGAATTGCTTGAGTTTATTGTAAGAAATGGGATTGTTTAAAATTCCTTCAATTTGCATGGGAGTGAAGGAGCTAATTGTTGCATTGCCTTCGTAATCAAGCAAGGGATTGCTTGTTGGTTTGATTATGTCAAACGGAGATCCCCAAGTTTTGGCTCTAGCCCACTGCATAAAGCCGCCTACTTTCTCAATGGGAAGTGCGATTAATTGATGCGTGTTTTGAGACCGTATAAAATGTTTGCGTGTTTGATTGGCGCTCCATCGTATTAATTGGGCATCCAACCGATGTGGTTTGGGAACGCCGGTACTGCCCGAAGTGTGGATTTCAAACGATTCGAAATTATCCCATTTTACATCCCATTCAACGGGTATTATTTCAGTCCCAGGCATATTTCTTTAACAGTTCGAACAAACGATCGATCTCACTTTCGGTGTTGTAATAATGTGTAGAAACCCGAATGCAATCAATTTTGTTTTCTCCCACATAGCGCAAAATTAGGCCATTTTTACGGGCAAAGCTTACAAATCCTTGCTGGGATTTAGAGTCTTTATTTAAACCTTTTAAGATCTTAAAGCCTAGTTGTCCTCCTTGAGATTGTGCCTCATTTGCGTTCAAAATTTGAACTTTATTTCCAGCATTTTCAAGGGTTCCTCTCAAATATGAGTTTAGCTGTTTTACTCGTTTTTCAATTCTTTCTGGTCCTACATGTTGGTACCACTCAAGCGCTGTTTTACAACCCGCGATGTGTGGGCCGGAAAACGTTCCATAGGCGTACCGGCTTGCTTCTAAAATTGGAGTATCCATTTCTGGGGGCTGTGCACTCATGTCAAACGCATTCACAGAATAGGCGGCAACATGTGTAATTTTAGTTTGTTCGATACGGTCTTTTTTTATGTAAAGCCAACCGCTTCCAATGGGCCCTAACATCCATTTATGAAAACAACCGGCGTAATAATCGCAATCAATTTCGTGTAAATTGAAAGTTATCATACCCAAAGGGTGCGCACCGTCTAAAACCGAAATTATACCTTTTTTACGGGCTAGGGCACAAATTTCCTTTACGGGAAGAATTTGTCCGATAGTGCAAGGTATATGGGGCACGGCAATGACTTTTGTATCGGGGGAAATGGCATTCGCAATAATACTTAGGCATTCTTCCGCACTGGAACCGATAGGAACGGCTTTAACTTTAATGCCTTCTAACTGAGAGCGACGCATCCAAGCAGCACAACCGCCGATGTGTTCGTGTTGGGTGATGATAACTTCATCGCCTGGTTTTAATGGCACTCCCCACGCGATATGGTTAATTCCTTCGCTAACATTTTTTGTAATGCCAATTTCCTCCGGTAAACATCCAACGGTTTGGGCTAGGAGTGTTTCTAATTCTTTATTATGGTGCGGGTATGCCGCGTTTTCGGCAATCTGAGTAAAAGCATTATTTACGGACTCAATTACAGGAAAAGGGGTGATTCCCATAGTGCCGTTATTTAAAAAATGCAATCCGGGTTTTAAGGGAAAGGCCTCGCGAATTTTTTCCCAATTCGAAACGTCGATGGTGTCAATGGAGGTATCGCCGTTCTTTGGCTTCCCCCAAGAATACGGTAAGGTGCCGGCCAATACGGCTCCCAATCCGGCTTTAATGAATTTTTTACGCTCCATTGCAAATGCAGTTTACAGAATTAGGTTGGAAAATGAAAATTATCGGAGATATTATCGGGTAGCAAACTCAAATGGGAGGGCATCGGCTGTTTAAAAAGGGTTTCGAATATAAATCCTTATTTTTGCGTTAGGTCAACATTAGTAAATTATGAATGTATTAGGGATAATGAGTGGAACGAGCATGGACGGTATCGATTTAGCGCTGTGTTCGGTAGACCAAGCCGGCGAAAACTGGAACGTAGAAATTCTAAAAGCGATTACGTTACCGTACAATGAAACCTGGAGGGTTCGACTCTCACAGTTGAAATACCAAAATCCTGAAGTTTACGCCCGAACCGATGTTTTTTACGGCCGTTATTTGGGCGAGTTGGCCATTGCATTTCAGAAAGAAACGGGTTTGCCGATTGATTTAATAGCTTCGCACGGACATACAATTTTCCATCAGCCACAAAAATGGATTACGGCTCAGGTGGGTGATGGAGCTACAATTTATGGCACTTCGGGCATACCTACCATAAGCAATTTTAGACGTGCGGATGTAGCTGCCGGAGGTCAAGGGGCTCCTTTGGTTACGCTTGGAGACGAATTATTGTTCTCGGAGTATGACGCGTGTTTGAATTTAGGAGGATTTAGTAATGTGTCTTTAAAAACGGATTCGGGTAGATTGTCATTTGATATCGCCCCATGTAATATTATCTTAAACCGCTTGGCGCGTGAGCGTAAAATGAAATACGATGAAGGCGGAAAGATTGCCGAAGAAGGAAGCATCATTTACCCTTTATTAGAGCAATTAAATAGTATTTCTTACTACCGGAAAAGTGCGCCTAAAAGCTTAGGCCGCGAATGGATTAATAAGGAATTTTGGCATTTGGTTCGCGATTACGACGATCAACCTTTGGAAGATCGCATGAAAACGTTGGTCATGCACATTGCAACGCAAATTGCGGTAGCATTGGAAACCCATTCCAATAAACCTTTGGAAGAAATGAATGTGTTGGTTACAGGTGGAGGGGCTTTCAACGAAACCCTAATGGATTATATCAAATCAGAAACCGATTCTAAAATTGTTGTGCCTGATGCACAGATGGTACAATACAAAGAAGCCATGGTTTTTGCCCTATTAGGGGCCATGCGTGTTAAGAACTTGACCAATGTGTCAGGAACTACCACGGGGGCGAGCAGATCGGTAATTGGAGGCTCTTTAGACGGAGATTTTTCGAAGCTATTATAACGTGAAATTAGATACTTTAATAAACAAGTTCGAGAACAAACAAGCGCATATTGTATTCTCGTGGAAAGACAGTGAAACCGAAGCCGAGGGCTGGGTTGTAATTAACTCTTTACGCAATGGAGCAGCCGGTGGAGGTACGCGTATGCGCAAGGGTTTGAATCAACGTGAGGTAGAAAGTTTAGCCAAAACAATGGAGGTTAAATTCACCATTGCAGGTCCACCTATCGGAGGCGCTAAATCGGGTATAAATTTCGATCCTGCAGATCCTCGTAAAAAGGGTGTTTTGGAACGCTGGTACAAAGCGGTTAAACCCATATTAAAACACTACTATGGAACGGGTGGAGACTTGAACGTTGATGAGATACACGAGGTTATTCCTATGACGGCGGCATTAGATATTTTGCATCCTCAAGAAGGAGTTGTGAACGGATATCATACGGCTTATACTCCGGAAGAACGTTTAAAAGCTATTTCGCGATTGCAACAAGGGGTTTTGTTACCTATCGTAGACGAGCGACTTACACCTTCCCTAGAAAAAGGGTATACCATTGCCGATATGATTACGGGATGGGGAGTTGCGGAAGCCGTAAGGCATTATTATGAAATCTATGGAGGTTTCATGAATAACAAATTAGCCATAATTCAAGGATGGGGAAATGTAGCTGCCGCTGCCGCATTCTATTTGACAAAATACGGCGTACGGATTGGTGGTATTATCGATCGCAACGGGGGTATTATTAATCCAAAAGGCTTGGGTCATGACGAAATAGTGGAGTTATTTTTGAGCAGGGATGGCAACGCTTTAAGCTCGCCTACTATGATGACATTTGACGAGGCTAATGAGAAAATATGGGATTTACCAGCTGAAATTTTCATTCCTGGAGCCGCGAGTCGACTCATAACGGAAGATCAAGTGAATCGAATGGTGAAATCAGGAATAGAAGTAGTATCCTGCGGAGCTAATGTGCCTTTTGCCGATGAAGAGATATTCATGGGTCCAATTTCAAGATTGGCAGATGCCCAAATGGCGGTATTACCCGATTTTATTG
>JALRKL010000057.1 GCA_023268875.1 Bacteroidia bacterium
CCTAATGGGTGCTTTACTTGTACCTAACAAGCCTATTTATAGAAGGAACGGAGAAGATGAATACTATGTGTATTTCTCTAAGGAAACTATCCTTAAAACATCTCAGAAGTTCTTAATGAAAGGAAACCAAAACAATTCTACTATGGAGCATCAATATGCTTTGAGTGGTCTTAGTTTGGTAGAATCTTGGATTGTAGAAGATGAGGTTCACGACAAGTCAAGAAAGTACGGTTTAAGTATGCCTATGGGTACTTGGATGGTTAGTATGAAAGTAGACAATGACGAAATATGGAACGACTATGTAAAGACAGGAAAGGTAAAAGGCTTTAGTATAGAAGGATATTTTGCAGATAAAATAGAAAGACCAAAAGAGGCTAACAAATTAAGCGCAGAAGACCAAGAAGCTGAAGAATTAATTGCCAAGATAAAGGAAGTTCTACAAAAAGAAGAACTACAATCTTACACAGACTACCCAAAAAGTGCATCTAACAACGCAAAAAGAGCGTTGGAATGGGTAAAAAAAAACGGCTGGGGTGACTGCGGTGAAGCCACAGGAAAAGCAAGGGCAAACCAATTAGCAAAAGGTGAAGCAATAACAGTGGCGGTAATAACGATGTAAGCAATTTTAACCAATCGAGAACGGAGTTCGTCAATATGGTCAAAAAAGCCCATATTTTTTTCGTCCGAAAATTGTTCGTCTACATCTACCTGGTCTAAAGCCATTTTTTAATTGTGAATTATAAATATTGAATGTTAAACAATCAATTATTACATCAACATTCCGCCGCACACCGATAAGGTTTGTCCGGTAATGTAGGTACTCATGTCAGAAGCCAAGAACAAACATGCTTGCGCAACATCATCGGGAGTTCCACCTCGTTTTAATGGAATGGTATCGATCCAACCTTTGCGAATATTTTCATCTAATGCTTCGGTCATTTCGGTTTCTATAAAACCTGGAGCTACGGCATTGCATCTTACATTCCTTGAACCGAGTTCTTTAGCAATACTCTTGGTAAAACCAATCATTCCAGCTTTGGAGGCCGCATAATTTGCTTGTCCAGCATTACCTGTAACCCCTACTACACTCGTCATATTGATAATGCTTCCTGCTTTGTTGCCCAAAAAATGACGTAAAAACGCTTTTGTTAAATTAAATGCGCTTTTCAGATTGGTATTAATTACCTCATCCCATTGTTCTTCCGACATACGCAACATCAGGCCATCTCGAGTAATACCTGCATTATTTATTAGTATATCAACTTTACCAAACTCGGAAATTACCTGCTCAGCCAAAGTTTCACTTTGTTTAAAATCAGCAGCATTACTTTGGTATCCCTTAACTTTAACCCCGAACTTCTCATTTAATTCAACTTCAAAGGCGCGAGCCTTTTCAACTGAACTTGCAAATGTAAAAGCGATATTACAGCCATTTTTAGCAAATATTTCGGCGATTCCTTTTCCTATTCCTCGAGAAGCACCGGTAATCAAAGCAGTTTTTCCTGATAACATAATGGCAAAGATACAATCTAAGTATTGAATTGAGCCACTCGCCGATTCATGATCCAAAACCATAAAGGAAAAATCATGCTTAATACCATCATTCCAGGATACCCCGTTGGCATTTGAGGTGCATCAGAAGCTGACTCAAGTTCTTGGTATTTCTTGTGCGATTTAAAATGGTGGTCGGAATGTCGAGAGAGTTCAAATAATAGCAGGCGGCCAATTAAGTGATTGCTATTCCAGGAATGGTGGGTTTCTACCCGCTCATAATAGCCGTTTGACTCTTTTTTGCGCAGCAAGCCATAATGCTCAATGTAGTTTATAGTTTCTAACAAAATCGCCCCCACTAATGCCGCTAATAGCAAAGCCGTTAAACCATTTCCACCGAATAGAAAAAATGAAACCCCTAAATAGGCCAATTGTATTAACTGAAACTGTAGCATTTGATTGGACCAATGAAACGGGTGTTTGTTAATTCGTTTAAGTCGTTCAAATTCGAGATGCCAGGATTTCATCCATGTTTGATACATAGAACGAAACCAAAACAACTGTACAGGTTCATTCAAACGGGCAGAGGAAGGGTCTTCTGGAGTTGCTACATGTTTATGATGTCCGCGGTTATGTTCTATAAAGAAGTGCATATATAAAGAAGTCAGCAACAAGGATTGGGCAAGTTTTTGCTCCCATCTATTGGACCTATGCCCCAATTCATGCGCGACGTTTATGCCATAACTTCCGCATAAAATACCCATTCCTAAAATTTTACCCCATTCGGAAAAACTCCATTGACTAGGTGGTACAAACGAAAAGAAATCACCGAAATAAAGCAATAGAAACCATTGTGTTGGTACTAATACGTATAATACCCAATCAAATCGTCGATCTTGAGCGCGGGCTTGTATTTGTTCCTGAGTCAATTCTGATTTTTCAGCCCCTATAATCCATTCCAGTAATGGTATAAATCCAAACACAACAACCACACAGAGCCAAGCTCCAAAACCTTCTGAATGAAGGGATATCCAAAATAAAACCGCGGGAAAAAATGCAAATAGATAAGAAAATGCTTTCATAAAACGCAAATTTTGAATTGTTTAACATTGGCAATTTACGAAAAAAGCAAATCTTTTGAACCGATGAAGAGGCATAAAAACGCTATTTTTGTTGGATGCCCGTGGCATTAGATACGAAAATTGAGTTTTTAAAAGGCGTGGGTCCGGCAAAGGCTCAAGCCCTTAATACCGAACTCGGAATTTTCACGGTTGCCGACTTACTAAGTCACTATCCTTTCCGCCATGAAGACCGCTCAAAAATTGTACCCATAATCCAAACTCCCGAATACACCGATATATATGTACAACTAAAAGGCGTAATAATTCCTGGTGAGTTTCAAGGAATAGGCGCTTCGCAGCGATACACCGCTATGCTGCGTGATGAAACGGGACAAATTGAATTGATATGGTTCCAAGGAGCCAAATGGATTGCCCAATCCTTAAAAACACAAACGCCCTATTTGGCCTATGGTAAAATTCAAGCTTTTCGGGGCCATTTTAATATCGCACATCCCGAGTTACAAATTATTGGGCAGGATATCCAATTATCACAATTAGGCCTAACACCGGTTTATCCCCTTACAGAAGGACTTAAGCGTAAAAAGGTTGAGAATAAACTACTTGCCAAACTCAGCAAACAAATTGTAGATGATCCAGAGTTTAATCTAGTTGAAAACTTACCCAATTCGATTATTCATAAATTCAATTTCCCTACACGCACAGAGGCCATTAAATGGCTGCATGCCCCAAAAAATCCACAACTACTCGAAAAGGCTACACAACGGTTGAAATTTGAAGAGCTATTTTACTTACAGCTGCGGCATCTCCAACTAAAAGGGTCAAGGAATAGAACCTACAAAGGATTAATTTTTGATAATGTTGGTTCGAATTTCATGACTTATTATGAAAATCACCTTCCCTTTGAGCTAACCGACGCCCAGAAAAGGGTAATTAAAGAGATTCGTTTGGATATGAAATCGGGAAAACAGATGAATCGATTACTGCAGGGCGATGTAGGAAGCGGAAAAACCATGGTGGCGCAATTAAGCATGCTTTTGGCATTAGACAACGGATATCAGAGTTGCCTAATTGCACCTACTGAGATTTTAGCACAACAACATGCTATCGGAATTTCTGAAGCCTTGGAGCCGTTGGGATTAAAAGTGGCGCTTTTAACAGGCTCTACAACGAAGAAAAATCGCAACATCCTCTTGGAAGACCTCCAAAAAGGTGAAATTTCAATAATTATTGGTACTCATGCCCTGTTAGAAGATGATGTAAAGTTCCAGCAATTGGGTTTGGTTGTAATCGACGAACAACATCGATTTGGAGTGGCACAACGAGCTCGTTTATGGAAAAAAGGCAACGTACTACCTCATGTACTCGTCATGACGGCAACGCCAATTCCCCGAACTTTGGCAATGACTTTATACGGAGATTTAGATGTGAGCGTTATTGATCAATTACCAAAAGGTCGAAAACCCATTATTACGGTTCATCGAAACGAAGCAAATAGGCCATTGGTAATGGAATTTCTCAAAGAAGAAATCGCTAAAGGTCGGCAAATTTATTATGTATTTCCGTTGATTGAAGATTCCCCCAAGCTCGCATTGCAAAGTTTAATGTCGGGATATGATACGGTAAGTAACTATTTACCCCCACCAACTTATACTTATAGCTTACTACACGGCAGAATGAAACCCGCCGATAAGGAATCAGAGATGCAAAAATTCAAATTGGGTAAAACACAAATCATGGTGGCTACTACAGTTATTGAAGTGGGTGTTAATGTTCCTAATGCCAGTGTTATGGTCATTGAGAATACCGAGCGATTTGGATTGTCACAATTACATCAATTGCGCGGTCGTGTAGGACGGGGTGCTGAACAAAGTTATTGTATTTTAATGTCTGGATATCCTTTGTCTGCAAACGGCAAAAAACGAATTCAAACAATGGTCAGAACCACCGATGGATTTGAAATAGCTAAAGTTGATCTGGAATTGCGGGGACCAGGAGAATTAGATGGCACCAAACAAAGCGGTATTTTAGATTTGAAACTTAGCGATATCCGCAAGGACGAATCTGTATTAATTGCCGCTCGGGTCGAGGCGGAAAATTGGCTTCAGTTCGATGAACTACTTGTCTTACCAGAAAGTGCCCCTATTCGTTACGAACTCCAAAAATCACCCCATAGAACTATTTGGAGTAAAATTAGTTAGCCAAAATTAACATGGGCTTATTTGTGAGCCCTGCAAATTTGATGTAATTTCACGCCATAAATGAGCTTTTTCTCGGAACTAGGTCGCTTTGCTATTTTCATGCGGTATGTATTAAAACGTCCCCAAAAATGGCCCGTATTTTGGAAAATTACCTTCCGCGAAATGCACAATATCGGTATAGAGTCCTTGTTGGTTGTAATGCTGATTGCAACCTTTACAGGTGCTGTAACAACCATTCAAACCGCCAATCAATTGCTTACACCGAGCGATTTATTTCCTACGCAATTGATTCCTAAATTCGTAGTTGGTGCGGTAGTGAGTACCTCGAGCATATTGGAATTAGCGCCTACAGTAACTTGTTTGGTATTGGCCGGAAAAATTGGGGCTAATATTGCTTCTGAGATTGGCAATAAGAAAATATCCGAACAAATCGATGCGTATGAGGTTATGGGAATTAATTCCGCCTCTTTTGTGGCTCTGCCCAAAATCGTTGCCGGGTTGATCATGATACCAAGTTTAATTATCGTAGCAAACTTCCTACTCCTTTACGGCGGAGTTTTGGCTACTCAGTTTACCACCGCTCTAACAATAGATGATTTGGTAGAAGGCGCACGTATGGTCTTCCATGCTGAATATGTAAAAATAATGCTTATCAAAGGTTTCATTTTTGCCTTTTTAATAACAAGTTTAAGCTCTTTCCAAGGTTATTACACAGAGGGTGGCGCACTCGAAGTTGGCGAAGCCGGCACAAAGGCGGTAACCAAAATTTGCATCACGATATTGTTTTTTGACCTTGTAATTGCCCAAATTTTCTTAGGATTAT
>JALRKL010000100.1 GCA_023268875.1 Bacteroidia bacterium
GGGCGATGTCAGCTCCTTTATCAAAAAGTCAGCCGCAGCTTTAATGTAGCGTTGATTACTTGCCGCCTCAATAATGGTATTGTATGTATTGGAAATGCGATGAAAACAGTTTCCCTGCTAATCGACGAAAACAAAGAATTATGTCTTGGAGGCTTGCAAACCACTCAAGGGTATCTGCATGCCAACGATGAACAAAAATCGAAATTCTTTGAAAAAGACGGCATTTGGTTTTACAAGAGCGGCGATATTGCCAGCTTTGAAGACGGCAACTTCTATTGTCACGGAAGAAGCGACGATCAGATCAAGATTCAAGGATATAGGGTTGAATTATCTGAAATTGAATTTGCCGGTAATAAAGCACTCCCACAGATTCAAAATCGATGTCTCGCTGTTGAAACTCCTTCAGGATGGGAACTGCATTTGGTTTTTGATACCGAAATCACCTCAATAAAACCTGCGGAGGTAAATACGCATTTACCGGACTATATGCATGTGAAGGCGGTTCATGCCGTTCATCCATTTCCCTTAAATGCCAACGGCAAAGTAGATAAGAAGCAATTACTAGGTCTTATTTCAGTTGGATAATACAAAATCACATAACGCGATACTCTAATAACCTGAAAATCAAATTTAAAACAGCCATAGTCCTATGAAAATCAGAAAGGCAGAAGCCACAGACCTACCCTTTATTATCGAGGCTATAATCGAAAGCGAAAAATCTGGAGGTGATATTTTCCCGTACTCGGCCGCTTTGGGTGTTTCTATTTCGCGATTTTCGCAAATTTTAATGGATGTTTTCGACGAAGAAATAAACGATCAACCTTGGTGTTTGGAACATTGGTATATAGCAGAGAGCCCAGATGGTAGCGCAGCTGCAGTACTATCGAGCTGGGAAGAAGGTAAAGGAGGCGTTTCTTCGGATATGTTAAAGGCCCAAACGCTTAATTTTTTCCTAAAAAACGAATGGGAAGAATCTCAAGATAATTTAAAAGTTTTATCATCGGTTACCATAGCTAGAAAGACCCAATACATGCAGTTGGAGCATTTATATACGCATCCCTCGCATCGTGGTAAGGGCTACATGAAGAATTTAATTAACGGGGTTATTAACACCTTTAGAAAATCAAATTTTGAAATACAGGTTTTGGAGAGCAATAAAAATGCGGTGTCGTTATATGAATACATTGGATTTTCTGTGAATGAAAGACAATGTAATGAGGATATTGAACGTTTATCTTTGTTGAGTGGCAGCTGCAAATTGCAATTACTAAAAAACCATGGATAGAGATCAAATAACACAAGAATTACAACCCATTTTTGCGAAAGTATTTCGCAATCCTGACATTGTTATAACCGACACCTTAAATGCAGAACAGGTATCTGGATGGGATTCATTAACCCATTTAAGTATGATTGCCGATGTTGAATCTCACTACGGCGTTAAATTCAAATTAAAAGAACTAATTGGGATGAAAAACGTAGGAGATATGATCGACTTGATTCTTGCCAAAAAAGGTGCTTCCTAATCGGAAACCCATAGCGTTTATTCTATTTCTCGGGGCCTTATTGGCCTTGAGTGTATTTGCTTTTACCCATCCTTCTAGTGCCGAATGGCTCCGAAATAATGGAATTTACTTTTACGCATTAGAAATCGATGCCGATACTAAAAATCAATCAGATCAAACGGTTTACACCGAGAGCGATACCACTGCGACCTCTAAACAGGCAAATACAAATAAGCAAGCGGCTATTCCTTCTGTAAAATATGCCAAAACAACAGGCAGTAGCCCTCTTAAACTTCCAGACAGAGTAAAGCTCAGCGACTCTGCAATGGCACTTTATGACAGTTTAAATGCCAGCTTAAAATACTTGTATTTCTCACCAAAGTCGGATTTGCTAGAGTCATTTTTTGTTCGATTGAATGATGCTGCCAAACAATCGGTGCGTATTTGGTATTACGGAGATTCTCAAGTAGAAGGCGACCGAATTACACGCGAAGTTAGACGTGAACTGCAAGCGCGTTTTGGCGGTTACGGTCTCGGATTTATTCCCCTGACCAACCCGGCAACCTACATGGATTTAGAATTAGGAAAACAACAGGATTGGAAAAAATACAACTGTTTCCAGCACCGCAAAAAAACAAAAGATTTTGGCGCATCTGGACTTATTTTCATTCCCGCTGATAACAAGGAATCGAAATGGAATATAATTAAATTAAACGTCCTTAAATCCTTAAGGTATAAGCAACTTTCTTTGCAGTGCAGTTCGGATACCCTCTTTCAAGTAGAATGGAAAACCAAGAAAGACAGCTCGTGGAATGCAGTTGAACGTGTGGTCGATCACAATATGATGCATGCTTATGCCATTGGCGATTCTGCACTTTATGGCAATATTCAAATACGTTGTCGAGGCCGAAACCTAAAAGTATATGGTTTGAATTTCGACGGCAGCACCACGGGTGTATACGTCGATAATTTTGGAATTCGTGGCCATTCGGGCGATGGATTAAAGGCTATTTCGAATGAGCTTTTGAAATCGGTTTCGAAATCTCAGAGAACCGGTTTGGTTATTTTTCATTACGGGAATAACATGGTTCCCTATCTGAAATTAGACGCAAAAAGCGAGAAATGGGTCAAGGATATATTCAAATCTGTTTTCCGAAAATACCGAATTTCATGTCCGGAAATGTCCTTCTTGGTAATTGGACCTGGTGATATGGGCTACCAAAAAGGCGAAGAAATGGAATGTTACCCTTCATGCGCTGCACTCAATAAATGGATGCGTGAAGTAGCCATGGAAGAAGGTTTGGCTTATTTTGATTTTTACCAAATGATTCGCGATAATGGAGGTATTTTAAAGTGGCGCGATTCACATATTGCAAGTTTGGATGGCCATTTAGGACCAACTGGACAACGAATATTTGCTAAAGAACTAACTAAAGAATTATTAAATGCCTATTCGGCGTTTAAAATAAGAACGGGAGAATGAGAAAATTATCATTATTAAGTGTATTATACCTGAGCCTTGGCATAAATAATCTATTGTCGCAGCCCTTGTATTGGAATCAGTTTGAATATCCAAAATATCCTTGGATAGATTCTACTGTGAATATTCTTCAAACCCATAAAAAGTCGGTGATCGCCCCTTTTATGGCTAAATTGAAAAAGACCAACAAACAACGGGTGCATATTCTTCATATAGGGGACTCACACGTTCAAGCGGATATTTTCACCCATGAAACGCGCACTTTATTGGGTGGTACCTTTGGTCATGCCGGACGGGGGATGGTTTTCCCGTACACTACAGCAAGAACGCATACCGCGGCAGATTACCGTTCAAGACATACCGGTAAATGGTACTATGCCCGCAATGTAGAACGTTCGCCCGAATTACCCATTGGCGTTACCGGTATAACTTCAAGAACCTACGACCCTCAATCTGCCTTTAAATTGAGCTTCAAAGAAGGTGCAATACGTCCTGAATTTACCCGTTTACGTATTCTTATGGATCGCACCGTGCGTTCATATGACCTTCGCATCATTGCAGGCACAGATACCGCATTTGTAGACGTTTTTAAAAATGCCATTGATTCCATTAGCGATCAAATTTGGGTCGATATGCCCGTTGGAAGTTCGGAATACTTGTTTGAATTGGTTCAAAGCGATACCCTTCAATCCTATTTTGAGATTTATGGTATTAGCATAGAATCACCCGATAACCGAGGTTTACTTTACACAAGTGTTGGAATTAACGGAGCTGGACATTATTCCATCATGAGGGAAAACAAACTTCCCCAACATTTAACCGATTTAAGACCAGACGCTATAATACTCGATGTGGGTGCCAATGACTTCTATCAAAAAGGAATGGATCAACAACGATTCAAGGATAATTTGGTGTCGATTATTGAAATGTTTAAAACCTATGCTCCTGATGCCTTAATTATTTTAAGCAATAGCCAAGATATTCACCGCGGAGGATACAGCGTAAGGGCTTGCTCTATATTTTCTACCATGATTTCTGATGTTGCCAAAACAGAAAAAGTTGCATTTTACGATTGGTATCGAGTAGCAGGAGGAAATCAATCAATGAAAATTTGGAAATCGCTGCATTTGGCCAACCGAGATGGAGTGCATCTTACCCGAGATGGATACGAATTAAAAGGAAGTTTGATTTATCAATCTTTCGGACGAACCTACCGGCGCTTTTTCAATCCCCCCAAAAAAGAAACCTCTATTATTATACCTTGTTTAGATCCGAGTCAGCTTGATTCAGTAGAATTGGCAAAAGAGATAAACGCTACCGAAAAAAAATGGCTGGAACATTTGGTAAAAAAAGGAGAAACGGCTTGGGGCATTGCTCAAATGTATAACATCAGTGTAATTCAATTAAAAGAATGGAATCGATTGGGCAGTTATGCCTTGAGAGAAGGACAGAAATTGAAGGTTTTCACGGAGTTCGAGGTTCAAGAAACTCCTCCAAAACGAAGTGTGAACAGTGTTGAAGTTACCGTTCCTAAAAAATCCAGTAGACAAAGCCGTGCTACCGGTTCGGTTCGATACCACACCATTCAACGAGGAGAAACTCTTTACAGCATTGCTCGAAAATATCGAATGTCTGTTTCTGAATTGAAACGGTTAAATAACATGAGAAGTGATTTTATCCGGGCGGGAAAACGTTTAAAAGTAAAATAAAATGGCCTTTAATACCGCAGAATTTTTCATTTTTTGGTTTGTGCTATACCTGCTTTTCTTAGCGGGCGGCAATTCGAATAAATGGAAAATTGGTATCCTCTTGTGCGCCAATTTGGTATTTTTCGCTTGGCTTACCCAATACGCCGTTGTTCTGTTATTAACGGCATCTGCAATTGACTTCTCCATCGCAAAGGGTATTTATAAACAAGAAAAAGACTCTCATAAAAAATGGCTGATGCGCTTGAGCGTATTGCTAAACGTGTCGTTGATATTGACTTTTAGGCATGTAAACGATTGGTTATCGTTAAACGATATGGAATCAGCTTGGCACTTCCCTATCCCATTGGCGTTCATAGGGGTGTCGTTTTATGCCTTCCGCTCCATGAGTTATGTTTTTGACGTGTATTATGAGAATATCGAAGAGGCAGAGACCCGGCTAATAAATTATTGGACCTACGCTTCCTTTTTTCCTCTAATGTTATCGGGTCCTATTGCGGGAGCAGAAAACTTCTTAGATAAAATCAAAAATGGAACCTGGATTATTGGAAACAGAGAATTGAGCTTGGGTTCATTTTATATCTCTTCTGGTATCATAAAAAAATTCATTATTGGAAACTACTTATCCATTAATTTCATCGATAGGGTATTTGAGAGTGCGAGCTTTTTTACCTCTATGGAAGTATTTATCGCCAGTATACTACAAACCTTTGCGCTATATTTCGATTTTAGTGGATACACCGATATTGCTATAGGTTTGGCTTTGTGGTTGGGTTTTCAAATTCCGCAAAACTTTCATTTCCCCTTTTTTGCACAAAACGTAACAGACTATTGGAAACGTTGGCATATAACCCTTTCACAATGGTTCAACAACTATGTGTATTTTCCATTGAGCTATACCTTGAGAAGTTGGAAGCGATTGGGCACAAGTATAAGCGTATTCGTGGTTTTTGCGATAAGCGGATTTTGGCACGGTACAGCACCTAATTATTGGCTTTGGGGCATTATGCATGCCTTATGTATGGTTTGGGACGTTTACACCGCAAACTGGCGATCGAGTTGGCGCCAATTCATCCCCAAATGGATCTATGCCCCCATTTCGGTATTTCTGACCTTTGGCTTTTTAACCTACAGCGGTGTCTATTTTAAATCTAGAAGTATTGAGGATGCCAACTTAATGATTCAGAAGATAACCGAAGGCGTGGATTGGTCTCTGTGGACCGATTGGTACGAATTATATTCGGGAGTATTTTGGATGGCTGTTTTGGGTATTCTAGGACATTTTCTATTGGAACCTATCTATACTCGATTAGAAAAATGGGCTACTAACCGGTCTTATTTAATTAGTGCCGTAGTTCTATTTTTAGTCATTCTAGTAGCATATCAATTCAACCGTTTGGGTAGTTTGCCCTTCTATTATTTACAGTTTTGATAGGTAGTATTATTTATGCTAAATCGAAAACTTTAATTTGATTCCTATTCGAAATAGATTTACTTCAATTCTTTCCAAGGAATAACATTTTTATTAAATAACTACACAAAGATAGGCGCTCTATGTAATTACACATTATTTGCGTTTATTTGCCTTTATGAGAAAATTATTAGTGTGGAGTTTGGTACTTCCTCTCCTCTTTTTAAGTTCCTGCGGAAAAGGTTCCAAAACGCAGGTAGCAAGCTTGAACGACCTTGAATTTAGCTATGAAGGCCCCCTTTATGAAGGTCCAAATACAGGCCAATACGCTTGGAAAGTAAATCTAAAAGACTTACTCAAAGACCAATATTCAGAGGGAATGAAAATTAAAGGGGCAAAAATTTTAGCCGCAGAAATTCGCGATGAAGACTGCGAAGATTGTTACGGTTTCGATGTTATTAAAAGTTTGGTTTTGAGTTTTGCCTCAAACAACAAAGAAATTCCGATGCAAGAAGTAGCACTTTTGAATCCTATCGACGCTGATAAAAACGCCCAATCACTAAATGTTTCGGGGGAAGCCGACCTTACGGATTTCCTTAATGAAAACGATGTGTATATCGTATTAGATGCCGATATCACCGAAGACATAGAGGACAATTTAACCTTAAAAGCCAATATCACATTAGAATTATCATTCGACTAAAACATAAATATTATGAAAAAACTAAGTTTACTAGCCCTTATCGGAATCATGCTTTTCAGCATGACCGCTTTTGTAAGTCAGAACACCGATGGCGATCGCCTATTGGGTGTTTGGGAACCCAGTAACGGACGTGCACGCGTAAAAATTGATAAAATTGGAGATAAATTTTTCGGTCGTATCGTTTGGTTAAAAGAAGCCAAAGATCCCGTTTCAGGCGAACCCAAAACCGACAAAAACAATCCTGATGAATCTCTTCGTAACGTACCGCTAAAGGGATATCGTATGTTGAAGGACTTCGTATACAAAGGAAACGATGTATGGGAAGAGGGCACCATTTACGATCCCTTAAACGGAAACACCTACAGTTGTACCATCAAAATGACCGACAAAAACACCCTAGATATACGTGGTTATATCGGTGTTTCGGCCTTAGGTAGAACCGATATTTGGAAACGTTTGGAAATCAAATCCAAGAAAAAATCTAAGAAATAAGTCGGGTGAAAACGTATTATTTATTGGGAATTTCCCTACTAAGCTTGGGTACCTTAAAGGCTCAAGTGGATAGCACGGCAGAAGAAGATGATTTCAGCATGTATGAAGAGTTGGACTTCGCCGATGAGGGGGCAAAACGTTATTGCTCTCCCAAAATTGAGGGACTAAGTCCGGCGCAATTGATTTATTTTGGATACGACGTACAAGGCCCCTACACCATGTCGGCCGATAGTTTGTATTCGAAATCTGGACAGCCCATTTCTGGTGAAGACGAAATGAAAATGGGACTTACCCATGGTATTCGTTTGGGATGTAATATTCCAGTAATTTCAAAAACCAGTTTGGTTTGGCAAATGGGTTTAAACTATTGGCAGACCAATTTTGAAGGAGTTGAACAGGATATACCGGCTGGAGGTAGAAACACCGTAATTGACCAACACAAAAATGCCTTCCGTACATTAGGATTAAATACAACTATTTTCAAGCCTTTGGATGACAAGCAGTTTATTTTATTTCAAGGTTCTGCCGATTTAAATGGCGATTATTCCTTTTCGGACTTCATGCCTTTGAATTATTTAAAATATTCAGCAGCCGTTTTATGGGGTAAACGTCCAAGCGAGAAAAAGCAATGGGGAGTTGGTTTGGCCCGTACCTACCGTGTAGGTGAATTGAATTATATTCCCGTTGTAATGTACAATTGGACGGATGCAACGAATAAATGGGGAACGGAAATATTGTTTCCTGCTCGTGCGGCAGTTCGCAGAACCATTAATCCGCGCAACTTGGTTTTAGCGGGTTTTGAACTTCAAGGTCAGAGTTATCGTTTATATCGCGATCAAGATTTACGCGCTGAGGATTTAGAAATCCGTCGTGGTGAGATCCGCGTTCGGATGGAGTATCAGTTTTCGCTTAAAGACTTTTTATGGGTATCGGCTCAGGCAGGATACCGTATCAACTACCGCTACCACACCGACCGTTTAGACGGCGGCAAAGAAACGTTGCGTGCGTTTGGATTGGTTAGTGATGCTCCCTATGCTATGGAGAGCACGTTAACGAATCCGTTTTACGTGAGCGTGAGCTTGAATTTGGTAAGCCCTTAATTGACCTTTGCATTTTTCCGTAAAACTCCATTCTGATTTACGGAAAAATGCAAATTTATTTTGGTTGTGTTCAATAATCTTGCAAGGCAATGATAGCAACCATAAGATATGCGTTCATAATCCTTTCGTTAGGAATCTTTAGCTCTTGTGCGGAGCAATTCAGAGAGATTCGCGGATCTGAAAATAGAGGAAGCGCATTTATAGGTGGGGAACTAACCTCATCTAGGGCCACGAAGCGGAAAGTTGAACCCAAGGGTGACAAAGCTTCTCCCCAACAAACGATTATACCAGTGGAACAAACGATATCCGTTATCGAAGCACAAAGTACCCCTAGCCCAAATCCCATTCAACCTGAAATTGAGACAGTAGAATCCAACTCAACATCTGTAATAAAAGGACAAAAAGGTAAATTTTCAGAAGAAAATAAGGGAAGTTCAACCCGT
>JALRKL010000171.1 GCA_023268875.1 Bacteroidia bacterium
TCAAACTCTTTGTTAGTCCAACCATACCGTGCATTAGTTAGCGTTATTGTGTCGCCAACCTCAACAGAAAGTGCTTTAAGGCTAAAGTCAGCCTCAATGGTCATCTGTTCTCTAGAACGGAAAAGGGTTAGTTTAGCAATACCTGTGAAACGATAATGCCAGGCGCATCTAAGAAAATCGTATCGATTTGACTTTGAAGCGTTTTAAATGTGTGGGTAACGTTTCCTAGAACTTTCTTTTGTTTGGTGTCAAAAGAAACGTTCAATTTCATGTGCGTTACATCTATATTTCGGCTTCGTTCGTATCCTCCTTTGGGATCATCGTGATAAGAATGGGTGTGAGGGAATTGCGCGTATGCATTGGTAACCAAAGCGATAAGGGCAAGGGTCAGAACGGTATAATTTTTCATAGTGAAATACGAAAATAGGGTTGATTGGTGCTTTTGGAAAAATATTTGAAAAAATTTGCAAAAAATGGAAATAACGCATTATTTTTGCACTCCCTTGAACGAAGGGAATAGACGGTCCGGTAGTTCAGCTGGTTAGAATACATGCCTGTCACGCATGGGGTCGCGGGTTCGAGTCCCGTCCGGACCGCTGAAACAAAAGTTAAGCCTCTGATTTTCAGAGGCTTTTTTGTTGGGCTTTTTTCACCCGGTTTTTTGAATATAGTTTAATCTAAGCATAATGTTTAGGGTGTATTTTTGTGGCATGGTTAATTCATTGCAGATTTTGCAAATTTTTAGGGTTTGGTTTTTAGTGTTTTTCGCAAATTGCTTCGCAGACACTATCCATGCTCAAATAGCATCTGGTCCGATGTTGGGTGCAATCGATTTTAAAGAAGCCAAAATTTGGATACAAACTGAAAAAGCCAATGCTGTTTACATTCTTTACAAATCGAAAGAGGCTAAAGGAGAGGCCAAAAGCACCGATACCGTTATTACAGATAAAAATAGGGGGTTTACCGCGGTTTTGATAGCCGATAAGGTTGAGCCAGGAACTACATACGAATATGAAGTATTTGTTGGAAACAAGCGTGTAGAAACAGGACGTAAATTAACATTTAAAACGCAACAGCACTGGCAATACAGAACCAACCCACCCGAGTTTTCTTTCTTGGCAGGAAGTTGTGTGTATATAAACGATAGCCTAACCGATAGACCGGGAAAACCCTATGGGGGTGATGTTGCGATTTTCAAAGCAATGGCCAATCATAAGGCAGACTTTATGCTGTGGTTGGGAGATAATACCTATTACAGGGAAGTAGATTGGAATACCCGAACGGGCATGTTGTATAGGAACTCGCATACACGGAATCTGCCTGAAATGCAGCCCTTACTTTCTCAAATGTCGCATTTTGCTATTTGGGACGATCACGATTTTGGTCCCAATAACAGCGATAGAACTTTTTGGAACAAAGATTTATCAAGAGACGTATTTAGTTATTTCTGGGCCAACCCTAGTTACGGTCTTTCTGATAATAAAGGAATTACGAGCATGTTTACATGGAATGACGTCGATGTATTTTTATTAGATAATCGATATTTCAGAAGTCCTAACGAAAGAAAATCAGGAGATAAAACGGTATTGGGAAGAACGCAATTAGAATGGCTTAAGGATGCCTTGGTGTCTTCATCAGCCCCATTCAAGTTTGTTGCAATGGGAGGTCAGTTTTTGAGCGATGCAGGCAAGTTTGAAATGTACTCCAATTATGGCTTTCAGAAAGAACGTCAAGAAATAATCCAATTTATACACGACGAGGGCATTCAAGGCGTGGTGTTTTTAAACGGCGATCGACATCATACGGAATTAAGTGTATTGCGCGAAAAGGATCGACCTACGATTTATGACTTAACGGTGTCGCCCCTAACAAGTGGTTCGCATTTTAGCGATGAAATAAACACGCTTAGAGTAAACGAAACCTATGTGGCG
>JALRKL010000016.1 GCA_023268875.1 Bacteroidia bacterium
AAAATGTGTTCAATCTTAGGGTAAATGAGTTTATAACGACTAATCTCATTTTGCATTTTATTTATGACGATGACATTCAAATTTTCCTTGATGAATTGGGAGAACGTTCGGGTCCGCGTCTACAATTCAAACAAGTATTAGCAGTAGGGTTAAATATTAATATCGGAAAGTCTTCGTATTAAGAAAGAAGTTAATATTCGGGGAACGGAGTTGGTTTTTTATTGATGTTGGCTGTATAAGGAAATATTATTATCGATATTTCATGGGTCAAAGGAATTGATGAGTTTTTAACGCTCATATTCCAATCGTTAGAATAAGCAAAATAATAGTTGTCATAACGAGCCCCCATATAATAATTTATTGAGAAGGATTGTTGTTGATATGCTTCGGTATTTTGCATTCCTAGGCCCATTCTGAAATTATCTCTGATAGCATGTATCATCAAGAATCTAGAGTGTGACTCCGGAAGAACAAGATACATTGCGGAGGGTATTATTTTAGTGCCTCCTTCAGATTCAAATGCTTTATATCCCAGATGTATGTTTAAACTCAAAGGAATATTTTGGCCACCTTCTTCAAAAAAGGAAATATCGGGCTGGTTTAGGTTTAATGCTGAAATCCCTAAAAATCCTTTAGTTCCATAAAGTAACAGGCCAGCGGAAACGTGAAATACATTTTTAGTAATTTGGGCAATAGGTTCTTGGGTAGGAATCAGAAATCCAGTATTTGCGGCATTAATTTGATCTTCCCAATAAAATTGTTCGGTGCCGAAATTGAAAGAGGAAAATTGCGTGTTTAAACCTCCTTTCAAAAACAAGTTTTTTCCAATTTTTAAATCATAAGCATATCCAAGGTAAGCAGAAATATGAGAATATTTGGCCCTTCCATCTGATCCAGAAATTAAATCAGTTGTATACACTCCTGCGGTGTAAGCCGCATTAGTATTGGAAATAGGCGCATCAAGAGATATAGATTGAGCGAATAAACGTTTTCCCAATTTTAGCCATTGAACCTTAGTTCCTGAACTAATTCGAGCAATCGCTTCATCATTTAACTGGCCTGTTCCGATGAGGGCTGGATTTAATAAAGTCCGTTGCGCAAAAGCTTGACGAAACTGCAAGTTCTGAGAATATAAGGTTTTTGAGAATGCGATAATTGCTAAGTTCGCAATTACGTTAATAACAGTTTTGTTGATGCGCATTTTCTTCAAATAATGAATGAACAATTATAGACATAATCTTTTTTATTCAAAAGGATTTTTTAGAATCAGACTCAACCAGATATCAATGTCATGAGTAACCATACACCAAAGTACAAAAAACATTAATTTGGTGTATTTTATGATTTCGACATTAATCATTTTGCTTATTATGGAAAAACATACGTTAATTCTATTTATTTTTGATGTTAAATAAAGGATTTCTAATATATTAGTACTTTCGTTTAACAAAAATTTCAGGATGATATTAAAACGCATAAATACCCTATTATACTTTGATAATATCAATCAAAACATACGTGTATTGAGAATAGTTTTGTTATTGGTCTCTAATTTTATCTTAATAGACGGTGTATTGTCTTCTTCACCCCCTGCTAAATTAGATTCTTTCTCTGTGATATCTGGTCCCAGGCTTAACTATGTTGCATGGGGCGGATCGACTGGTTTCCGCTCGGATGGGATCAGGTCGTGCGACCTCGACCGGTTTCAACAAGGGCGCTTGTTGCTTGTCGCGCTCAACCGACTGCATTGTTTGCGTTGGTTTCTTGCCCGCTAGTCGTGCCTGTTGGCGCTGTAGCATGGTCTCTTCAAATGCCGCCTCAAATGAGTTCAGTGACTTCGCCATCTGCGCTTGCACGCTATCAGCGCGGTGAACTTGTGCGCGTCCACTCTTAGGCTTGCGCGGCAGCTTTGAGTGGTGCTCTGAATGCGGTGGGGTGTCGAAGTCGTCATCCAGCGTGATATCCGCCGCGACAAGTAATTCGGTCTGCCCGTTCACGCGGTTATTTGAAATGATCAAGACGTCTGGACCAAACTGGGCGATGGCCTTGTCGGTCGCTGTCTTGGTGTCGCGTGCCAAAATGCGTTGAATTTCCATGGTCGTCTCGTTATCGCGTTAGATAAATGGGGGCTTAAGCCGTTTTTGTTTGTGCTTGAACCGTGTGGATTACATTGACCCCTTGGTCATCCGGAATCTCGCTGTAGGACAGCACCGTCAAGTCAGCCACGCGGTGGCGCGCCGCTTTCGACAACCACGCGCGAATACTGGGGGATACCACCAGCACAGCGGCGTGGCCTTTTTCCTCAACTTCACGGGTGCCCTGGCGCAGGGCGCTGAACAGGTTCTCTGCCAAACCTGGCTCCAACACCATCCCAGATCCTTGGTTTTGTTGCAGCACGTTGTGCAACAGTTGTTCCAATGAGGGATCAAGTGTCATGACCGAGA
>JALRKL010000020.1 GCA_023268875.1 Bacteroidia bacterium
AAAATCATGAAAAAATTAACCTTACTTTTCGCAGTTGCTTTCGCAGTAGTTGGATCTGCAATGGCACAAATGGCAATCCCTGGTGAAGTTTTCGCCGGAAACCCTTCTCGTTTTAATGGTCGCAGAGTGACTATTAAGAACATTGAAATTGTTAAAGCTGATCCTAACGGAGGTCCTTCAATCGGAGGTCCTGCTGGAACTTTCCAAGGCGCACCTGGTGCTGTTGGTAGCCCCACCGCTCCATCTACGCACCCTTGTCGTCCTCCTCGTGGATTCTCTGAAGTATCAATTTTCTTCAAAGGTGCTCCTGAGTTTAAAGCATGCTTCTTCATGGCAGACAATATGAAGACTCAATTAGATCGTGAATGTGGACATGAAAATACTCCTGCCCAAATCAATTTCCGTGGCGATAGCCGCATGGGTTACCACATCACTTTGTACCGCTTAGGTATGTAATTGTTGATTGAAATTTGTATAACAAAAAGCCAAGGTAAATCCTTGGCTTTTTTGTTTATTTAGAATATCAATTTAGATTAGTGCTAAACCAAATTTAGGGATTGCCTGCAAATCAAAAAGCATTTGAAATATATGTTAAAAACCGTTTACCCCATTTACGGTTGTGTATTTAAGAACTAAGTTTTTATTGGGATAAATTCGTTTGAAGGCACTTTGAACCATCAATGTTGCCTCGTGAAATCCGCAGAGGATTAATTTTAATTTACCCTCATAGGTATTTATATCCCCAATTGCGTAAATCCCAGGAATATTAGTGCTGTAATCGGTTGTATTTACTTTGATGGCATTCTTCTCGATTTCTAAATTCCAATCGGCAATGGGTCCTAATTTCGGACTTAATCCAAATAGAGGCAAATAGTAATCTGTGTCAATCCATTGCGTAACATCGTTCCCTTTAGTAACGGCTCCTACAGACTCTAACCATTCGTTGCCTTTTAGTTCTTTAATTTCCGTATGGGTTAAAAGCCTAAGGCCCCCGTCTGTTTGTGCATCCATTACTTTTTGGACCGAGTCTAAATGACCACGGAACTCACCACTCCTGTGAACGAGAGTAACCGATGATGCGATATCTTTGAGAAAGAGTGTCCAATCTAAAGCACTATCTCCGCCCCCTGCAATTACCACTTTTTTACCCCTGTATTTTTCGGGATCTTTTATCATGTAATCAATTCCCTTTTTTTCGAAATCCGAAATATTGCTAATAGGGGGTTTACGGGGTTCGAAAACACCTAAACCACCTGCAATGGCAATATTGGGTGCCTTATGTTCCAATCCAGAATCTGTTGTTACTAAAAACATACCATCATCCGTTTGCGTAATGCGTTCGGCTTTTTCCCCAAGGGTAAAACCTGGTTTAAATGGTTCAATCTGCTTCATGAGATTGTCGATTAAATCCCCCGCTAAAATTTCGGGGAACCCAGGAATATCATAAATTGGTTTTTTCGGATAAATTTCTGTAAGCTGTCCGCCGGGTTGCGGTAGCACATCGATCAAATGACATCTTAGTTTTAGCAAACCTGCTTCGAAAACAGTGAACAAACCAACAGGCCCGGCACCAATAATTATTATATCGGTTTCAATCATAATACAAAAGTAGGATATATATTAAAGAGGAGTAGTGAGATTGCCGTTTTGATATTGTATTTTACCTAAAAGATCAACGTCTTTCAAGACCTTTTTGGGTAAACATGTATTCCGCTTCCCCTATTTCTATAATTTGACCGACTTTTTTAAGATGTAAATTTCTAATCTCGCCTTCATTTGTAAGAATAGTGCCTTTTGTGGCCCGCGCAATTCGCACATAATCTAAGGGTATCGATCGACTTATATCACCACAGAGCAAAATAGATACCGGTTTATCTACAAATTTCAGGATTTTCATGTCCTTAACCGGTGCATGTGCATCGGCCACCATTAAAATACTGTCTATATCGGGCCATTTTTTCAGAGTACGCAAAATGGCTTCTATATTGTTTTCCGGTAAATCACCCCCTGTTCCAGCGTTCATAGCCCTTTGCATGGATTGATAAATAGAATCAAAATGTGATGTTTTAACAGTATAAACGCCCCCGGAATTACCGATACGTTTTAAGATTTCTGGTGCACCATTGCCATCGTTAAAGAAACTGAAATAATTGTCGGTCGATAGTTTGGGCCGGGTTTGTAATAAAGCCAAAACTTGTCCTGTATACGGAGCCATACTTCCGGTAACGTCAATTACGAAGGCCCATTTTTTTCGAAAGGGTCTATTTCGTAACTGGTTATATACATCTAAAGCAGGAATGGACGCATTTATTCCAGTGTAAACGCCTTTATAAGTGGTATAGCCTTCGATGGTTTTGCGCTTTACGCTATCCAAAACTACTTTCATCTCTGGTTCTCGAAACCAAATACCTGATTTGTCATAGCGCATTCCCTTTTCGATTTTATCGTTTCTTCTCGGTAAAAATCGACCTGTTTCTACATATTTTTTGCGTATCCGATAAATATCACGATCGGGAATTTCGATAAGCGAATCTCGGATACCCAATAGCAAATCATCGATAATTCGCATTTCAGATTTATTGATTTCTGGGGGAACTGGGTCTTTTAGGAAAATTATAAATCCGTGAAACATTTTACGGGCTTGATTCTCGGTTTTGCCCTTAGTTTGCTCAAATATGCGCCATTCAATACCTTCGTTTTCGAAAAGAAATGGGAGTTTTTCTGCTAAATTTAGAAAACGATTTTCATTTAATTTTGGTTGATCAAATGTATCTACTTGCCGATAACGCGTATAAACCAGGTGAACGCTGAGGATTTCTTTTTTTGCTGGAATCGTAAATTGGGTATTCGGTAAAAAAACGGAACTTGAAAAATACATAGGTAAATACACCACTAATGGATCGGAGGTTTTAGGATGTTCCGATAGGCGTATAGGTTTGATTTTCATCAATTTTGCAATCTTTTCAGTTGCCGTTGACGCGCGTTTTTGTGCATATAGCGGTAATGAAAGAGCCAAAATGAAAACCCAGATAATTTCTATTTTCTTGCTAAGGCATCGATTCATTTAAAAAAGGTCGTTTAGGCGATTAACCCCCACAACGCCTTTTTCACATATAAAGCCTTCCCCAAATTCACACCCGATGCTTCGGCCATAATCACGTGCTCTCGCTTCAATGAAATCCCAAAATGCTTTACTGCTTATTGGGGTTTCTGGTTCCTGACTGTTGGGCTGATAAAATTGGCTTTTAAAAGCAGAAATACAAAGGCGTTTGTGTTCGTATTCCTTAGATATATCAACGACGAAATCAGGACCAATATTGCGGTCTTGGATGTAGAAAAAAACCGATTTAGGTCGATGTGCCGTTTGATTTATTCCGTTATACGAAGTTTCAATTTTTACAAGTCCCGATAAGAAACAGGCCCTACGGACTATTTCGGAAGCCCTACCATGGTCTGGATGACGGTCAGAAGGTGCATTCGCCAAAACCACTTCAGGCTGAAAATATCGAATTTGTTCAATAATTGACATTAAAGATTCTTCCGAAGTTTCGAAAAAACCATCTTTAAAATCGAGTTGGTGGCGAGCGGAAAGATTCATTATTCGCGCACTTTCCGCTGCTTCTAAACTCCTTAACTCCGCATTGCCTCTACTTCCCAACTCGCCTTTGGTGAGATCGAGTATTCCAACTTTTTTTCCGTTGTTTATTTCTTTTATAAGGGTTCCGGAACATGCGAGTTCAACATCATCAGGGTGAGCCGCAATAGCTAAAATGTCTAATTTCATTGGGATTGTAATGGAGTTTTAATTTAATTTTAGAGGCCGGGAAAATTCGGATTTAATAAAATAGGCTTGGAGGAGGGTTTAATAATGTGTTCTCTAATGTATGTCCTACAGCCTTTAAAGTGGGTTTGTGGATTTGCTCCATATTATCGTTATGGGTGTGCCATTCTGCAGGAAAACCACGTGTGTGGTTGTAATCGATTATGTCGATCATAGGAATATTGCGGCCTTTATAAACATAAACGTGATCATCTATTACCATTCCTGTGTTTTGGGTTTTAAAGTGATTTTGATAACCCATTTCGTGAGCGACTGACCAGATATGTGCTAAAAGGAAATTTCCCCATTGATTTGAATTTGATTCCCATAGAAACTCGGCATTTTTTGAGCCAACCATATCAAGAAGTACTCCCATGCGGGCGGAATAATTAGGAGTATGTGGTTGTTTTGCCCAATATTGGCTTCCCAAACAAAAGGAATTCTCGACTTCCGAAGCCCCTAAGTCTTCTGCATCGAAAAATATAATGTCCAAACCGATTTCAGCGGGTAATGTATCGGTAATTCGTGCAATTTCTAGTAATACCCCTACGCCGCTTGCACCGTCATTAGCGCCAGCAATTGGCATATTAGTGCGTTCATTATCTTGGTCGGCTACAGGTCTTGAATCCCAATGCGCTCCCCACAACATTCTTTTTTTAGCGTTAGGATTAAAACTACCTATAAGATTATAAACAGGGATCTTTTTGCCCGTGTGGGTTTGGGTTGTCCCTTTCTGAAAATAGGCAGTATCGCAATATTGCTGCAATTGAGCGTAAAGCCAATCGGCACAATTTCGGTGTTCGGCAGTTCCGGGAATTCTGAAGCCGAAGTTAACTTGACGTTCGATAAAGGCAAAAGCCGAATCTTCAGAAAATTTGTTTCCTTGAATTTTGACTGTTTTTGTATAGCTATTTGGATCTATGTTTTCAGATTCGTTAGGGGTGTTTCCGCAACTATGAAAAACAAGACTTATTGAGATGAATCCCATTGCGAAGACGGTTCGGAAATTATTGATTTTTAACGCCATTTCAATCGTTCAAAATTACGTTATTTTGTTCTTGAAATTAAGTGATACCCTTCAAAAGCGATAGGCATTCGTGTTTGCCCGTTTAAAATTACGTATTTTCGCCCATAGTGGTTATGAAAGCAAAAAGCATGACAGGATTCGGAAGAGCCCAATCCGAAAACGATAAATGGACAATAATTTGTGAGATCAAAGCCTTAAATGGGCGATATTTTGAAGCCGATATTCGCTTGCCAAAGTACCTCAATGAATTAGATTCAAAATTACGCAGAGCTCTTTCGGAGTATCTCGAACGTGGAACCATCACCGTTACATATAACATCAAAACAAATGACGCGCCTTCTAAAATATCGGTTAATACCGATTTGGCGAAGGAATACTTAGAAGCCCTAAACCATTTGGGTGGTACCTTGGGTTTAGAACTGAGCGATCCGATGAGGGAAATATTAAAAGTGCCCGACGTGATGGGAGTGGGCGAACGAGAAATTAGCGATGAATTTAAAGAAGAAATCATTAAAATTACATTAGATGCTGCCGGGAAGTTAGATGAATTTAGAATGGTTGAAGGTCAGGCAACCGCACAGAAACTTAAACAATTAATAGAGTCGATTTCTGATGATGTTCTCTTAATAGAACACCAAGAAGACAACAGAAGAGAAGCGCTTCGCGAACGGATTTACGGCAATGTTCTCGAACATATTAAGGAGCAAAATCTAGATGAGAATCGTTTGGAGCAAGAAATCTTACTTTATCTGGATAAATGGGATATTGCCGAAGAGAAACAACGACTGAGCCAACATTTAGATTTCTTTATACGAACGCTGCGAGAGGAGCCGAAAGGTCGGAAATTAAACTTTATTGCTCAAGAAATGGGTCGTGAAATGAATACCTTGGGGGTTAAGAGCAATTTCTTTCCAATGCAAGAATGTGCAGTACGCATGAAGGAAAAGTTGGAGCAAATCAAAGAACAGGTACTAAACTTAGCTTAAAGGCCTATCAAAAACACATCACATATTCTGAAATTTTTGGTATGTCTGATGAACTTTATGTTCATTATTCAACCCATAGCAGCTCAAAAGGTGCGGGTTTTGGATTATGATATAGATTCCAACAATACCTTCCATGACAAAAGATTTGAATCAGTATTTAAGGCCATATTATTAATTCATCAGGCTTCTACGGATACGTCGAGAATACAAAAATTGGCCGTTATTGATTTAAATGTATTTGAGACTTATTTGTTAAATAAAATATTAAAAGATTCTACAAATACAGTATCCGATTTTGAAAACGTTCTATTCGACGAGGAATCTACTCTTAAGGATTATTTTACTTGTATCCGTAGAGCCGTAAACAACTATTCCCATGATCGTCGTGAAAATCTGGCAAGATTGAGTTTTTCATCGATTGATCCTGCAATGGATATTCAGTCACTAGCCGAATTTAAAATTAAGGTTTTATTTCTTTGGGATGATGTTTTTAGATCGGTCCCTTGGAATAAGGCACCCATTTCGTTGAAAGCAATTCGTTCGTTCGTTCGATATCATAAACAATCGCATCTCAAGAAAGGCGATGACTCCGAAGAGCCATCCCAATCATTTAAAGCTTCTTTCAATGTTCGAGCAACTACCGAATATTGTTTGGATTCTATTGAGATTTTTGATTCTCTGAGCCTTCAAATGAACATTGAAAAAAATTGGCAGTTTGTTCGCGATTTTATTAAGTTGTCGAATTCGAGTTACAAGGAATATCGAGATATCGCGAATCATTACAGGAGAGTTCGAAAAGCCGCTCCAAATTGGTTGACTCAATCGAAAAATGGGGAGCTATGGCTTGTTGAAAATAACCCTAACGCACCTAATCGACCTATTCGTGAATATACGTGTGCCCAGATTTTGGCATTTGAAAATCCAAATTTGGCTTTTCAAACGCATTTTTTTACGGAAAGTAAAAATCGAGCCAATACAACCGACACCGTATGGCATAGATTGAAACTGTATGATGAATTATTGAAAATTTGGCCCTTAGCTGAATACGATTTTGTTAACCCAGAATCGGTAATAAACGAAGACGAAGAAGTTTATTCAAATGATGAAGAGCCAGTGAGGTTTTTACTTGGAGGGATAGTAAATGCGGCTTTGAATCAAAGCAATGTTTTTAATGAGAATTTTGAAAAATTAGGCTTGGAACAAACCAATTTGGGTAATGCTTTGGGATTAGAATTAGGCATAGAAGGATTGGGTGACGGCTTCTTGATGAATTTCCAATGGTCTGGCCAGAACCATTGGCTGAATTGGGATTCGCGAGCGCATTATGCCTATACTAACTTCCGGTTTTCGAGTAATATTCCTTTTGTCAATACCCGGTGGTTAAGTTCGTATTTAGGTTTTGACTACCAATATGAAAAATATCGAATAGCCTTACCCGTGAATCCACAATTTATAGGTAATCCGCAGGAAGTCGCCAAAGTAATTTCCAATGACGGACAAAATATGGGAATATTCACTCAAATGATTTTTAGAATTAATCACTTGTATGCGAAGGCGCAATTGGGTTATCGGTGGGATTTTTCAGATGATAGATGGTATTCTAATGGAATCTCAATAAACAGTATGGATCGGTTTAGAAGTTCTGGTTTGCATTATGGTTTGGGTTTTGGTTTTTTAATTTTTGGGGGAAATGAAAACTAAATTATTGCTTTTAGTTATTATTAGTTTTCTCTTCAGAACGTTAGGAGCACAATCCCTTCCTAAAGCGCAAATCTTCAAAATGAATTTAGATTCTAATGCTGTGATGGACGCCACTTGGAAAAATCTTGCAGAGCAAGCGAAAAAGGTTCGCGTTTTTATGGCAGGAGAAAATCATAATGAGGTAGATTTCAATGCACTAATGGAGTTTGGATTGATGAACCGCCTTCATGCCTATGCCGGATATCGCCATTATGTGATAGAATTAAGCCCGGCTCGAGCCCATTATCTCAATCGGTATATTCTTTATTCCGACACACATGCTCGGGATGCTTTAAAGGGGGTTTCATCACTTAAATACATGAACTTATTTGAAAATCTTCACAAATGGAATCAACGCCTTGAGCCTGAAGAACGTATTATGGTTCACGGGGTAGATGTGGAGCGATTTTTTGATCTTTCGTTTGAAAGATTGGCTGAGCCATTGCGAAATTCGATTGAACGGAATACTTGTCCAGATAGTATTTTGGTCGATGTATTGGCTATTGTCTCATATGCGAATCGTCGATTTGAAGATCGATTAAATCATTACAAAAAGAAGTTGCGTTCAGAAGGTATAGAGACCGATGATGAAGAAACGGGACCAATGCATCTGTTTTATCGCTTTGACTATGCCGAATACATCCAACGAATTGAAAAACAAATACATCTTTATCGAGATTGGTTAAATGAGAATGATTTTAAGGAGTTTTCTCTCGCATTAGAGGGGGTAAAAGAATGCCAAAAATGGGGTGATGATTCAGAGAGTGCTTCGCGCTTTCATTGGCGAGAAACAGTGATGTTTCAAAGATATCTAAGGGCCTTGAACGAAAACCCTAAAGGTAGATTTTTTGGGCAGTTTGGCCGGTGTCATATTTCCGAAACCCCATCGGATGTTGATTGTGGTTGGTATGCCTATGAGAGCGTGGTTAACCGACTAATTGAATATTACTTCAAAAGCAAAGATTCGGTGATCACCATGGGGTATTTTTACCCAGAGAAAAGTCCAAGTGTAACGGCACAGAATATCGACAAAATGGATAAACTCAATAATGAAATTCAGAATTTATTGAGGGCGTACCACAGCGGTATGGTACTATATGATTTGGAAGGCTCCGATTCGGATTTGCGAGAATTACGAAAAAAATACCGCTATATATTAGTAAATAATGCAAAAAATAAAGCTTTAACATCCGAATTACCAACCGAGGATATCGGTTCAGATATAAGTAAATCATCGTATCAATGGGAGTTGAGTTTGCCCTATTTCGGATTCGGATATTGGAATTTGGACAATCAGGGAATGATCGATCATTTTACCGCCAACGGGGTGAGTTATGAAAATCAGCCCCAATTGTCGATACAGCACCAACTCAATGTTAATTACGGTCCGGTTTTTTTAGGGATTTCAGGATATTACAGTCTCTTTAACGATAGGGAAACGGATTTCGCCAACTATACGGATAGCACGGGGTCGGTATATTCAAGAATGTGGGGTGTAGATGTAATGGCGGGGCTACACTATCAGCGAGGTCCTTGGGTGATAGAGCTAGGCGGGCGTTTAGGAACTGCTCGATTGCAATATCAATATAAAGAATTACTTAACTCGGCTATTTCTGTTAGACCTGTTAATGGCATGCAAATTCATAATCAATCTTGGAATGTGGGATTGAACTTGAATATGTTTTATCGAATGTCTAGAGAGGCGGGATTTGGAATTCAAGCAAATTCCTACAGCAATATCGGGAACGGAAGTTGGGTTTATTCGGGTTCGAACCAGCTATATCAAAACCTACCTTTAAATAGCGGCTTAGAAGCCTGGAGCATCACGGCTCAAATCTGTTTGTTTTTTTCGCCATAAATTAGAATTACCTTTGTTTATATGTTAAAGTCGGTTCCTTTTGCCAATGCCATAACCCTGGCAAATTTGGCTTGTGGACTATTAGCCATTTCTTTGGCTATGGATATAGATACCAGTCAATATGCGTTTTACCTGATAATATTAGCGGCAATTCTAGATTTTTTTGATGGATTTGTGGCTCGTTTATTGGGGCAGGAAGGGCCATTAGGACAGCAATTGGATAGTTTAGCAGACTTGGTATCTTTCGGGGTGGTTCCGGGTTTGATTTGGAAAAGTTGGATGGAATCAAAAGGGTACTGTCCTCCAACGGGATTTTGCATCAACTCTTATATTTGGTTGTTAATTCCATTGGCCTCAGCCTATCGCTTGGCCCGTTTTAATGTTGAATCGGGTGGTTCTACTTATTTTATGGGCATTCCTACCCCGTTAACGGGCATAACTTTGGCTTCCTTTTCTGTGATAGGAATGAATATAGGCGCTAATAAACCCTTTTTGGGCATGGAAGTGCTGCCGTTCGTTGATTTCCCCCAGGTTTTATTTGATCATATCTATTTATGGTTGTATATGCCATTGTTAGCCAGCTTTTTTATGGTTTCAGATTACCCTATGTTATCGTTGAAATTTAACAAACAAGACGGGGTTGATTTATGGAGATGGATATTTATTGGAGGCGCAGTTTTACTGCTCCCGATTTTGGGATTTGCGGCCTTTTTCGGAATTTACGTGTGGTTTATAATAACTTCATTTATTGCCTTTCGGGGGAAGTCAAACACAACTGAAGAACTATGATAAAAATTGGAATTATAATGGGGAGCGACAGCGATTTGCCGGTAATGAATGCGGCGGTTGAAGTGCTTCATGATTTAGGCGTTGCGTGTGAAACTACCGTGGTTTCGGCTCACCGTACTCCTGATAGATTGGTTGATTACGCCAAGAATGCTTCTGGAAGAGGAATAAAAGTTATTATTGCGGGAGCGGGCGGTGCGGCTCATTTGCCGGGAATGGTGGCAAGTTTCACTCATTTGCCCGTAATTGGGGTTCCGGTAAAAACCAGCACCATGAGTGGTTTAGATAGTTTGTATTCAATTGTACAAATGCCTCCTGGGGTGCCCGTTGCTACTGTTGCTATTAATGGGGCAAAGAATGCGGGTATTTTAGCCGCACAGATATTAGGCACGGCAGACGAATCAGTTGCACAGAGGGTCGCTGAGTTTAAGTTGAAAATGGAAAGCGAAGTATTGCAAAAAGCAAGCAGGCTGGAAAATTTAGGCCCAAGCGATTATCTAAAAGGCATGTAATCTATAATTCTAGAACAAGGATAATCCATGATAATTGTTGAGGACGTTTTATTGTCTGAGAATATTTTAGAGCGAAAATTTGCTTGTCAACTTGATAAATGTAAGGGTGCTTGTTGCATAGAAGGCGATGCGGGTGCCCCTTTAATGCACAGTGAATTAGAGGAGATTGAGAAAAATCTTGAATCCATAAAGCCCTTCATGACTCCCGATGCTAAAGCGCATTTAGAAAAAAAAGGTTTTTACACCCGTGATTTGGAAGGTGATTTAGTTACGGAATGCCTAAACGACGGGGCTTGTGTTTTTGTGCGTTACAATGAATTGGGTATTACCCAATGTGCTATAGAGCAAGCTCATGCTGCGGGTGCTATTGAATATAAAAAGCCGATAAGTTGTCATTTATATCCAATTAGAGCAAAAAAATACGGTGCCTATATTGCCATGAATTATCACGATTGGGATATTTGCGGAGATGCATGTAAGGCCGGCGTTGAAATGAATATACCTGTATACAAGTTTCTTCAAGAGGCTCTAACCCGTAAAATGGGTGCTAAATGGTATGAGGCTTTGGAAGCAGTGGCAAGAGATTGGGAAGCCGAAAAAAAGAAGTAAAATATATTGAACTAGCTCTTTTAGCAAAATAAACTGGTCAACAGACCCAAAAACATAAGTTGTTTTAAGTGATTCGAGATGCGGTGATATTCTTGGGATGTTTGCGCTTTTTTAAGCTTGCTTAGTATTGCTACTGCAAAGGGTATGGATATACTTAATGCACACACCAAAAACATAAATTGTTGGCTGTGTATATAAATCAAACCTAAAATTAAAATACCTGCGATTAACATGAATGCCGCCAATAACTTGGTATATTTAGCACCGGAAGTGATAGCAAATGTGGTGAATCCTTGAACTTTATCGCCCTCCATATCTTCTAAATCTTTTACCAGTTCGCGGGCAAATGTGATAAAGAATGCGATGCTGGCATACTCTGCAAAATAGGCCTTTGAAACTTCAAAAACGCCTCGGGACGCAATATAAACGACCATGCCGGCGAGTAAGGATACCAATAGATTACCCATAAGGAATTCCCCTTTAAAATCGCTTGAGTAGAAATAAAGCAACACGGCTATGGATAAACACAAAATACCCATTCCCAAACCCGTTACAAACCCTAAAATTAAACCAACAACCGATAGGATAATATAAAATATATAGAGGTTCGGACTCTTTATTTGACTATGCGCTATTTGCTTCTTTGGCTTATTTACCGCATCAGTTTCTTTATCGAATATGTCATTTATTACATATCCACCCGATGCGATAAAGATACACGCAAGGGTAGAGGTGATGGCTTCTGGTAATCGAATATTGGAGAAGTCAAAATTTGAAAACCCTGCATTTACGCGAGATGCCGACAAATAAAATAGGCATTGTGTTACGGCGGTTAACACTAGGTTGATAGGTCGTGTTATGCGCAAATACAGCTTCATGAGGGGATTAACGCTTGGGGAATTTCATTTTGTATTCAACGTTTACACGCCCTTGAGAAATTCCTTCCATTCTTCTCTTTAACATGTTTCTTTTTAACGGGCTTATTCTGTCGGTGAATAAAATGCCATCGATATGATCGTATTCGTGTTGGATAATTCGCGCCGCCATGCCGTCGAAGGTTTTTACATTTTCGTTCCAATTTCTATCGAAGTAACGAATACGTAATTCTCCTTTTCTTTTAACATGTGCACGAACATCAGGAATACTCAGGCAGCCTTCTTCAAAATCCCATTCTTTGCCAAATTCTTCTTCAATTACGGGATTGATAAAAACTTCTTTAAATCCTTGAGGATTGATATCTTCAATCTCAGATCCATCTACAATAAATAAACGGATGGATAGACCAATTTGGGGAGCTGCCAACCCTATACCGTTGCTGTCGTACATGGTTTCAAACATGTTATCGATTAAGTTATTGAGTTCTGGATATTGCGCATCAATATCTTCGGCTTTTTTTCTTAAAACGGGTTGCCCGTATGCGTATATAGGAAGAATCATTGTGAATATTGTGTTAGATATGTCTGTAAAATAAGGGTAGCAGCAACGGCATCAATTAATCCTTTTTCACGCCGTTGTTCTTTTTTCTTGCCCATTTGAATAATCTGGTTTTGTGCTTCTTTGCTGCTGTATCTTTCATCTATGGTATGCACAGGGATTAAGGGATACTGTTCACCGAGCCACTTTATAAATTCTCGAACGCGCTGGGTACTATGGGTATCTTCCCCTGAAAGTCTTTTGGGCATACCCACCACAATGGTGCTTAAGCTTTCTTTTAAAAGATAGTTTTTGAGCCAACTTTCAAATTCTGTAGCAAATATTGTAGTTAGGGGTTGAGCAAACATATTAAGGGGATCGGTTTGTGCGAGACCAAATCGTTTTTCGCCGTAGTCGATTGCCAAAATACGTGCCATGGTACAAAGATACGTTATGAATCTTGAGCTCTATTTAAAACCGTAATTTTTTAATAAATGGATTTTGGATGTTATCCTTAGATTAATTGAAATTTAATATAAATAAAAAGAGGCAGCTAAACCAGCCGCCTCTTTTTATTATTTTAGGTTTAAGGGTTACATCATGCCGCCCATTCCACCCATTCCGTCCATTCCACCACCGTGAGAATGTGCGGGTTCTGGTTCTTTGATTTCGCTAAGAACGCATTCTGTGGTTAAGATCATACCACCGATAGAAGCGGCATTCTCTAAAGCAACACGAGATACTTTCTTAGGATCAATAACACCAGCAGAAATCAAATTCTCGTATACCTCAGTACGTGCATTATAACCGTAATCGTCTTTAGATTCTAATACCTTTTGAACAACGATGCTGCCTTCGCCACCTGCATTGGCAACGATTTGGCGCAATGGTTCTTCTAAAGCGCGACGTACAATAGCGATACCCGTTGTTTCATCTTCGTTTGAACCGGTTAAGCCGTCTAAAGCTCCTATCGAACGAATAAAGCTTACTCCACCACCTGGTACGATTCCTTCTTCTACCGCTGCACGGGTTGCGTGAAGTGCGTCGTCTACGCGGTCTTTTTTCTCTTTCATTTCAACTTCGGTAGCTGCACCAATGTAAAGTACGGCAACACCACCAGCTAATTTAGCCAAACGTTCCTGCAATTTCTCGCGATCATAGTCGGATGTGGTATTTTCGATTTGTACTTTGATTTGGTTTACGCGAGCATCGATTTGATCTTTCTGACCAGCACCATTGATGATGGTTGTATTGTCCTTATCGATCGTGATTTTCTCTGCAGTACCTAAGTCTTCGATGGTAGCATCATCTAACTTACGGCCTTGCTCTTCAGATATAACAGTTCCGCCAGTAAGGATTGCGATGTCTTGCAACATTTCTTTTCTGCGATCACCGAAACCTGGTGCTTTAACAGCAGCGATTTTGAGAGATCCACGGATACGGTTAACAACTAAGGTTGCTAATGCTTCACCTTCGATATCTTCAGCAATAATCAACAAAGGTTTGCCAGTTTGTACTACTTTTTCCAAAACAGGAATCAAATCCTTCATCGTGCTGATCTTTTTATCGTAGATCAAAATGTAAGCATTTTCTAAGTCGGCTTCCATTTTGTCGGTATTGGTTACGAAGTAAGAACTTAAGTAACCACGATCAAATTGCATTCCTTCAACTACGTCTACCGTTGTTTCTGTACCTTTTGCTTCTTCAACAGTAATAACGCCATCTTTTCCTACGCGTTGCATTGCTTCTGCTATTAATTTACCGATGTTTTCATCGCTGTTTGCAGAAATAGTAGCCACTTGCTCAATTTTGCTATTGTCATCACCAACTGGGTGAGCCATATCGTTTAGTTTGCTAACTACAGCTTTTACGGCTTTGTCGATACCACGCTTTAAATCCATTGGGTTTGCACCTGCTGCTACGTTTTTCAAACCGGCAGTAACGATGGCTTGTGCCAATACAGTTGCAGTCGTAGTACCGTCACCAGCGATATCTGCTGTTTTGCTAGCTACTTCTTTCAACATTTGTGCGCCCATGTTCTCAACGGGATCAACCAGTTCGATTTCTTTCGCAACGGTCACACCGTCTTTGGTTACATGAGGAGCTCCAAATTTCTTATCGATTACAACGTTACGACCTTTAGGTCCAAGTGTAACTTTTACTGCATTTGCTAATGCATCAACACCGCGTTTCAATCCGTCGCGTGCGGTAAGATTAAAATCTATTTTCTTTGCCATAACTTCTTTTTGATTTAGATGATTGCTAAAATATCAGACTCCTTCATGATAAGGTAATCGTTACCTTCAACACTGATTTCAGTACCTGCGTACTTTCCGTAAAGAACGGTATCACCAACCGAAACGGTCATGGGTTCATCGGGCTTGCCCGCACCCACGGCGATTACCTTACCACGTTGTGGTTTTTCTTTTGCGGTATCAGGAATGATGATTCCTGATGCAGTTGTTTGCTCTGCGGCAACCGGTTCTATCAGAACGCGATCGGCCAAAGGTTTGATGTTAACTGACATATTGAAATATTGTTTTTGTTAGGTTTGTGCCTTGTTTATTACGAAATCCGTGCCACATGTATTTAGATGTAATTTTTACAGCGAAAAATAGGATTTCGTGACAAAAATTCGGCTTCGTGGTGTCACTTTGGCAGAAATGCACTGAAATACGGCATGGCGAGCTCGATATTTGGCGTATTTCCTAAGAAAAACTCTTTCGCTTTGCTTTGGTGAAATTCTACAGTTTGATTATTTCCACTGTGAAAAAGAAGAAAAGCTAAGGTATCGGCTAGTTCATTCGGCGTTTGTCCGTGTAATGCTGCTTTTGCATCAACCGCATCTTGAGCCTCAGGGAATTTTTGATGTTGGTCTCCAAATAAAACGGGTATGCCGCATGATAATGGCTCTATGATATTATGAAGGGCGTTTTTAAAGCCGCCTCCAACAATTGCGAGTGCGGCGTATCTATAGATATATCTCAATTTTCCGATTCCATCCACCAATATAACGGTGTCTTCTAAGGGTTTTTGCTGCCAATCTGATAGTCTTTGCGTTGCTACAGGTATAGAAGATTCTATGGATTTTAGATTGGCTTCGCTCACGTCATGAGGAGCTATTATGAAACGATATTTAGGGGTTCTTAATGGAATAAGTTGCAACAGGATTTCTAGTTCTTCTTTCCAAGAACTTCCCCAAACAATATTGGTTTTTTGCAGCCAAGAACGCTCTTCCTCAAGATTGAATATGGTGGGTAACTTCAAGAGTTCTTGAGTTTGTAAAAAGCGGATATCCCCCGTCATTATTTTGGGGGTATTAGGCATAATGCTATCAACGATATGAAGGGTTGTTTGGTTCTGGCAGAAAATAATTTTGGAATAGGATAACGACCTGACCCATGATTTAGCCCAAAACTTTTTTAAAAAGTGCTCTTTTCTTAGTAATGTGTTCCAGTAAAAGAAAGGGATATTTTTTTGATTCAGAACGTCGAGATGAGCAAGCCAAAATTCATATTTAGCAAATATGGCTATATCGGGTTCAAGAAGTGATATAAAGGTATGAGCTTTTTTAGGAGTATCGTGCTGTAAGTAATGAAAGTGCCAATTATATGGGTTTTCTGCATGTTCGAATCCAGAGGGAGAGAAAAAACTGACATGAATTTCAACCTCAAATTCGCTTTGTAAACGCTCTAAAAGTGGCCATAGCATTTGGAATTCTCCTAGGGAAGCGGAATGTGCCCAAATTCTTTGTTTTGATTTAGTTGGTAACAGTTTGAGGCGTTCTAGAGTGCGTTTCCGACCATTGAGTACTTTTGCTAATTTGGCTTCCTTCGAAAGAAAAATACCTAATAAGTCTAATCCCCATTGGATTAGATACATCAGAATTTGATATGCCAATTTAATGGACATTATTCCATGTAATAATCGACTTCGCTTACGCGGTCTCTGTAGCTGATTGGAACCATTATACTGAATACACCTCCTATATAGGTATCGGTTACGGCTCCAGAGTTTGGGGTTTGGGTGGCAAAATCGTAGGGGTGAATTCGAGTACCTCGCGATTGCCCCGCTTCAATTCCTAACGTAAAAGAGATGGCGTCGTTATTGATGTATTGCAACTTTAAATGTTCAAAAATGGTAGTTCCTTGTGTGTGGCGATTATACCCTCCTTGGAAGGTTCCATCGATTTGAGGCAATTGATCAAGATCGAATGTAAACTTTGTGTAATGTGTATAATAGCCAATACCTCCGCCTGTTTGTAATAGAAGGCGGCTGTTTCTGTGCTTGTGCAAGATCCAGTTTTTTGAAGCAAAAATTCGGGTGGAAAAGCCTCTCTGATAGGTTCGGATTACCGCTGGATATCCATTCATATCAATCAAGACACCCGAATCGTTGGTCATAGGACCATAAATTCCTTCTTCATTAACATTTGATCCAAGGTAAAACGAATAATCGGCGCCAATAGACCAATTGCTTCGATGGGAATATTCTAAGGCCAGCGGCACCGACAAGTGGGTGGGGTAACGACTCGCCCAATCGCCTCCGGTTGAAAAATATCCTAAGCCTGCGTGTAAGAAAAACCAGCGTTTTTCTTTTTGTGATATGGGGCCATCGGTTAACTGTGCATTAAGAGGAACGCACATCCACAGTGTTAGCAATAATACGGAGCGAATTAGAAATTGCACGTCCCAAAGTTAATTAATTTGGCTTAATAAGGCTTTTTTAATTGACTCAACAAAGGCTGTAGGTTGTTCGGCATGCACCCAGTGACCTGCATTTGGTATGGTAACGAGCTCGGCATTTGGAAATGTCTGTTGTATTTGTTCAAAATCTTCCTTTCCAATATATGCGCTATTCCCTCCTGCAATGAAGGTAGTTGGTATGTGATGAATAAATTGAAATTCTAGAGCACCGATTATTTCTTCGTAATGGTATTCAATAGCGTCGATATTAATCTTCAATTGATAACCGCCTTCAGGTTTGCTTTCGATATTTTTAAGAAGAAATTGTCTTATCCCCAAGTCCTTCGCATATTCGGAAAATGCCAAATCGGCATCTTTTCTATTGGCGATTCGGTCAAATGGAATTTCTTTGAATGCATTGATAAACGCAGTGTGACTTGCTTTGTATTTCTTCGGAGCGATATCTACAACGATTAATCGGTCTACGATATTCGGGTAGGAGTCGACAAACTTCATCGCAGTTTTACCACCCATAGAATGACCGATTAAAAAAACATGTTCGTGATTAAAGTATTCCGTCAAATGTTTAAGATCTTGGGCCATGGCTTGGTAACTGGCATCATTGTCATGGAAGGATTTACCATGATTTCTGGCATCGTAAGTGATGACGAAAAAATCAGTAGACAATTGTTGTGCAATGTTATGCCAATTATCGAGCATCCCAAAAACACCGTGGGCAATATAAAGGGGAGGCTTGTTGGCCTCCCCGTATGTTTTGTGATTTACTAGATTTATATTCATTAAGCAAGAACTTCGGATACGGGGGTGTAATCCAAGTTAAATGCTTGGCTTACTCCTTCATATACGACTTTTCCGTTAACGACATTTAAGCCTAAGCGCAATTCTGCATTGTCCTTGCACGCTTGTTGCCATCCTTTGTTCGCCAGTTGAATAGCATAAGGTAGAGTAGCATTTGTGAGGGCCAAGGTAGAGGTGTAGGGTACAGCACCGGGCATGTTTGCAACGCAATAGTGCACGACTCCGTCAACTACGTAGGTAGGCTCGGCATGTGTTGTTGGTTTAGAAGTTTCGAAGCAACCACCTTGGTCGATAGCTACGTCAACGATTACCGCTCCCGGTTTCATAGTTGATAACATATCTTTGGTGATTAATTTTGGTGCTTTTGCTCCAGGGATTAAAACACCACCAATAACTAAATCAGCTGTTTTTATGGCTTCGCGGATATTGTACTCACTACTGAATTGTGTTTTTACGTTGGCAGGCATGATGTCATCTAATTGACGTAAACGATTAAGATTCACATCCATAATGGTTACGTCGGCTCCCATACCAGCGGCCATTTTGGCGGCTTGGGTTCCAACAACACCCCCACCAAGAACGATAACATTGGCAGGTTTTACTCCGGGAACACCACCAAGTAAAATTCCTAATCCGCCCATGGGCTTTTCGAGATACTTCGCTCCCTCTTGTATGCTCATACGTCCGGCAACCTCGCTCATGGGAACCAATAATGGCAATGCGCGATTCACTTCTACCGTTTCATAAGCTAAGCAAATAGAACCCGACTTGATCATAGCGTGGGTGAGTGGCTCATAAGAGGCAAAGTGGAAATAGGTAAACAACAATTGATTCTCGCGAATAAGCGCGTATTCCAATTCTATGGGTTCTTTCACCTTCACAATCATTTCAGCGATGGCATAAACCTCTTCAATGCTTCCGAGAATTTGGGCACCCGCCTCAACGTATTGATCATCAGAAAAACCGCTGCCGTTTCCTGCTGTGTGTTGCACGTATACTGTATGTCCGTGCTTAACGAATTCTTGTACACCTCCCGGCGTAACCGCCACGCGGTTTTCGTTATTTTTGATTTCTTTAGGTACCCCGATTATCATAAAAAAATGTGGCGCAAATATACGTTATCGGTTTGAATTAGTAATAGGCCTTTACAAGCTATGTAAGGCCTTGTTCATGAATAGTTTAACCGATTCTTCTGTGGAGATGAATTTGATCGATTGGGTGTATTTGGGCGCTGTTTTTAACCATTTATGAAAAACCGAGCTAAAATTAATATCCAAACGATTCACAACAGCTACACCAAACTCCTCTAATGCCGCAGCATTACAATATTGTTCGTATTGGCCTTGAATAGGGATTACCATTAAGGGTTTTTTGAGGAAAAGTGCCTCTGCTGGGGTTTCAAAACCTGCTCCGCAAATAACGCCTCGACTGTGAATCATACTTTGTGAGAAAGACTCGTTATCAACGGGTTTCCATGAAATGTTATAGTCAATTTCTGTTTTCTTCGTTTCTTTTGAGAAAACTTCAAAGCTTACTCCTTCAATTCCATAAAGATAACGTCTTATTTCTATGTTTGAGTAGTGCGGTAGATAAACCGTTATATGTTTTTGAGTACTAGGTTTGGCCTCCCATAAAGAGGTTTTAATTACCGGAGGCAATATCCAATCTTCGTAAGACTTAAAATGGAATCCCACTTTATTGGGGCTTGCACAATAATTTTGTAAAACCCATTCAGCAAATGGTTCTCTTTTTTTTGGTCTGGGAGTAAGACTACTGCTAAAACTTGCTTGATGCCCCCAATGCCAGAATGGTTTTCCAATTTTTTTACAAGCTCGGGCGGCGAAAAACTCAAAATCGGATATAATTAAATCGTAATCTGCAACAGGCAATTTTGAAATTTCCCTATTGATATAGAATGGATTTAATTGTCGGATTATTTTGGGCGTATCCAATCGCCCATTAGAGTTGTAGAATAGCGATATTCCCTTACTTCTGAATTTTACAGGTAAATCGGCTCTTAAGGTCGTGTTGCTCCCACTCAAAAATACATCTACTTGTCCGTATTTTCTGAGAAAGGGTATAATCTCTACAGCTCGTGCAATATGCCCGTTTCCGGTAGCTTGGACCGCGTAAAATATTTTCATCTTCTAGTTTACAAGGCGCTTTGAATCCAAAAGGCAACTTTTTCAGTTAATACATCGGGAATTTTATTCGATGCTGGAAATTCTATATTTGAATGTATTTCTGCCTTTTTTTGTTGGTCGAAATGATAAATATGCCAATCGCCTTTCCGGTACTCTAAGCTGGTCAGGTTTTCAATCCAATCGCCACTGTTCAGATAAGTGGTTGCTTTTCCTTCTTTTTGGATTACTCGTTTTTGAGGTTGATGAATATGGCCGCAAATTACAAAGTCGAAACCTTCTTGAAGTGCTAGTTCGCCTGCCGTATTCTCGAAATCGCTTATCCAGGAAACCGCCTTTTTTACGCTGTTTTTTACTTTTTTTGAAAAACTCCTTTTTTCCTGTCCCAATGATGTGAGAATTTTATTGGTCCAATGATTTAACCAGATTAAAAAATCATACCCATGTCCGCCTAATTGAGCAATCAATTTTGCACTTCCTTTAGTCGTAGCATCAAATACATCACCGTGAAATATCCAGGCCTTTTTACCGTCAATTTCTAGCACAAGTTTATCGTCGAGTACTAAATTACCAACCCGAGTTCCTGAGTATTTTCTCAATGCTTCATCGTGATTCCCCGTAATGTAATAAACCTGTGTGCCTCGTTCCATCATTTTGAACACTTCTCGGATTACTTGAATATGTGCTGGAGGGAAGTACTTCTTTCGAAATTGCCAAATATCAATGATATCGCCATTTAATACTAAAATTCTTGGACGGATGCTTTTGAGATATTGTACGATTTCTAGGGCATGGCAGCCAAATGTTCCTAGATGAAGGTCGCTTATAACGCAGACTTCCATAAACCGTTTTTCCGTTTGTTGCATACGGACTCAAATTTGGACATAGACTGCATCCAAAAGATTTCCTAAAGAATATCATTAGCATAAAAAAAAATTACCGCTGTGTTAAGCGGTAATTTTTGATTTACGTTTTGTTGATATTTTGATTACCAATTCATTTTTTTACGAATACTTTTGGGTATGCCATTTTTATTTACCAAAATAGAGATAGTCTTATATCTTACATACGAATCGCTCGCATATAGATATCCTTGGGCTGGGTTACCGGTTCCCCATGAGTTTTTTACTAAATAAAAGGGTTTTTGCGTTGATTCCTCGATATATTTAGCTACAATATGCATGCCGTGGTCATCTGTGGTTGATTGGTTATCGAAAGCGATTTGTCGAAATTCCGAATCAATGTTTTTCTCGGTTACGGGTTTACTAAAGGCATCGCCTTTTTTCTCTGCACCTGCACTGTTAAATAAGCGATCGTCTTTGCCAATTTTCTTGATTAGGCTATCGTGAGTGGGTACAATAGCCAATCCGTCACGGAATGAGAATCCTTTTTCACTAACGTCGGTAGCCCAAGCAATTGAATAGCCCTTTTCTAATGAGTTATTAACTACATCCATCATTTCGTCTAGGGGGATGTTCCAAGCAGATTGCATAGACCAGTTATCGGGAACTTCAATCGCGAAAGCTTTGTAGTAAGGATGATGAGTAAAAGAAGTTAACATGGCATAATCATTCATATCCAATCCCAGAGATTCTGCAAAAGATTTTGGGGTGTAGGTTTTGCCTTGGTATTCAAAACTTTCGGGAATTTCTCCTAAATAGGCGTCTAAAACACCTTCAACGGCTTTGATCCATTCGGAACCGATATTCCCAGGTTTTTCTTGAGAGATTGCTTCCACAATTGGCTTCAACACGGCCATCATTTGGCTGTGATCGTGGCGTGTTTTGCCATTTATCAATCCGGAATAAACCGATTCGGGTACGATTCCATATTTTTCGATGATATAAGGTATGTCATGGCCCTCACCTCCCTCGTCAAACTGGTGTTTACCACCCATTCTAACAAAAGTCTTTGCTTTTTCAATATAGGCATTGCGAGCTACAAACATTTCACTTAAGTCGTGACTGCCTTTACCCATGCGAATTAACTCGGACTCGAAGAATGATAATGTGCTGTAACTCCAACACGTTCCCGTGCGGCATTGGTCGCGTACGGCTGTTTTTTCGATACTGTTAACTTCCTTAAACTGGTAAGAACTTCCAGGTTTATTTGTTACCTGTGCGAATGCAGGGAGCAGAAAGGCTCCAATAATACTAAATCCTAATAATCTTTTCACCTTCCAAATATAGGGAAAAAGATAGTGGTACATTTTTAATAACTAGACAAGTTCACCCGGGGCTTTCAATGCACTTGTTTTGAACGGATTTCTATATGTGTAGTGGTATTTCTTTTGGATATATTTGGCGTATAACCGGAATAGCCCAAGTAAAATCTTAGATCGCGTGAAAACCACAAAGGAATTTTCAACAGGTACGGCACCCAAAGTACTCTTTATTTCGGCTCCTGTTCGTCCTAAATTAATCTTTGTAATGCCCAATTCAAATGCCTCTTCAACCAGAGAATACAACATTCTTTGATATAGTTTTCCCGTAATATCAGATTTTCGATCCAATCCCAATTGCATAGCGAACATTCTAGGCCCATCCACAATGTAGGATATGAATCCCACTATGTGATTATTCTCGTAAAACCCAATAATCCGGTACTTTTCTTTAAGTGATTGGTGGTAACAGATTAGCAATTCGGGTAAGTTTCTGCCGATAGCAATCGTTTTGTCTTGCAGAGATTCAGCGAGTAATGCTCCACATTGAGCAGCCCAAAAATTCGGAGATTCTGTATGCAGGTAGGTCTTGGTGATAGAATCTGTTTCTTCATAAACCTTTTTTGTGCGAACACGATATTTAGAAGAAAATGCTCCCAAATAATCGTTGAATGTGCGCCAGTGAGGGGGTAGATCAATAACCATAAACGGCTCCGCACTAACCGTTACGGAATCAGGGTAGGTATTAAATCCAAGAGTATTTACGGAAATAATAGGACAAGATTTCTGTAGGTTGGCAAACTGTTCCATCCCTTGATTTGGTTCTAATATAGGAAAAACCAATCCTGGAGCACAGGCATTTCCAACCGTTCTAATAATTCCCTTTCGGCTGAAAAGATTGAATATACGAATCAAAATCCGGCTTATATATTTTCCAGTTGGGCGGTGTAATTCTAAAATACTACTTGGGTAAATTCTATCGCCTATTTGGATAGATTCGGCTTTGTTGGGAAGTCCGTCAAGTATCTGATCCGATAATCCACATTGCAAATCGCTAGCCAAAAATGAAGGCCCTGAAGTATTGCTATTTCCCACACTGCAAAGGTGATTCAATACTTTTGATTTTTCATCTACACCCCGAGTGTGAATCGTCCTACGGGTCAAATTCATCGTTTATTTCGGCTATTTGGTGCAATACCTTTTTAATAAGAGTAGAAGCCGTTATTTTTGTAAGATGCCGAATTTTAATCACAAATTTTGGAGTCTCGGTTTGATTCTAACCGCGTTCTCAACCACTTTATATGCCCAAAAGGTTCGTCCTGTTAAGGATTATCCAATTCAAGAACGATTGAATTCCTACAAGAAAGTTCGACTCACAACTGATACAAATAAACTGTCGGAAGCGGAGAAAAAATGTTTGTTCCATTTAATAAAGGCCGCAGAACAGGCAGATCTAATCTTTTGGCAACAGGCGTACATGGAAAAAGACCAAGCGCTAAAAAAGGTTAAAGATTCGGTGTTGAAGGCCTTTATTGAAATTAATTACGGTCCTTGGGATCGTTTAAACAACAACAAAGCTTTCGTAGATGGAGTGGGAGAAAAGCCCAAAGGAGCTAATTTTTATCCAGAAGGGTTTGACGGGAAAAACATAGGCGAGGGCGAAGCAACTCGTATTTTAAATCCCTACACCGTTGTAACAAGGGTTTTTGAGATTTCTGAGGGAAATCCCCCACCGATGCCCGACAATCAAAATCCCAATTCTGGCCAAATGCCTAAAATGGTAGAAATGTTTCCATTGAACAGCGAATCGGGTTCTAATACGTTTGTGGAAATTGAAAATTACGCGCAATACTATCAATCGAATTTGATGGAATTACAAAAACAAATGGATAATGCGGCTAACGCCATCGAATTAGAAGATCCAAAACTTGCAGAATATTTGCGTATGCGTGGTCAATCCTTGCTTGGAGATCAACTCATTGAAAGTGATATTGCATGGTTGCAGCTCGATGCCCATTTAGACATAATCATAGGCCCTATTGAGAACTATGAGGATAAATTAACGGGTCAGAAAACGGCATATGAAGCCTATGTTTTAGTGAGAGACAAGGAATGGGGAGAAAAATTAAAGCAATACCTTGTTTGGTTGCCTAAGCTACAAGCCGAACTTCCTGTAGATAAAGAGTACAAGCCGAGTTTAGGACCAACTGAACCTGAAACCGATGAAGAAGGCAATATTATAGAAGAGCCCGATATGCCTTTGGATATTCCTGGCTTTCCTCCATTGATTAAACCCAAAGAACCCCAGAGCCAATTGGCCGTTTTTGATGCTGTTTATTACGCCGGTGATTGCAATGCGGGTAGCAAAACAATAGCGGTGAATTTACCCAATGATGAAGTGATTCAACAGTATTGGGGAACTAGACGTTCGCAATTGAAGAACACAATGAAAGCCAAGTTTGATGAGATTGTGATTCCAATTTCCAAAGAAATTATCCATAAGTCACAACGAAAGAATATTCATTTTGATGCATTTTTCAATAATGTAATGTTCCACGAAGTAGCCCATGGTTTAGGGGTGAAAAATTTGGTGCAAGACCCTTCAAAAACGGTTAGAGAAGCTTTAGGCCCTGATTATTCCGCGATCGAAGAGTGCAAAGCCGACGTACTGGGTTTATATATGGTAACATCCTTACAAGAGGCTGGGGTGTTAAAAGGAGATATTGAAGATTTTTATATCACCTTCGTGGCGTCTGTTTACCGTTCGGTTCGATTCGGAGCATCAAGCGCACACGGTCGTGCTAATATGATTACTTTTAATACGTTAATGAATAGTGGTTGTTTGGAGCGCACGAATAAAGGATTGCTTGTGAAAGTTCCGGAAATGAAAAAAGCCATTAGCGCTTTAGCCGGTGAGTTATTGAAATTACAGGGGGATGGAGATGTTGCAGGGGTTTCAAAAATGTTAACCGAAAGAGGAGGTATTGATGCGCAATTACAAGAAGAGTTAAATGCCATTCAAAAAAATAACATTCCGGTTGATATTGTCTTTGATCAAGGTACATCGGTACTAGGATTGGATCGATTTGGAAAAAGTAAGAAATAACATAGTAAGGGTATAAAATGATGAAAAGATGGATTTCGCTTACGGGCTTGAGCTTGGCAATACTCGCTCTGGTTTTTTGCAGTAATAAACCGTTCTCCGGCGATGAGCCTTTGTTGAAACGCTTAATGATAACCTTAAACGGGCAGCACTATGCCCCGAAAACCATCAATGATGATTTCTCCATATTGGCTTTTGAAAATACCCTTGAAAATCTGGATGGTAACAAACAGTTTTTTACCCAAAAGGATATAGATCGTTTGAAGCCCTTTGAAAAGCAAATCGATGATCAAATTAACGCAGGAAGGTTTGATTTTTTTGATTCGGCTTGGAATACCCTCATGCTCCGATTAGACCAGATTGAGCCATGGATTCTTGATCCATTGAATGATCCTATGGATTACTCAACTGGAGGTGTTTTTGAGGTTTCTCAAGAGAATAAAACCTATTTATTAGATGAAGCTGCTTTGAAAGATTATTGGACTCGTTGGACTCGCTACCAAGTGGTTGACCGTTTATACAGAAAGCAGAAACAACAGAAGGACCTTGAAAAGGGTAAGGATAGTTCTGGTGCTGTTAAAATCATTCCTTACGACACTCTGGAGTTGAAAGCACGAAACGAAACAAAAACATTTGTAGAAAATTGGTTCAAGCGTTGGAGAAAGATGGATAGGCAGGATAAAATTGCATTCTATGCAAATACCATCGCCGAAATCTACGATCCCCACACAAATTATTTTCCGCCTGCGGATAAAGAGAATTTCGACATTTCAATGACGGGTAAACTAGAGGGTATCGGTGCTACTCTTAGTGAACGCGATGGGTACGTAAAAGTCGAACGCATTGTGCCAGGCAGTGCAAGTTACAAACAGGGCGAACTCAAAGCAGGAGATTTGATTTTAAAAGTAGCACAAGGGGAAGATGAGCCCGTTGACATTGTAGATATGAAGTTGGATGATGCCATTCAATTGATAAGAGGTAAAAAGGGAACCGAAGTGCGATTAACAGTTAAAAAGCCCGACGGCGTTATTAAGGTTATCCCTATAGTTCGGGAAGTAGTAGTAATTGAGGAGACCTATGCGCGCAGTGCTATTTTTACACACAAGAAAAAGCGTTTTGGAATTATTCAATTGCCAAGTTTCTATGCCGATTTTTCTTCAAGAGGTCGAGGCCGTAATAGCGCGGGCGACGTTCGGTTAGAAATTGAAAAACTGAAAGAAGAAAACGTAGACGGTATTGTTTTAGATCTGAGAAATAACGGAGGTGGAAGTTTGGCAGATGCCATTGAAATGAGTGGTTTGTTTATTGCTTCTGGTCCTATTGTTCAGGTTAAAGATTCAGAGGGAAACATTAATGCGGCGAATGATTTTAACCCAACTACTCTTTACAGTGGGCCTTTGGTTGTATTAACCAATGCGTACAGCGCATCTGCTTCCGAAATTTTAGCTGCGGCTTTACAAGATTACAAGAGGGCCATTATTTTGGGATCGAAAAGTACTTTTGGCAAGGGAACCGTTCAGACGATGGTGGCATTGAATGGGGGTCGCTCCGAGGTATTCCCTAGGGGTTTCGGTGAACTAAAAGTAACCATTCAAAAGTTTTATCGAATTAACGGTGGTACCACCCAACTTAAAGGAGTGGAACCGGATGTGGTTGTTCCAGATATTTATGATGGAGTCGAGCGAGGAGAAAAAGAGATGGACTACCATCTTGCTTACGACGAAATCCCTTCGGCTAAATACAAATCGTATGAAACCAAAGCGTATCGTGAGGCAATCAAATCGGGACAAAAATGGATAAAGTCGCATAAATATTTTGATTTAGTGGAAGAGCGTTCACAGCAGATTGAAAAAATCAGAAAGGGCATGACCTATAATTTGAACTTAGAAGCATATGCTGCTCAACAAGAGTCTCTAGAGAAAAACGATGAGAAGTTCCGAAAGTATGAGTACAAAAGAGCATTTGATACAATCTTTGCGCTAAAACGCGATTTGCAAGAAGTTCAAAACGATAGTATCAAAATTATCCAAAGATCAAATTGGCCAAAGCCTTATTTGAAAGACGCTACATTAGATGCGGCTTTGGAAATTTTGGAGTGTTGGTCAGAAAAATAAGGCGAACTCGTAAAACGGACTTTAACTAATCTTTCCAAAGACTCTGAAATAGTACTCCGGTTAAGACTAAAACCAGTAGGTCTAAGGAACATAAAAGATAGATATCGGTATAGACCGAACCTACTAATACGGGATTAAATGCTTTTAGAGAGGCTTTAATCCCAACTAAAATTAAAGGAAATATTATAGGTAAGCTCAGTACGGGTGCCATAAACGAGGCACCACCCGCCTTAGTGGCTACGGCTCCAACGAAAGTAAATACTGATGAGATGCCGCCCGATACGAGTAATAAAATGGCAAAATACGGACCTAAATGTATAACGGGTATACCTAAAAACCAGGCAAAAAACAATAGATTCACCGCCGTAAGCAGGAGCATTTGTCCCCAACCGTAAATTATCTTGCCCCATAGCATTTCCGCCGGGGATGCGATTTGATTCCAAAAAATCCACCGCCCACGAGCCACCATTGTGAAATTTTTCGACACGGACGGAATACTTCCCAAAATAAGAGTAATCCAAAATATACTATTCCAGACCGAAGCGAGCATATTGGGTTGAGAAAGCATACTGAGCAAAGCGGTAATGCCCAATTGCAAAATCGCCGACACCAGAAGGGTGGGTTTTTTCAAGTCGAGCATGAATTCGACTTTTATGAGGGTTATGACCTTGGCAATTTGCCGCATCTTTAGTTACCTTCGCGAAGGTATAGTAAATCTTTATAATACCGTATTAACTATGTTTAGTAAAATCTTAATAGCCAATCGTGGAGAAATAGCATTGCGGGTTATGCGTACATGCAAGGAAATGGGTATTTCAACGGTTGCTGTATACAGTACCGCGGATAAATTATCGCGACATGTTCGCTATGCGGACGAAGCTTATTGTATTGGTGAAGGTCCGAGTAATCAAAGTTATTTGTTGATGGATAAAATTATCGAAATAGCGGAGAAAACAGGATCGCAAGCCGTACATCCCGGATATGGATTTCTATCAGAAAATTCGGTATTTGCTCGAAAGCTCGCTGAAAAAGGACTAGTATTAATTGGTCCAAGTCCTGAGGCAATGGAAATAATGGGGAGTAAAATTGCGAGTAAGCAGGCCGTAGAAAAATACGGTGTTCCATTAGTGCCCGGAATAAATGAGGCGATTACCGATTCAAAGGCGGCACTTGAAGTGGCTAAAAAGGTAGGTTTTCCCGTATTGATAAAAGCGAGTGCAGGAGGTGGTGGAAAGGGAATGCGCGTTGTGTATTCAGATGCAGAATTTGAGGATGCCTTAACAGCGGCACAAAATGAAGCGCGGAGTGCCTTTGGAGATGATAGTGTTTTTATTGAAAAATACGTTGGAAACCCAAGACATATCGAATTTCAGTTAATTGCGGATAATTTTGGAACCGTACTTCACTTATTTGAACGGGAGTGCAGCATTCAACGTCGCCACCAAAAATTGGTAGAGGAAGCTCCCTCTGCAGTATTGTCGCCCGAATTAAGGAATAAAATGGGTGAAGCAGCTGTGAATGTGGCTAAAGCTTGCAATTATACCGGAGCGGGAACGGTGGAATTCTTGTTAGGCGATAACGACGAATTTTATTTTTTGGAGATGAATACCCGTCTGCAAGTGGAGCATCCGGTTACCGAGATGATTACGGGCTTAGATTTGGTTAAATGTCAAATTGAAGTGGCGGCTGGCCTGCCCCTTTCATACGCGCAATCGGATTTGAAAATAAACGGTCATGCTATCGAACTTCGGGTATGTGCGGAAGATCCCTATCAACAATTTTTACCTAATATCGGAACGGTACGAACGTATGAAATACCATCAGGACCAGGCATCCGAATCGACGATTTTATGGAGTCGAACATGGAGATTCCGATATACTACGACAATATGCTTGCCAAATTAATTGTTTGGGGTGCCAATCGCAACGAGGCAATTGCACGTTTGAAACGAGCCATTGATGAATACACTATCACTGGAATACAAACCACATTGCCCTTTGGTACTTTCGTTATGAACCATCCAAAGTTTATTAGCGGCGATTTTAATACGCATTTCATTCAAGAGAATTTTGAAGCTTCTATGTTGCAAAATGAAGAAACAGATAACATTGATGTTTTGGCTACCGCTGCCGTTTCTTTTTTCAAAGGAGTTCAAACGGATTCAGAGGTGTCGAGTGATTCTCATAACGTAGATAGCACGGAATGGTATAACCGTCGCCGCCAACTTAGAAATGGGTAGCCGCGTACTGATAATCGATGACGTTTATGAAAGCTTGATTAAAGGCTTAGAAGCGCATGGATTTATCGTGTACTACGAAAAGGATATCCTAAAGGATGCGGTACTTTCACGGGCGTTGGAATTGAAGGTAGAGGGAATCGTAGTGCGATCGAAGATGTATTTTTCGGGGGAATTTTTACACGCCTGTAATGGGCTGAAATGGATTGCCCGTGCAGGAGTTGGTACTGATAATATAGACACACATGCGGCCGAAGAGTTAGGGTTGCACATTATCAATGCCGACGGTGCGAATGCCCTCACCGTAGCGGAACACGTGCTTGGGATGATTTTGGGATTCCTCCACAAATTACCAAGTGCCGATTTTTCTGTGCGTTCCGGTGCTTGGGATCGGGAAGGTCACCGCGGACGTGAATTATCTTCCCTCAAGATTGGAATAGTGGGTCTTGGAAATACCGGTATGGCTTTGAGTCGTTTACTAAAGGGATTTGAAGTAGACATATTCGGTTATGATAAATATAAAGTGGGGTTTGGAAAGGATTACTTAAAAGAAGTAAGTAGTTTGGAAGAAATTTGGGAGAAATGCGATGTGATTAGTTTTCATGTTCCTTTAAATGAAGAAACTAAGGGGATGATACACGCAGATAATTTAAAAAAAATCTCACAAAACCCACTGATTATCAATGCTTCAAGAGGAGCAGTTTTAGATGTGGTTTCAGTAGTTAATGCGCTGAAAAAAGGACATATTAGCGGATTGATTTTAGATGTATGGCCGGATGAACCACCTCTTAAAACGGGCGCGTTATACCGAGAAGAATTTGAATGGCTCTGTGAGCAAAGCTGTGTAATGTTTTCGCCACATGTTGCGGGATGGTCTCAAGAGAGTTACGTCCGAATTTCTGATAAACTTTTGGATAATGTCTTGAAATTCAAGGGTTGTATCTAATTGTGTGATTATAAATTGACGTGCTTGCTTTTTTGAAATGTTGATTTGCGACTAAAATAAACTTGCTAAATCCTCGATTTTTCGATAAACTTGCCGTTTAAAGCGTAGAATGAACGTACCTTTTTGTAACAAACGAATAAGAACGGAATATGAAGGATAAATTACTGAGATGGGCCTTTACATGGGTCTTTGCATTTAGTTGTCAATTGGCGTTGGCACAAACCAACTATGCAGATTTTCGTGTGAAAACAACCGATGGCGATGGTAAGCCGTTAAGTGGTGTTCAAGTTAAAATGTACCTCAACGGTATATTTAAAACCTCTGATACTACAGATTCGGATGGTAATGCCATTTTCCAAACTTTAAGCCCAGGTGTGTATGATGTGGAGTTCTCGAAACAGGGAAGTTCCGATCAAAAAGTGACCGGTTTGAACTTAAGCGCTGGTTTGAACGAACCCCTGAAAATTGCTATGACAGGAAGAATGGGCGACGTAGTTATCACCACAAAAGCGAGCAATAAGGTTATTCAGTTAGAAAAAAATGAGCAACAAGTTCGCGGTAAAGATATGATTAATAGCGGGCGTCGTGGGGTAGGAGCACTAACCTCAACAAACGCTGCGATTGTAGAGTCACGTCAAGGTATCTCGGTACGTGGAACACGCTCAGACGGTAACGGTACTTTTATCGATGGTGTTCGTGCCATTGGTTCTGGAGCGATCCCATCCTTGGGGGTAGAAGGAATTTCTGTTAACATCGGGGGTATTCCTGCGATGTATGGGGATTTAACCGGTGGTGCATTTTCTTACACGTCTAAGAGTGCAACAGACAAATTTATTACCATATTTGAAGGTATAACATCAACATTGTTAGATCCATACTCTTACAATACAGTAGAGGGTTTCATTTCAGGTCCGCTTTGGGTTGAAAGAAAAAAGAATAGTTACGGAAAGACCGAGAAGAATGTAAAACTTGGTTTTACTCTAAATGGTAATATTGGTTATTATAAAGATCCAAGCCCTACCCGTACGGGAGTTTATGTATTAAACGAAGACAAATTAAATCAGATTAAGCAAGATCCATTGGTGTTTACACCTAATGGTTTCGTTCATCGCGCGGCTTTCTTGAGAGAGAACGATTTTACACGCCTCGCTGCCAGACCGAATTCGGCACAATACAATGGTAACTTGATTGGGAAACTTGAGTTTAACCCAAATAAAAATATTGCTGTTACTGCATTTGCCAGTTACTTTTATGGCGGTGGACGCAGCGTAACCAATTTCACTGGCCAGACGCTCAGGGCCCACGACCATACCGTTGCGACCAA
>JALRKL010000185.1 GCA_023268875.1 Bacteroidia bacterium
AACATTTAGTGTGTGGAAAAATTTAGACTCAGTTATGAACTTGCTTTGTCAGAACAAGGCGTATCAGAAGAAGAACAATATTTCTACACAAGTGGCACAAATAATGCCGGTGGCGACCACTATAAACTGTCAACCACGACAATGGCATTCGCTTCATGGCTAATGGTAGACACGGCTTCGATATCTATAATTCTTAACAAAGGATTGGTTGGTGTTTCAACCCAAACCATCTTTGTTTTGTCGTTTACTTTGGCCCTAACATTCTCGGGATCACTCATATCAACAAAATGAAAGTTGATACCCATCTTGGCAAATATGGTTGTGAAAATTCGGTAGCTTCCTCCGTATAAATCATTGGTTGCAATAACTTCATCCCCTGGAGACAATAATTTTATACAAGCATCAACGGCACCCATTCCGGTGCTGAAGCAAAGGCCGTATTTCATTTGTTCCAATGCGGCAATATTTTTTTGTAAAACATCGCGTGTTGGATTCTGTGTGCGCGCATATTCATACCCTTTATGTTCTCCAGGAGCCGATTGTACGTAGGTGCTCGTTTGGAAAATAGGGGTCATGATAGCTCCCGTGCTTGGATCGGGCTCGATACCGGCATGCAGTACGTTGGTTTCAATATGCTTTGATGTTTTCATAATCTAAATATTAATTCAAAAATACATTCGCGCTTCGGTTACGCGTATCGTTGTTCATTCTTTGGGCAAATCTTATGATTTTTTCTAAGATTTCAATACCTGTAAGATTGTTTCGGGAAAATGTTTGTATTCCAGTTGGTGTATTCTGTTTGCAAGTGCTTCGGCTGTTTGGGATGGAGCTACATATATTTCGGTTTGAAATATTATTCCTCCTTTGTCATACTCTGCGTTTACATAATGAATGGTAATTCCAGTTGTTAACTCTTTATTTTCCATTATAGCGTTATGAACATTCATGCCGTACATTCCTTTGCCTCCGTATTTGGGTAGTAAAGAAGGGTGTAGGTTGATTATCTTATTCGGGAATGTTTCAATTAAATATTCCGGAATTTTCCATAGAAAACCAGCTAATACGATCAAATCGGGATTGTCTTCTCTGATCTGTATTTGCCAATCGCTATTGTTTTTCTCACGCCAATTATCCTTTGAAATAAAACAAATAGGAATATCAAGTTTTTCCGCGCGCTGAACTATCCCTGCTTTTGGATTATTGCAAAAAATGCGTTGAACTATAACCTCTTTATTGTGGAGTTGTTCGATGATATTTTGAGCATTGGTTCCAGAGCCCGATGCAAAAATGACAATACGGTGCATGTGATTTTTAAGGATGATTTTTGGTGTGCTTATATCCACCGATCACCAAACGCTGTCCAATCCGAATGCGGGAGCTTCTTAGACCATTGGCTTTCATTATCGAGCGAACAGAAACTCCGTAGCGGTGAGATAGATGGCTTAGAGTTTCACCCCGTCTTACAATATGGACTCTGCCTCTTGAATTTCCGTAACGGGTATTTTTAAATCCTTTGGATGAACTACTGTTAATTTCTTCGGGTGTTAATGCCGCATAATTCAGCAAGGAATCATTTTCTGAAATAAAACACATGCTGTAATTGTAGGGAAGTAAAATGGTGTTATTTGTGGCATTCCCGGTATTGGGTTTAATAAACTCACAGTTTAAAGAAAGCAGATCCGATTTTTGGTCTCCCGCGAGAAAGGTGCACATTTTTGATAAATGCAAGCTGCTATCGACACGGGTAGGTACCAAGAACTGTGTTTGATTATTAAATTCAGGTCGGTTGGCGTGTTCTGTGAAATTCAACACATAAGTCATAGCTATGAACTTAGGAACGTAGTACCGTGTTTCTTTGGGCAGATAGGGTAGGATTTCCCAGAATGATTTTTTATCTCCACCTGCTCGGCGAATAGCCCGTTGTACATTTCCAGCACCACAGTTGTAGGAGGCAATACTCAATAGCCAATCGTCAAATATGGCCTGAGAATTTGAAAAATATTCACAAGCTTTTTCTGTAGAGGTAATTATGCTTTTTCTCTCATCTAATGAGTAATTGATGGTCATTCCCATGTATTTGCCCGTGTAGGGCATAAATTGCCATAAACCAGTAGCGCCGGCCCATGAAACAGCATTGGGATTAAGTGAGGATTCAATGACAGAAACATATTTGAGTTCCGTAGGCAGGCCCTTTTTATCTAAGATTTCCTCAAAAACCGGAAAGTATAAGCTCATGCGCTCGTGCAATCTGTCGTAATAACTTGGATTAAGTCGAGTGAAATAACGGATTTGATCTTCCACCAATTTATGGTATTCGAAAGGGATAGAACTTCCAAGCATTTTCATTGCGCCGTCAAAAACTTCGGAGTCTATTTCCTCTTTTGCATTCCAATTGGGTGTAATATGTGAGGGGATTCGTGCATACAAATCTTGTGTTAAGCTGTCAATTCGGGCAATATTATTATCCAGTTTAATGGAAGGCGTGAAAATAGGGGCTTGTGCATATACGCCACTTGTGCTGTTTAAAAAACTTCCCAAGAGAAGAAAAGACAAACACGAAGCGGCTTGAAAGAATTGTTTCATTTTGTAATCGCAATTTACAACAGGATTGTGGGTTTTCCGATATCTAGCCACTGATTCCGTAGAAGATATTGTTGTATATTTGTGGAAAAGGTCCCTTAAATCACTTTCGATTGTGCGGGATTGACATAATTATTAGACACTCATTTTTATGACTGACCCGATAGCCAGCCCAAAAACGGCGCCCAAGTCTGCGACGGAAACACAGGTTCAATTTTTGAAAAAGAAACAGCATTCCCACACCCTTCGTATGGGAATTCCCAAGGAAATTACCTTTCAAGAAAATAGAGTGCCCTTGAGTCCATCAGCAGTGGGTTATTTAGTTGGATTGGGTCATGAAATAATTATTCAAGCAGGTTGTGGTTTAGCGGCTAACTTTAGCGATCATTCCTACAGTGAAAATGGAGCGATAGTAACGGATAATGTTCGTGATGTATACCTTTCGGATGTCGTTTTGAAAATAGATCCACCCACCTTAGAGGAACTCGGTTTTATGAAGCCGGGTCAGCTGTTAATCTCTGCTTTACAGATAAATCAGCTCGACGGTTTACTACTTAAGCAATTACTCGATAAGAAAATCCATGCAATGGCTTATGAATTTATCGAAGATGAGTCGGGTGCTCTGCCTTTAATAAGAGCTATGAGTGAAATTGCGGGAACCGCATCTATTATGATTGCTGCTGAATATTTAAATAATACGCATATCGGCAAAGGAGAATTATTAGGTGGTTTTGCTGGGGTGCCCCCGACCCAAGTAGTTATTTTGGGAGCTGGAGCAGTGGGTGAGTTTGCCACAAAAGCGGCAACCGGTCTAGGCGCTAATGTAAAGATATTTGATAACGATGTATATCGTCTGAGACGTTTGCAAAAAACATTCGGACATCATCTTTATACCTCTACCTTACAGCCTCAAACATTGCAATCTGCGGTGCAAAGAGCCGATGTATTAATTGGTGCTTACTCTGGAAAACACCATCGAAGCCCTGTAGTAGTCACTAAAGAAATGATAGCCTCTATGAAGCCGAATTCGGTTGTTATTGATGTGGCTATTGATAGAGGTGGGAATTTCGAAACCTCTCAGTTGACTTCTCATGAAAATCCGGTTTTCAAAAAATACGACGTGATTCATTATTGCGTTCCCAACATACCTTCACGTGTTAGCCGAACGGCTAGCTATGCTTTGAGTAATTTATTCACCCCAATGCTAGAAGAAATAGTAACACAAGGGGGTTTCTCTGAAGCACTAAAAATTAATCGAGGACTGCGAAGAGGAACCTATATGTACAAGGGAAGTTTAACCAACAAGCAACTTGCTCAAAAATTCGGGCTGCCATTCAAAGACTTAGATCTAATGGTGGGGATTTTTAGTTAATGCCCTCACTCAAGCATTAGAAGTTGCAGCACTGTTTTGGTCGTTCAATTCGAACAGTTCGAAATTCACATTGAAAGGCTCAAAATGCTCTTTGATTCGGGCTCCGTGGGTATCACTTATGAAAATTTGACCATAGTCTTCTGAGCATACCATTTCCATCAATCGTTGAGATCTAGAAGCATCAATCTTTTCAAAAATATCGTCGAGTAACAATATGGGCAGGTCGCCCGATTTTCTCCGTAAATACTGATACTGTGCGAGTTTAAGTGCGACTACAAATGTTTTTATTTGTCCTTGAGAACCGAATTTTTTCAAGGGCATTCCATTGATTTCAAAAACCAAATCATCTTTGTGGATACCCTGGGTGGTGCGCTGCGACATAACATCGCGATGTGTAGTCGATGCAAGAATATTCTCAAACGCAATTTCATTTAAAGTTGATTCATACTTTAAGGAAACAGGGACTGGAGACTGTGCGAGGGTATTATGTATTTCTTGGAAAATTTGCAAAAAATCGTTGATGAAAGATTTGCGATTTTCATATATTCTTTTCCCTACTGGTATAAGGGTTCTGTTGAAACTCTCCAATAATAGGGTATCCATCAATCGGCCATCGAGGCTCTTTAAAAAGGCATTTCGCTGGTCGAGTACTTTACGGTATTCAATTAAATCATTAAGGTATTCTTTGTTTAGTTGGCTAATCGTAAAATCAATGAATTTGCGCCTTTCTTCGGAACCTTCAAAAACCAAAGATATATCGTAAGGCGTTATGAAAACGGCTTGTAAAAAGCCAATATGATCGACCAATCTGGGATAGGCCTTGCCATTTTTCTTGAAAGTTTTTTTTCGGCTTTCACCAAAGCTGGCTAAGACTTCAAACTCTTGTTCCTTCTCTACTTTAGCGTAAACGGATGATTCGCTTTCCCCAAAAAGAATAAGTTGTTGGTCGCTGTGATTGAAATAACTTTTTGTCGTGCTCAAATAGTATAAAGCGTCTAATATATTCGTTTTGCCCACTCCGTTCAACCCTGCGAAAGCATTTATTTTATCGCAAAAGGACCATGATTTAGAAGAATGGTTTTTGAATTGATACAGTTTTAATTCGGATACGCGCACGATACACGAAAATACTTCAAAGTCGGTTCTTTGTGTGTAACTGTGAGTAAATATGCTGAATTTGAGGATAATCGACGGTTATATAATGGGAAACACTAATTTTGCAACTATGAAGCAACGCTTAACCTTTGGTATTTTTGGATTTATCATTTTGATGATGCTCATGGGATCTTGTTCAAGTTCAGAGACCGATAAAAGATATGTACCCTATACATTTGATCAAAACAATTTAGATAGTTTGGTAAAATTGAAAATTGTAATTCTAGACGAGGTAAAAAGAGAAGATGCTACCGTTCAGGAGAGACGATATTACCTCGGAGATTCTGTGAAATACATTTTAACCTATAACAAATCTGCGGCTTTGTTGAATGTATCTAAATATGAAGGGGCACATGAAGTATGGACGGAGAACTTTTATCCAAATGGTCAAAGGATGTCGCGATTTACCATGTTTACAGATCCAGAAACGGGAGCTTCATATTATCAAGGCGCCTACCAATCGTATTATCAAACAGGTTGGTTAAAAGAAGAAGGTTATTATAAACGAGATAAGCCATTTTGGATGCTTCCATACACCGAAAATGGACTTTCCGGCGATACCATTTTCTACGAGTATCAAGAAGCAGAATCGAATTCAACCGAACCCATAGAGATTCCTTAGGCGGGTGTAAATTACTTTTTCAAAACTTCTTCACACCCTTCCTTTGTAAATGGGAATGACGTAATTTTGGTCTATTCCTATGCCATCATTTTCACATCTCCACGTACATACGCAGTATTCTTTACTTGACGGCGCAGCAGAAGTAAAGAAGTTAATTACTAAGGCAAAACAGGACAATATGCCGGCCGTTGCGATAACCGATCATGGCAATATGTTCGGCGCATTTGATTTTTATGTGGAAAGCACAAAGCAAGGAATCAAGCCCATCATTGGATGTGAATTTTACATGGTTCACGACCGATTTGAAAAGTCATTTTCCCAAGGAAAAAAAGACAAACGTTACCATCAATTACTATTGGCTAAAAATGAGGTAGGGTACAAAAATCTAAGTAAACTTTGTTCATTGGGATATTTGGAAGGTTTGTACAGTAAATATCCTCGAATTGATAAAGAATTACTCAAGCAATATTCTGAGGGGCTAATTGCTACTTCTTGTTGTATAGGTGCAGAAATTCCACAAGCCATTCTATTCAAAGGTGAAGAAGAAGCGGAAAAATTATTCGTAGAATGGCATAATCTTTTTGGCGACGATTTCTATGTGGAGCTTCAACGTCATGGATTAAAAAACATAGATAACACCGGGCTAAGCCAAGAAGATGTAAATCAGGTTTTAATAAAGTTTGCAAGGAAATACAACGTATCCATCATTGCGACCAACGATTCGCATTATATCGATCAACAGGATGCCAATGCGCATGACATTCTACTGTGCATCAATACGTCGGAATTCCAGGCCACTCCAAAGGCCACAAATGAAGAAAGCGGTAAGGGGTATCGCTTTGGATTTCCAAATGAAGAGTTCTTCTTTAAAACCCAGGAAGAAATGGCCGAATTGTTCAAAGATTTGCCGGAAGCTCTTGAAAACACCAATAAATTAATAGATACAATTGACACACCCGATCTGAACAGAGACATCGTGTTGCCCAATTATGCAATTCCAGAAGGCTTCAAAGACATGAAGGCTTATTTGCGACATTTGGCATACGAGGGAACAAGAAAACGCTACGGTGGAACCATACCACAGCCCGTAGAAGAGCGATTGGAATTTGAATTGAATACCATTTGTGAATCGGGTTACGAAGGTTATTTCTTAATTGTACAAGATTTTACTACTGCAGCCCGTGAAATGGGTGTTTGGGTAGGTCCTGGAAGGGGTTCTGCGGCAGGCAGTTTGGTCGCTTATGTTTTGGGGATTACCAATGTGGACCCGGTAAAGTACGATTTGCTTTTTGAACGTTTTTTAAATCCTGAAAGGGTGAGCATGCCTGACGTCGATATCGATTTTGACGATCAAGGGCGAGACCGTGTAATAGAATATGTAGCAAAAAAGTACGGTGAAAGACGAATTGCACAAATCATCACCTACGGCACTATGGCGGCCAAAAGTGCGATTAGGGATGTAGGAAGGGTTTTGCAATACCCCTTATCAGAAACTGATAAATTGGCAAAACTGATTCCCAATAATATGAAATTGAAAAAACTCTTTCATGTGAATCCCGACGCATTGGCAAAAGACGATAGTGTAAATCTAAAGCCTGAGGAAATTGACAATGTTCGTGAATTACAGCGCATTTATCAGGGAAAAGAGGCCGCTACCAAAGTGTTACATGATGCAGAAAAATTAGAAGGTAGCGTGCGAAATACAGGTGTGCATGCCTGTGGTATAATAATTGCGCCTCAAGATATAGACGAATTGGTTCCGGTTGCCCGTAGTAAGGATTCACCGTGGATGCAAGTACAATACGATGTTACCCAAATAGAAGAAGCTGGTTTGTTGAAAATGGATTTCTTGGGTTTGAGTACATTGAGTATTCTAAAAGATGCCATACAGCTGGTCAAAGAAACAACGGGCGATATAATTGATATTGAAGAAATCCCCTTGGATGATGAGAAAACATACGAACTTTTTCAGCGAGGAGAAACAAACGGGATTTTTCAGTTTGAAAGTGCGGGTATGCAGAAGTATATGCGGGATTTAAAACCAACACAGTTTGGTGATTTAATTGCGATGAATGCCCTTTATCGTCCAGGACCGATGAAGTATATTCCCGAATTTGTAGATCGAAAACACGGCAGAAAACCTGTAGTTTATGATTTGCCAGAAATGGAGGAATATCTGAAGGAAACATATGGAATTACCGTATATCAAGAGCAGGTAATGCTCTTGAGTCAAAAAATTGCTGGATTTTCCAAAGGTAAAGCCGATGTGTTACGTAAAGCAATGGGTAAGAAGAAGAAGGACATCATTGATAAGCTCAAGTCTGAATTTATGGAAGGCGCTTTAGCCAAAGGTTATCCTGAAAAGGTTCTACACAAAATATACAGCGACTGGGAAGAATTTGCTCAATATGCCTTCAACAAGTCGCACTCCACGTGCTATGCGGTTATTGCCTTCCAAACAGCCTTTTTAAAAGCCCATTATCCGGCACAATTTATGGCGGCCGTTTTAAAAAGTAATATGGGAGATATCAAGAAGATTACTTTTTACATGGAGGAATGCCATAGAATGGGAATGAAGGTTTTGGGACCCGATATCAACGAAAGCAGATCGGCGTTTACGGTTACCAAAGGCGGAGAGATTCGATTTGGTATGAACGCGGTTAAAGGAGTTGGTGAAAATGCAGTGGATGAAATATTAGCCGATCGTGATAAGAACGGGCCGTATTCGAGCATCTTCGAATTAACTTCAAGGGTGAATTTACGCGCGGTAAATAAAAGAAACCTCGAAAATATGGCGAAGGCAGGTGTTTTTGATTTCGACGATCGATATCACCGAGCACAATATATCGCAAACGACGCCCAAGGCAAAAATGGAATAGAGCTCGCCGTACGTTACGGTCAAAAAGTTCAAGCAGATAAATTAAGCGGTCAAATGGGCCTTTTCGGGGGAAGTGAACCCGACAGTATCGAACAAGAACCCAAATTGCCCCCTGTAGAACGCATGACCCTTTTGGAAGAACTTAAAATCGAGGAGGAATTGGTAGGGGTGTTTTTAAGTCGACATCCCCTAGATGGTCATAAATTTCTTCATGAATTAATTAAACCGACACCGATTCAGGAGTTTGTGAGGGCCTTTGATGAAAAAGATCGGCTTGAATTCAGAATGATGGGAATCGTTACAGCCGCTCGCGAAATTATGGGGCAATCTGGAGTACCCTATGGCCGAATGACCTTGATGGATTATTCGGGATCTACGGAAATTTCATTCTATCGCGATACATTTATGCAATACAAATCTTTTATGTCGCGCGATTACGTATTATTGATTTCAGGGAGTGTTGAACCAAGTAGAGATGGTACTCGTTCTTTAGTATCCTATAAATCGGTTCGTTTGGCTTCTGAACTAAATCCGGAAAATTTGGTTCGAAGTGTTAAAGTATACATGCGACCAGCGGATTTATTCGATGGAAAACACCAAACATTGAACGATGTAATGGAACAATTTCCGGGTAATACAAGCGTTTGGTTTAGTTTTTCTGACCCTGATGAAGATCTTGGTTTGACCTTGGTCTCGAACAATAGAATAACATATTCTCCAGAAGTAAAAGAACTTCTTGAAGAAATGAGTGTTCGCCATGACCCTGAATTTACACTGCGCTAATGAAGGTTTCAGGATTCGCAATAGCTCGTAATGTTATTAAAGCGGATTATCCAATAGGAGAATCCCTAAAGTCGATAGCTCCACTATGCGATGAAATCGTAGTTGCTGTTGGAAACAGTGACGACGGAACTAGAGACTATATTCTAAGCCTAGGAATTCCCCAATTAAAGATAATCGATACGATTTGGGATGATACTTTAAGAGAAGGGGGTAAAGTATTGGCTGATGAAACCAATAAAGCGCTTGCGGCAACAAACCCTTATGCCGATTGGTGTTTTTATATACAAGCCGACGAATGTATTCACGAACAGGATTTGAGTCGCATAAAATCGGCCATGGAAACGTATAAATCCGATAAAAACGTAGATGCACTCCTTTTTAATTATCTTCATTTTTATGGAACCTATGATTTTATTGGCGATTCAAGAAGGTGGTATAGGAACGAAATACGCATTGTGAAACAAGGCCTGGGAATTACTTCTTGGAAAGATGCTCAAGGATTTAGATCTTCCCAACATAAGAAGCTTCGCGTTAAATCGACTGGAGCAACAATATACCATTACGGTTGGGTCAAACATCCAGAACAACAACAAATTAAACAGCAACAATTCCATCGACTGTGGCATGACGATGAAAAGCTGAAAAAAATGGTGGCTGATAGTGCGGAATTTGATTATTCTAGTATCGATAGTTTAAAACCATTTACTGGAACCCATCCTGAAATAATGAAAAAAAGAATTGCGGGTATAAACTGGGATATCAATATTGATAGTCATCGAAAACGATTTACTCCCAAAACATGGTTTCTTTATATGTTTGAGAAAGTATTCGGTATTCGAATTGGAGAGTACAAAAATTATAAACTTACATAATGTCTCAAATGGATGTGGTAATTATTGGGGGCGGGGCATCAGGTTTCTTTTGTGCTTGCGAACTTTTAATTCAAAACAAGAATCTTAAAGTAGCAATTTGGGAAAAAACATCTAAAACACTTGGGAAAGTAAGGATTAGTGGGGGTGGCCGTTGCAATGTAACCCACGATGCAAGGGAAGTGCGTAAGCTACTTCGAAAATATCCGAGAGGTTCTAAATATTTGCGTGCAAAATTCAATAATTTCGGAGTTCAACAAACCATAGATTGGTTCGAAAATCGAGGGGTGAAGTTAAAAACAGAAACTGATTTTAGAATGTTCCCGATCACGGATAGCTCGGAAACAGTTGCCAAATGTTTAGAGAATACTTTTTATCATCTAGGCGGTATTACCGCTTTTAATAGAAGTTTAGAAAGTGCCCGTTTTAGTAATGATGAATGGCATTTAGTAAGTAATAGTGGGGAAGAATTTATAGCTAGATATATAGTTTTGGCGATAGGCGGACTTACCCAGCCCAAGGCAAACTGGTTGAATTCGCAGTTTTCGATGAAAACGACGCCTTTGGTTCCTTCTATTTTTACCTTAAATATTAAAGATTCTGACCTTCATGAATTGTCAGGCTTGTCTGTTTCGGAGGGAAGAATCAAATACGAAGGCTTTAAACAAGATTATGAAGGACCCGTGCTGATAACGCATTGGGGATTAAGCGGGCCGGCAGTTTTGGCGTCAAGTGCCTGGCATGCGGTTGATATGTATCATTTAAATTATCACACGATAGTACAGGTAGGGTGGATTGCCGAAAGGAATGAAGATAAAGTGCGTGAAGAATTAAATGTGCATTTAGAGTTGAACAAGTTTAAAAAAGTAGGCAATTCGGCAGCATTTGATTTGCCGAAAAGGTTGTGGAATTGGATTTTGAGTAATGCCGGAATAGATTTAGAAAAAATTGGCGGCGATTTAAAGAAAGACGAACGGAACCGATTGGTTGAAAATATTATCCGTACTAAACTTCAAGTGTCTGGAAGAACTACTTATAAAGAAGAATTTGTGACGGCCGGTGGTGTAGATTTAGAGGAACTAAATCCAGATGGTTCGTTTAAGAAACAACCAAAATTATTCGCTATTGGGGAGATGCTTGATATCGATGGAATAACCGGTGGCTTTAATTTTCAAGCCGCATGGAGTACCGCATTTTCAGCAGCACACGGAATCTTAAAGTCGTATTAACTATTCTCCGTTTTCCGAATATTTATAACCCACACCACGCATACTTAAAAAG
>JALRKL010000209.1 GCA_023268875.1 Bacteroidia bacterium
GGGACCTCCGCGAAACTTGTCAATAATCGTACTTAAAATACGATTGTCCATTTCATCAAGTCCGTCGGCATCCACATTCAAGGCATTCAAGGCAAATTGAGCAATATCTAAGGTGATGGTACCATCGCCCTTTATCTGGGCGAAATCGCGTGTACGTCGCAATAGTGCGTTGGCAATACGCGGTGTTCCGCGACTTCTTCGAGCAATTTCAAAGGCTGCTTCCTCTCGTATGGGCGCCTTAAGTATATGGGAACTGCGCGCTACAATTTGGGTAAGTACCTCGGCGGTATAATATTCTAAGCGACAGTTAATGCCAAAACGGGCCCGTAAAGGCGCGGTAAGCAAACCGCTCCGCGTGGTGGCTCCGATGAGGGTAAACGGCGATAAATCGATTTGAACACTGCGGGCATTCGGACCGGTATCTATCATGATATCGATGCGGTAATCTTCCATGGCCGAATACAAATATTCCTCAATGACCGGACTCAAGCGGTGTATTTCGTCGATAAATAGTACGTCGCCTTTATCTAAATTCGTGAGCAATCCTGCTAGATCACCGGGTTTTTCCAGCACCGGACCGCTGGTAATTTTCATCGAACTCCCCATTGAGTTGGCTACGATATGACTCAAGGTTGTTTTTCCTAATCCCGGAGGGCCATGTAATAGAATATGATCTAATGCCTCATCGCGTTGCTTGGCCGCTTGAACAAAAACTTTTAGATTTTCTAATATTTTCTCTTGTCCGGTAAAATCATCAAATTCAGCCGGTCGCAATACCTTCTCGATATCTTGATCGGTTTTACTGAGATTTTCGTTGTTCGGATTGAGATGGGGGTTCATAGTGTTTATTTAACCAAAGAACGTAAAATTTGTTCTAAACCTTCGTTTACCGGGTATAAAGGAGGACGTACATAGGTTTCACATAGACCCATTTCGTGCATCATTACCTTGATACCTCCCGGACTTCCGTCTTCAAAAATACGTATAGAACCTTCTAATATTTCGTAATGCGCGTGTCGTGCTGTTTCCCAATTTCCAGACAAACAATCGGCTACCATTCCTGAAAATACTCTAGGATAGGCATGGTTGATAACCGAAATTACGCCTGAAGCTCCCAAAGCCATCATTGGAAACGTAAGAGAATCGTCGCCGCTGATCACATCGAAATTCTTTGGTTTATGTTGAATAAGGTGCATAATTTGCTCCATATTGCCCGAAGCCTCTTTTGTAGCTACCACGTTGGGGTGTTGCGCCAATTCTAATTGGGTCGCCGCCGTCATATTACTGCCCGTTCTACCCGGAACATTGTATAAGATTACGGGTAAAGGACTCGCATCGGCAACCGCAGTATAATGAGCAGTAATGCCTCGTTGATTGGGTTTGTTGTAATAAGGACTTACCGATAATACATAATCGTAACCCGTAAAATCGGTAGTTTTTAATTGGTTTACCAGCGCTAGGGTATTGTTACCGCCCATGCCAATAACCAGAGGAACGCGTTTTTGATTGAAGCGCACCACGGCTTGCATGATTTCTGATTTTTCATCGGCCGAAAGGGTGGCACTTTCTCCTGTGGTACCTAAAACCACTAAATATTTTGTGCCGTTCTCGATTTGATGATTAACGATGCGCTCTAATGCATCGAAATCGATGCTTAAATCCGATTTAAACGGGGTTATCAGTGCCGTTGCGGCTCCGTGTAATGCTTTCATGATAAATGTTTAAAAAAATTGTCGATACTTTTCAAATATTCCGGCAATGATTCGTCTTTCCTTGATTTGAGTAGAATATTAAAATAAGGTTTGTATTCTAATTGATACGGACTAACCCGATAAGGCGCTTTTGAACCTAACGCAAAACCCATATCGGTATAAGAAAAATCTCCGTTAAAATTTATAAATATATCTGCTTTAAAGTTTTGCAATTTTTCCAAAATTGGCTTCTTTGGGAAGCCCGAGAACGTTACATCTTTTAAGCACAAATGCACCATATCGGGTGATTGTTGTGCGGAAATAGTTTTCGGGTCGCGAGTAGGATATAAAATCACGTGTAAAATTTCATATCCCCGGGAACGAAGCGAATCACAATATCCCTCTATTGTTTTTGAATGCAATTGATGTAGATGCAGGCCCATAAATACAACACACCGTTTTGCAGATGAAAACGCGGGGGCTTCAGTCATTTGTTTTACAAATTGTTTGCCTTTAAAAACCCAAATGGCGTCTTTGAGGGTGTTGTGTTTTTGCGGCGTGCTCATGATTGCAACAAGGCTAAAAATTCGGTTTCGCTCAACAAAGGTACTCCAAGAGATTCGGCTTTGGCTAATTTTGAGGGACCAATTCCAGAACCTGCCAACAAAAAGTTGGTTTTTGAGCTAACACCAGAGCCTATTTTTCCTCCATGTGCCTCTACCATTGCTTTCAATTCGTCGCGCGAATGGATTTCAAAAACACCCGAAATTACTATTACTTTCCCAGTGAGTTCGTCGCCTTTGGTTTCTTGTTTTTCCGCTTTGAAAATCAAATCATGCGCTTTCAAACGGTTAATGATAATCTGATTTTCAGGATCCTTAAAATATTGGATAACGCTTTCGGCAATGCGTTCGCCAATTTCGTCAACGGCAATCAATGCTTCCGTATCGGCTAGGGATAAGGCGTCGATATCTTCGAAGGCAAAAGCCAATTTTTTAGCCACTGTTTCTCCTACAAATCGAATTCCCAAGGCAAACAATACCCGCTCAAACGGTTGCATTTTACTCTCGTTTATGCCCTTAATAATATTGGTGGCGCTTTTTTCGCCCATCCGATCTAATCGTAATATGTCGGACTCGGTTAAATCGTAAAAATCAGCAACGTTCTTTACTAAGCCCGCCCGATACAAGGTTTCGCATAATTCCGAACCTACCGACTGGATGTCCATCGCTTTTCGGCCAATGAAATGCTCGAGTTTGCCTACTACTTGAGGCGGACATTGGCGCGTGTTGGGACAATAATGCTGGGCTTCGCCCTCGGCACGAACCAATGGGGTATGGCACTCCGGACACGTTTCAATGAATAATTGAACCGGCGTATGAGAATCGCGAGATTCCAATACCACACCGGTAATTTTAGGTATGATTTCCCCGCCTTTTTCTACGTAAACCATATCCCCAACCCGTATATCGAGCCGCTGCATTTCATTAGAATTGTGCAAACTTGCGCGTTTTACCGTGGTGCCCAATAACAAAACGGGTTCGAGTTCTGCCACCGGCGTAATGGCCCCGGTACGGCCTACTTGATAGGAAATTCCCAGTAAACGAGTTTGGGCAGTTTCGGTAGGAAATTTATACGCTATGGCCCAACGTGGAATTTTAGCCGTAAAGCCCAATTCCTCTTGTTGGCTGATGGAATCTACTTTTACCACCACGCCATCGGTATCGAAACTCAAATCGTGTCGTTTCGTTTCCCAGTCTTTTAGGAAATCAATCACGGCGTCAATGCCCTTACAAACCCTAGAGGTTTCGGGCACCGGAAGTCCCCACGTTCGCGCTTCGTTCAGGCCTTGCGAGTGCGACGAAAACATCTGATCTTCTCCGTAATAGTGGTATAATAAAATGTCTAATGGCCGTTTGGCCACTTCGCGCGAATCCTTGATTTTCAAGGAACCTGAGGCTACATTTCTGGGATTGGCGTATAAGGCCTGTCCGCTGGCGGCCCTTTCTGCGTTCAAGCGCTCGAATCCTTTGCGGTGCATGAAAATTTCGCCTCGTATTTCAAATTTTTGGGGCGCTCCCGCATTTAATTTCGGGGGAAGATTCCTTAAGGTTTTAACATTTTCGGTAACCACGTCGCCCTGAACGCCGTCGCCTCGGGTTATGGCCTTCACAAGCGCGCCCTTTTCATATTGCAGCGAAATGGCCAATCCGTCTATTTTCAATTCACAACTGTAAACAACCGTGTCTATTTCAAGGGCTTTTCGGATGCGGGCATCAAACTCACGGAGTTCTTCGGCGTTATAGGTATTACCTAAAGAAAGCATGGGCCGCTGGTGTTTTTCGGTTTGAAAATCGCCAATCGAATCCGAACCCACTTTTTGGGTAGGAGAGTCTGGGGTAATAAAATCGGGAAATTGCGATTCTAAATTTTCGAGTTCTTTGAGCAAGGTGTCGAACTCAAAATCGGTTATTTCAGGCTCTGCCTTTACATAATAAAGGTAGTTGTGTCTACGTAAATCGCTGCTTAACTGAGCAATGCGTTTTTGTGCCTCTGGCCGCTGCATAATGCCGTGAAACTACATAAATTAGCGCAATATTCTACACCCATGTAATGCCCTGTTTTAAACGCCAAATACCTATTTTATTAACATTTCACCTTTATTTCATGCACATTCCTGCGTTTATCTGCAATTTAATATGTTCTTTGTTTCGACATGTCAGCACAAACCATTGCCCCAAACAAAGTCGTGAGTTTATCTTACACGCTCATGCTTACTAGCGGAGAACTAGCCGATGAGGCTACCGCAGACCAACCTTTAATGTTTATACACGGAATTGGTCAAACATTACCCGCCTTTGACGATCAATTAAACGGATTGTCAGTAGGAGATACGTTCTCGTTTACCCTTTCTGCCGAAGAAGGATATGGCGAATCAAGTCCAAATTATATTGTGGAAATTCCAAAGAATATTTTTGAAGGTCCAGATGTACCAGCCGATATTCTAGAAATAGGTGCTACTTTACCAATGCAAGACCAAGACGGAAATCCGATGGACGGAACTGTATTGGAAATTGGCGATGAAACCGTAAAAATGGATTTCAACCATCCATTGGCAGGTGAATCTTTGGGTTTCTCTGGCACTATTTTAGCCGTTCGCGAAGCTACTCAAGAAGAACTTGACCACGGTCATGTTCACGGTGAAGGTGGAATTGAACATTAATACCAACTAGGAATCATAGATAAATTGCGATTTGCTTTTATGCGAATCGCAATTTTATTTTTTGAGATTTTTTGACTTTTTTGCAAAAAAATCAGCTCTCATACCACGAATTTGGTTTTGCTATCGTCTATATGAAAGCAACGCCCCTTGGCGAGAGCTATGAAATTGTACAATGACCGACAAAGAGCTGGTGGATGGATGTATTCGGGAAGACCGAAAGTATCAAAAAATCCTATGGAATTTATATTCCTCCAAATTAATGGCGCTTTGTCTACGGTATTGCAAAAAACAAGAAGAAGCTGAAGATGCACTAATGGAATCTTTTGTACGTATATACGATAAAATGCCCACCTTCCGTTACCAAAGTTCTTTGGAAACATGGATGCGTCGTATTGCGGTCAATATTTCCATTAATAAATTAAGAGCCCAAAAAGATATCTGGCAAGAATTGTCAGAAAGTGAATACGAACACCGTCTGATTTCGATTGGAGCGTGACATAGTCCGGAAATCCCATCCATTTCGTGCGCACAATATAGGTGATCCAGCCATTCGACACGCTGCCCGTTAAAACAGTACCTCCAACTCTTAAAAACATATTCTTATTAGTAAATGCAAAACAATAACCATGCATTAATCTACCAATTAAAAAAATAAAACCAAAAGTATGAACATAAAATAATTTAAATTCAGCAATCTCAAAAAAATATAATAAAATTAAAAATATAGGAGCATACTCGAT
>JALRKL010000220.1 GCA_023268875.1 Bacteroidia bacterium
TTTTTTAAGACTTATTTAGAATTTGGTACTTACCTGAAATTAAACAACCCAGGTTATATTCTAACATTAGTCGAGATAATTTAGTCACACTCATGTCCACTTTATGCTGACGATCTACAGCTGTGGCTGTATTTGAAGTTAATACTTCCCTTTAGTAAGACATATTTTACGGTTGCCATATGCAAATATGCAAAAATTGTGCGGTCACTGCAATAAAGTGACCGACAAAGTGACCGACATATGTGATATCTGATGATTTCTCTTGAAATCTCGTGATTTCAATAAAGTCAACAATAATAAGGGTTTAGGTGATCTTTTGTACTCAGAAGGAGTCAGTAGATATCAATATTTGTGGTCCCGCGAGAAGCCTTATTATTAGCATAAATAATTTATATACATATTTTTAAATCGTTTGTATTTGCAAAGTGACCGACAAAGTGACCAACATAGTGACTATACTATTATCGTTGGAAATGGGCTAGGAGGTAATCTCATCTGTTCTATTAAAAAAGCCAAAAAGTTTGGCGGCAATCTTATAAATCAACACCCCCGGTATTGAAATAGATTCGGTTTTCTTTATGGTCGGTGTTTCTTAATATGGGTATATAGTCTATTACCTCAGAATAACTAAATATTAAAATGCGATTTATCGGCCTGTCAGCATCTGTGAATTTACTTTTTAGTTGAGGTATACCTCATTACGCACGGCCGCTAATTTAGTCCAATCAAACTCAACATTACATAATCTTCGGGCAATAAAAACTATTTTAAAACAAGATTGTTCATTACTGAAATAAAAATTATGAAAAAATATTTTTTACTAACCACAATTATTTCCGTTTTATTTTCATGTGCTAAAACAGATGGCGTTAATTCTGATGACAACACAGGGAATGAAAGCAGATTTCTCCAAAAATTTAATGGAGTCGTTTGGGTTGGGGATGAATCCTCTGTAGATGATTCTTATTACTTATCATTTTATAATTCACCCAAAAGTTATAATTATTGGGAAGTTGATACGGACGGGTATTACTGTTTTCCAACGATTTTTGACAAAGTTAATGAAGATGCAGATACTGTATTTATTAAGGAAGAGAACGAGCTGAATCTATTACTATCAATCCATTCTGAAAGTGGAGTCACATCAAATTATAAATTTACGGTATTGGACAATGGATCTACCTTGAAATCTGAATTTATAGAAGCCAATGGTGACAGAGAAATAGAATATTGGACCAAATCTTCTGCAATTGATCCTTGTAAATAGAGAAACAAAAAACAACGAATGCCTTTTTGGGCACGGCATTGAAACTTAGTCATTTTGCCAATTCATTTATAGCACTCACAAAAAATATGCATGATTTATCAAAAATTTGATATAAAATAGTTTTAGCTCCCAAAATAAATAATAATTCTAAAAAATGAGATATGCATTTCGAACAATCGCTCTACTAATATTGTTGGTATCGAGCACCATTTTGAACGGACAAATAAAGAAGTTCAAAGAAAAGAACAACATTGATTATATTTTATTCTCGGCTGGGAAAACTTGGAATTCCATTGATCTAGGTAATACATATGCACTTTCCTTGCGTAAAAATGTTTATCAAGGATTAGGGATAGAAGGCCTAATTGGAATGAACACTTTTAGTAATGACAGATGGCAGTTGCTAAAGAGTTATGGCAGTCAAATAGATGGTTGCCCTACTTGTGAAGATATGGGAAGGGGTTATTTTTATGCCTCAGAGGGTATTATGTATGGCTTTTTTATTGATTATGCATTTCGTGATAAATCTAGGGAATACGGTTTAATACCTAAGATCGGATTGTATTCCGTACCTGGCTTAGAGATAACAGCATTTGAATACTGGGATAATGGTTATAAATATGGCAGCGTGGAACAGCGTAAGTTTAGAACCAGTACTGTTGCTTTCTCGGTAGATGTAAAATTAAAGAATTTGATCTTAGGCTTCAGCACAGATTATTTTTTAGAAATTTACAAATTTCATTTAGGTTATGTTTTTAATGATAAGAAATTTTAGTTAATTAATTTTATACAACATGCGTAGCACGACAATTACTCTGATTTTATCTTTATTGACATCGTCAGTATTTGGACAGAAATTTTCTAAAGACAACAATGCCTTGGCGGAAGTTGGTGTTGTTGAAAATGAAGCATTCATTAAATTTAATTTTCAACCGCATAGTCTCCACCAAAAAAGTGATTATAATATCACATTCTTTGAAGCTGCATTATCTACTCGAAATGAAGTCAATTTAGAGTTTTGGGGACATGGGAATAAAACATTAACATTACTTGGACCAATAACCTTGCACCTAAATGGAAAAGAAATTTCCGATTTATTTAATGTATTAAAGGCGCACTATTTTGATTTTCAGAAGAATATTCGAATAAAATCAATAGCTTTTGAACATTCTGATTTACTTGTTTTTGAATCGAATGAATTTATCTTTTCCTGTTACATGAATGACAAAACACCTGAATATGCGTTTTGGATAAATAAGAAAAAATATAAAATAGATGAGCGAGCATTAAATCTATTATTCGCTCGTATCGATAGTTATTTCAAACCTAATTGAACTATTATTTAAAAATATATGAAACTGAAAATCCTAAACTATTCGCTACTGGGAATAATTATTTTTGTGACAAGTTCTTGTGCAAAAGACAAAGCCGAGGCCGACTTTACACCAAGTACCTACACCGGTACTGCTCCAACTCGTATAACCTTTAGTAACACATCTCGCAATTCCACATATCAGGTTTGGGATTTTGGCGATGGTTATACAACAACAGAAAAAAATCCATCGCACATTTTCACACAAAGCGGAATTTATTACGTACAACTTTTTGCTAGCAACGATGGTAGTAGTTCTAAAAAAATAATTAGCATTAATATTATTTCACAACCAAAGCCCAACGTAGATTTTTCATTCACTCCATCGAGTATTATGGCACCATCCAAGGTTACGTTCAAAAACTTAACGACAGGAGCAACACAATATTTATGGGATTTTGGAAATGGGAAAACGAGTTCAGCGGAAAATCCTGATATTGTATATACTCAAGGGGGTAATTATAATGTTACTTTAACGGCAACAGGTCCTGGAGGTACTTCAACTATTACCAAAACAATACAAATCCAAAAAGTTCCCACAAAACTAAACGTTACGTCAATGAAATTAATTAATTATCCTCAAACTAAGCCAGACGGGACGGCTTGGGATCCTTTTGATTTCCCGGATTTATATTTTGCCATTTCGGATGATGCTGGCACCAATTATTTTTCGTCTTATTATTTTGGGGATGTAATAAAATCTCAATTGCCATTAACGTACACGGATAATTTTCCATGGACTTTTTCTAATTTAGATTACAAATATATAGTCTGGTTGAGAGATTATGAGGTAGACGACTCCTCCTTTGAGAATATGGCTGGTTATTATTTTAAAGTTCGTGACTTTATGCCTACAGATGGAAGCGAATATCCTAAAACATTTGTTTTTAAAAGTAGTACTTCGGATTTATCTTTTACAATGGAGGTTGAATGGTTGCCATGATATAATGTGATTAACAAATTATATTAATTTCTACATATTGGTATAAATTTCAAATTACTCTAAAATGACTGAAAAGGTGACCAACGTATGTAATATCTAATGATTACTCTTGAAATCTCGTGATTTCAATAAAGCCAACAATAATAAGGGTTTAGGTGCAAATAAGAACTCAGAAGGAGTCAGTAAAAATCAATATTTGTGGTCCCGCCGCGAATCGAACGCGGATCTTGAGTTCCGGAGACTCACGTAGTATCCATTCTACTACGGGACCAAGCGCTTAGGCCGCGCAAAGATACGTCATTCTTTGATCACCCGAAAATATACCTCCCCGCTGTCACCGCTGGAATTAACCGCCTGCGAAAGGCGCAATAAATACATTCCGCGACTTAATTCCGATACGGGTATGCTGCTCACCCCGCTTAATAAACCTCGCTGAACTTCGCGGCCACCCATATCGGTGAGGGTATATGTTTTATATTGATCGATGTTCTCTATGAAAATATTATCTCGAACCGGATTTGGATAAATTTTGCCGGTTTTTTCTATTTTCGGTCGACTTAATGTTCCGCTGTCCTCGCCTTGCTGGTATACCCGCACATAATCGATTTCCATTCGTGAGGAGTCGAAGTTCCCATCTACATTCGGTAAAACCGCCACGTTTAGTAATATGTATTGGTCTTTCGTGAATGGCCAGTTTTCGGCCGTTAGTACATCGGGTTGATATTTATATATTTCTATACTGTCTACAAAGAAAAGGAGTTTTTCGGGCGACCAAACCAGCGAATACACGTGGTAATCGTTATACGGGTCGGGCAATAATTTCCCGCCTGTTTCAACCCCTCCAAAACGAGCTTGTGTGTGAACCGCGGAGGAAACATATCGCGGATTATGACCCCAACTTTCCATTATGTCGATCTCGCCACATTTAGGCCAGCCCACGGTATTGGCATCGCTTCCCCAGTAGTTTCCTGTTTCGCCTACATTGGTTCCCAAGGTCCAAATAGCGGGCCATACGCCATTGCCTGCCGGAATTTTCGCCCGCACATCAATACGGCCATAGGTAAAGGCAAACTTAGAATTCAATCGCGCTGAAGTAAAATCTTTCGTGCTATTATCATAAGTGTAGCGCTCTTTTTTAAGTACAATCTTCATGCTTCCATCGCTTACATACGAATTATCGAGCTTGTCGGTGTAGTGCTGTATTTCTCCATTAAACCAACCCCCACCGTTCGGTGGAATAACCTGATGATGCCAATTTTCGGCTTTGGGTTTCCCCGAATAATCGAATTCGTCGGCCCAAACTAATTTGCCGTAATGGGTTATTCCGTCGTTCTGTTGGCTTCCCCCAGAACGAACAAAACCTTTGATATCATCAAGGTGATACTCGCCCGATTTTAGTTCATTCGCCTCGAAAAATACGGTTAAACGCATATAGGTGCCCTTGGCATTAATAGGATCGTCGGTACCTACTATTTTTGCCTTAGAGAAGTCGAATGAGTCGTTATGCCACGTGCTGGTTTTAAAGGTTTTTTGGATATAAACCTCTGGTTCCGATGTGGTGCTTTGCTCAAGTTTTATATGAAATGTGAAGGAATCTCCTTGCGCGTGATACAAACTAAAATACAATTTCTTGGAGGAGTCTAAAACAATCCCTGACTTTAGATCGATATACGCGCCTTCAAAGGCACTACCTGCTGTATTGGTGAACCTCGCTACGTTATTATTAGGTCGTAATGGGTCTTTTACCCGGTTAAATTGGGTGCCTCCGAATACCGAAAAAGTATGTTCGTTGCTCTCAAAGTTAAGCGGTAAATTCTGAGCCGAAGCCGTTCTCAGAATTCCCCCGAGTAAAAAAAGACAGAAAAATTTTTGCATATTTTCCAAAAATAGCCCCTTTAGCTGCCTAAAACCAAACTTTGCGTATTTATGACAATAAGTTGGATTTGATAAATTCTGGAATTCGACTCAAATAAGTTTCTATCCTTTGTTCTAGAAATGTAAATTTCATTTGCCATTAGAATGTATTTTGAAAGATTTGTTATTAATTTCCGGTATGAAAAAATATATCTTACCCTCTTTAGTAATTGGCATTATTCTGTTTACGTATCAGTTTGTTTCATGGGCCGCTGGTAATTTTCATGGTTCGGCCCAACAATACACCCCGCATCAAGATACGATACAAGCCCTGTTGAACGGACTGAATTTAGAAGACGGCCGCTATATGTTGCCATCGGTAGCGCCAGATGTTCCGAGCGAAGAAGCACAGAAACAATGGCAATCGTTTATGGGGAAACCCTGGATGTTTGTTACCTATCACGGCGCACATGAAATGAGTATGGGCATGAATATGCTGCGTGGATTTTTAATTGATTGGCTGAGTGGTTTCTTTCTCATTTTTTGGTTTGGTGCCATGGGGCCGTTGAGTTTGAGTCGTTCGGTGCTCTGGAGCGTAGGTCTTGGATTATTGGGATTCTTTTATTTCACATACACCAATCATATTTGGTATCCAAGCTTTGACTTAATGGCGAGTTTGGTCGATGCAATTGTACCTTTTGGTATCATTGGGGCGCTGAATGCGTGGTTTTGGAATAAAAAATAGCCTGAAATATTCCAAAAGAAAGATCAGAAACGATAGTTTAATCCCATTTGAAACCGGAGGTTATCGGTTGATAAGGCGTTGTTCGGATTGTTCTCGCTTAGTCCGGGTAAATACGCGTTGAAATTGGCTGCAATTGCTGGGGTTATTAGGTATCCAACTTGTAATTGAGCAAAACCGTGGTAGAAATATTTGTTGCGGATTGTTTTTTCTTTGTTTGCCGTGAAGGTTGATTTTTCGGAATTAATAATTTCTAAAGTGTAATCCGTTTTGATATTCCGAGGAATGTACACCAATCCTCCCAGCTGCGCACCCACAAGAAAACGTTTATAACTAAATTGATAACCAACTGAAACGGGGATTTCTATTATATGAACGTATTGATTTTCCTCAAAATTCACTCGGTAAAACTTACTTGAATCACGCCAATTTGCTCCGGGTGGAAGTAATTCTGTTTTACTAGCGTCAATAATTCCCTCGTTAAAGGGGGTATTGGTGTACCCTGGTTCGAAATAACTGATATTCACCATGTCAACTGCACCTTTCATCGTAAACATTGGCCGACTATCTACGGCCTTACCGAATATTACGTCTCAGGCGAATTTTGATTTAGTGAGTCATGAAGGGCATTTGTATAGGTATTTGAATAACTTGTATCCCTCAGGACAGCGTAATCGGAGATGGGACCAACG
>JALRKL010000004.1 GCA_023268875.1 Bacteroidia bacterium
AGAAATTCCACCGATAGAACGTTGATCGGTACCGTAGTCATTTGCCACCATAGGAATCAAAGCAAATTTCTCAACCGCCTTATCGAATGATTCCGTATTGCTAGGATCTATTTGATTCTTGAATTTACGGCTCTTTTCATCCACTAATTTTACCGTATTGCTTCCAGGACCAATTTCGATGCTGTTCATTGCAAAACGAATCTTTTGATAATCTGGATCGTCCATCATTTTCATGACGTGGAAACCGTATTCTGTTTTAACCAAACCAAGTTGTCCCTTCTTTGCCGTTAAACAGAAGTTCTTATAGGCACTCACGTATTGATTTGGGTCTGCCCATCCGTATGAACCGCCTTTGTTAGCAGATCCTGGGTCTGCAGAGTAATCAGCAGCTAAATCGGCGATTGTTTTTCCTCCTGCAACCATATCATAAACCTTCTTCGCTTCAGTTTCTGCCTGAATTGAATCTTTGATATCGGTTCCGTTAGGCAATTTCCCGGTAAAAGGAATTAAAATATGAGACACATTTACCACAGGAATGGTATCTTGAACTTGCGCTACTTTTTGGAATACACTGAAAACACCCTCTTTATAAACAGGTCCTACCACCTTACCCACGGGAGCATCCCATAAAGAGTCTTTTACAACTTCAGGCATTTTCTCATTGCTCAAATCAGAACGACGAACAAATCCACTTGCACCTAGGGTGTCAGGTTTCGCACTCTGACGGCTGTAGCTTTGAGCGATTCTCAAGGCACGTGATTGGGCTTCCAAAGTATCTTCAGTTGAAGGAATTATATTAAATACAACGTATTTGAAATCACGCTTTTCTTGCGTGAATTTGTACTTTTCCTTGTTTAATTTCAAGTATTCCGCAACATCTGCATCCGTAACTTTTACGTCTCCATCTTTAATTTCTTCCAGATTTACGGCGATCAACTTACCTGTTACACTTTCGTTTGATCCTTTGTATTGGTATGCCTGCTCAACTTTGGTAGTGAAGGCTCGAGCCTTACCTACATAAGTCGCGTAACGGGTTTCCAATTCGCCTTTACGCATACGCTCCACATAATTAGAAAGTTGCTTGCGCATGGTGGCATTAGATTTTGCCTGACGGAAAATATCCTCCACCTTTTTGGGATCGAATTGGTTATCCGTTTGGAACGAAGGATCACCTTTGATTGATTCCTCAGGGTGAGCACCAACCATCATTTCATTGATATCTTCGTCCGTTACAGCGATACCTGAACCTAAGATTTGAGCATTAACGGTTTTATCTTTTAACAGATCGAACCAAGAACGTTGGAATAATTGGCTTGATTTGTCTTTGTCTAGTTGGTAGTTCGGATCGCGTTCCAATTCATCGCGGTAATATTTATCAGCTATAGAAACTATTTCCGCTTCCCTAACCTTTTCATCCCCGATAATCGCGATTACATCGCGATCTTCATCAATTGTGGGTCCGTTACTTTTCCCAGTTAACCAATCGCCTACAATAAAGAGTACCAAAGCGGAACCAATTACAATGGCTACCCATTTGGAGTTTCTAAGTCTTTGTATAATTGCCATATCAAATAAATATTGCTCGTTTTTTAAAAAGAAAGCAAAAATAGGATTTCGCAACCGATAAAACAACCAAAAACAAAACCTTTCCTTTCGCTAAATTATTCCACCCAGTAACGTTTGCGTATGGCTTTTTTATTTCTACGTAAAATGACGTTATAAACCCCAGATGGTAAACGGTTTTTATGTATATAAACCTCCTGAAATTCGTGAGGTTCAAATCCTTTGTCCGAATTAGAGGTAAACACTTGTTGATTGTATATTTTCGGTCCCGATTTAATCTCAAAAGTAAATGATGTTTCTTTGGGTATATTCATTAAAAACAAGGCAGAATCTAAATCATCGCATGGATTTATCATCAGTACGGGAGCTTGTTTTTTGGGCTTCGGTCTTTTTCCCTTCCAATCAATAGTTTGTATTACAACTTTATGTGTTCTATCGTCGAAACCCGTATATGCGGCTATCCCTCCGCCTCCTTTTACCGTTGAAAATGATATATAGTCTCCGTAAAACCGGTTTTTTCCGGCAAGTGCAATTGGCTCTTGGCTTAAATTAATGTTTTTTGTGGCTCCGTTGGGTTTTAATTCCGCCGTATACACATGAAAAAAACGACCAGATTCGCTGTGTCTCAAATCATACCAAATTACCCGAGGGCTGCCGGTGTTCTTATCGTAATTCACGAATGGTAAAACTTGATTGGCGTTTCCAATGTCGTCGTTGATTCGCATGGCTCTCCCGAATCCATCTTCTGCCGACCGCGCCATTCTGTACCAGATGTCCCAATCTCCCTCTTTGGATAATGCCGCATACACCACGTAGAGATTTCCCTTTTTATCTCGACTTATAAAAGGCATTCCGTTAGAACGAACCAAGCCCGTTAGATTTTCTATACTCCATCCTCCCTTCATCTCTCCGAGGAATTTATCGACTCCCCAATTTCGACCGCCATCAACGCTTAAATCATACCAAAGGGTATCATTTCGAGACCATATACAAATTAATTTACCATCAGGAAATATACCTATAGTAGCGCCTTCTGCGGTTTTGCTTCCATCAATAGCATCGCCTGAAACATCACTTATGTATATAGGTTCCGAAAAAGTGGCTCCCATATTTTCACTAAAACAAAACCGAATTCGACTTGAGTCTTTAGGATTTTTACTCCCGTAAGAATCAAATTCCGTCCATGTTAAATACACGTTATTTTTGAACGGACTTTCAGGCCATTCATCTACAGTAAACCAAGGCTTATCTTGCATTTTCCCATTTTTACCAATGGCTTTTGAGTAAAATTCAACACCATTAGTTGAACGTTCAAATACAATGCAGTCAAAAGACTCAGGATAAACTTTGTCTTTATTTTTTGCTAAATGGGCTAAATAAACCAGTCCTGATTCTGACTTGTAAATAACAGGATCGCCGTAAAACCCTTGCGCCGGCTCTACCTTTACCGGCAACCATTGTTTACCCCGATTCAGCGTGTGATATACGTTGTTGTTGTTAAAGGCGAGCCAAACATCATCGGCGTCGTTTGGATTAATGGAAATCGAGGGCTCATTTCCTTCCACGGGTGGATCTAGCAAATAAGAGGTGCGGATTTGCGCCCATAAAAATAGGGGACAAAACAGCCATGCGAGCATTAGCGGTTTCATCCCCCGAAAATACGGAATTTCCGTAAGTATTAATCTTCTTTTGCTGCCAACCAACGTTCGGCATCTAACGCTGCCATACAACCACTTCCTGCGGCGGTTACAGCTTGACGGTAGATTTTATCTTGAGCATCACCTGCACAGAACACGCCTTCGATATTGGTTCTACTGCTGCCTTTCTCAGTAATAATGTATCCAGATTCATCCATCTCGATATAGGGCTTGAATATTTCTGTATTGGGAGTGTGCCCGATAGCCACAAAGAATCCTTTAATCGGAATCTCTCGCTTCTCTCCGCTTACATTATTTGATACACGTACCGCTTCAACGGTGGTGTCTCCAAGAATCTCGTCGGTCTCGGTATTGAATAGAACCTCTATATTCGGGGTATTCAAAACGCGATGCTGCATGGCCTTTGAAGCTCGGAATTCATCACGACGCACGAGCATGTATACCTTACTACATATTTTAGACAAATAACTCGCTTCTTCACAAGCGGTATCGCCGGCACCTACAATGGCCACGTCGCTTCCACGATAAAAAAACCCATCACAAACAGCACACGCACTGACACCGCTACCGTTCAAACGCGACTCAGAAGGAATGCCTAACCATTTTGCTGAAGCCCCGGTAGAAATAATAACCGATTTAGCACTGATTTCTTTTGTACCATCAACAATTACTTTTTGTGGCCCCCCGTTTTTGAAATCAACCGAAGTTACCATACCAAAACGCACATCGGTTCCCAATCGAATGGCCTGTTTTTTAAAGTTGTCCATCATTTCAGGACCCATAATTCCATCGGGATAACCCGGGTAATTCTCCACATCCGTTGTAATAGTCAATTGACCACCAGGCTGAAGGCCTTCATACAAAACAGGTTTCATGTCGGCACGAGCCGCATATATAGCAGCCGTATAACCCGCAGGTCCGCTACCGATAATTAAGCATTCTATTTGTTCTATTGAATCTGACATATATGTTTTTGGTTACAAATTTAAAGGGTGTAATTGTTTTATGGTGTGACTTAAAACACTATTACGACAAGGTGAGAAGTTCTCTGTATTTTGGCAATGTCCAGTCCGAATCATCGCACAGACGCTCTATCTCATCGGAAACCATTCGCAATTCTTCAAACAAAGGTTTAATGGTATTGTTAAACGCTAATGCACGATCGCTTGCATGTTCTTTTGCCAATGCTTTTTCGTTTTCCTCCATTAAATTATTGTTTAATTGTTGGGCTTTGTTGATCAAGGTACTTAAGGTGCGCAATAAATCCATTTGTGACGTCATGATTGTGGTTTCGATTCCCACATTCTTCATATCCGACAAACCTTTGGCTATGCGTCCTTGGTATTTAATAGCGGAAGGAATCACAAATGTTTGAACCATTTCGGTTAACACCTTGGCCTCAAGTTCTAAACTTAACACGTAAGTCTCGTATCTGATTTCTGTGCGGGCTTCTAATTCTTTGTGAGAGAAAATGCCATTTTCAGTAAACAGTTGAACACTCTTAGGGTTAAGGTAAGCTTGTAGTGCCTCAGCTGTGTTTTTTATATTGCTCAAACCACGTTTTTCCGCTTCAGCAACCCAGTCGTCGCTGTATCCGTTTCCTCCGAAAATGATATTTTTACTTGAAATTAAAATTTCACGCAACTCCATTTCTATCGCATCCTCTGTTGACGTTCCTCCTGATATCTGTGCATCAACTTTCTTCTTGAACTCGGTCAATTGATTGGCGACAATCGTATTTAATACCACCATGGCCGAACTGCAATTATCAGAACTTCCTACTGCACGGAATTCAAATTTATTTCCGGTAAACGCAAATGGGGATGTACGGTTACGGTCTGTATTGTCTAATAAAATTTCCGGAATATTCGGG
>JALRKL010000117.1 GCA_023268875.1 Bacteroidia bacterium
ATTTTATTTAGATCAATATTATACCAACTGTTTTTACTCTCTTCTTTTCTCTCTATTTTTCTTTGGTTCAAAGAAATATTATCATCAGTTATACCCTTGAGAGTTAAAACATCACCAAAGTCTCTTTTTTCATAGCTTACACCTATTTTTTGATGGCAACCGCCTCCATAGCTTGAGAGAATATTTCTTTCGATTTGAACAGACTCAAATGTTTCTACATCGTTGATTTCTCTAATTAAGTTGATTATGTCATCCCTGCCATCCTTAACCTCTATAGCAATTGCACCTTGAGCAGGAGCACAAGGATTTGCTAATATGAAGTTTGAAATACAGGGCGGAGTGGCTGATGCGACAGGCTTGGCTATTGCGAACGCTGAAGTGGATGTATTCATTTTGCCTTTAGACAGTTTTAAAAATACAGCAAGCGATAGAAGTTGGATTTTTACGTGGATATCGCGGCAAGAAAGCTCCTTCTTTAAAGGAAAAACAAATAATGAGGGTTTCTTCATGGAGGTACTTACCAGAGAAGCATTCCAAAATTTAAGATCTCAAGGGATCAGCCTAAGGGAATCTGTGGCAGTGGTTCGAGCAAAGGCTATTGGATTCGAAACCGCCATTAATATGGTAAAACCTGAAATGCAGCGAGGTGAGGGCGGGCTCAATATTGGCTTGGGTATAACTACCTTATTGAAGGCTTCAGAAAAAATGGAGGTAATTGAAATTAAGACTAAGGCAGTTGAGATGAAAGGGGATACAGCCGTAATGAATGCGTCCAACTATAAAGTTAATCCCGATGCGAGCGCGGAGGATTTGGTAAGAAAAATGCCAGGGGTTACGCAACGCAATGGTGAAATTGAGGCACAAGGCGAAAAGGTAGCGAGAGTTTTGGTTGATGGAAAACCATATTTTGGTGAGGACCCAAAAGCTGCATTAAAAAATGTGCCTGCTGAATCGATTTCCAAAATTCAGATTTATGATGCTCAATCAGAGCAGAGCCAGTTTACCGGATTTGACGATGGAAATACCACTAAAACCATGAATATCGTTACCAAAACAGGTTTTAAAAACGGTCAGTTTGGAAAGTTCTATGGTGGAGTTGGTAGGTCCATCGAAGGAACAGGAGATAATACCAAATATAAAAGCGGTGCCACTTATAACACATTTAGCGGTGATCGACGTTTTTCTGTTTTGTTTCAATCGAATAATATAAATGAGCAAAATTTCGCGTTCGACGATATTTCTAGTGCCTTTGGTGGGGGGAATTTTGGAAGAAGGGGTATGGGAGATTTTTTTGTTTCTGGAAATGAAGGCATTACGCAATCGACATTATTTGGACTGAACTACGCGGATAAATGGGGCAAAAAATGGGATGTTAGTGGGAGTTACTTTTTTAGCGATGCGAACAACATAAATAATAGCAATACAGACCGGGTTTTTATAACGGGCGGTGAAATAGGCGATTATGGTTTGCGTTACACCGAATCGGCGGAACAGAAGAACTATAACCAGCAGCATCGGTTTAGTTCTCGGTTGGAGTGGAATATGGATAGCAATGATCGTATTATCATGCAACCAAGATTAACCTATCAGGTAGCACAACAGTATTTACCGACATTGGGAATTTCACAATCAGCCGATTATTCCCAAGTTATTAGTTTAATGAACAACGTATTCAACAATGATAATAATGCATTAAATGGGGCTTTTGAAATAGATTATTTACATGCCTTTAATAAACGCGGAAGGTCTTTAGCTATCGAGGTAATACCAAGTTATAATCGTTCTGGAGGAAATAGTTTATTAGATAATCGCTCATTCAGATCGTCAGATTCGAGCATAAGGCAGCAAGAAACAAGGTTGGATCAAGGCGTTATGGGTTTCGCAACGGAGATTGAATATACCGAACCATTGGATTCGTTTCATACATTATTGTTCTCGTATGAAATGAATGTAAATCAAAACAATAGCGATCGCTTGAATTATCTACCTGAATATTTGGGTGGGAATTACGACCTTCTTGATACGGTTTTATCCAGCAGTTTTCAAAATGGTTACAGCAGACATGCGGCAGGAATGCGATTCCAAAGAATGAAAAATGGGATTCAATGGATAGCCGGTGTAGATGGGCAGGTAGCTTATTTAGATGGGACTCAGGCCTTCCCGTTGCCATTAGATATAAACAGACGTTTTATTTCGGTATTGCCCCAATTCACCTTAAGAAGTGGTAAAAGGGGTGCGAATGGGGTGCGAATTTATTACCGAACATCAAACAATGCACCTTCTGTTACGCAGTTACAAGAGGTAATTAACAACTCGAATCCACTGCAACTTACAACGGGTAATACCAATTTGGTTCAAGATTTTCAGCATCGATTGTTTTCAAGATATTTTAATATGGATGCAAAATCCGGACGGATGTTTTTTGCCTTTGTGAGAGGTACCGCTTCTATGAATGCACTTACCACATTAACTCAGGTAGCAAGCGCTAATAGTGGTGGTATTTCCGTGCCGGTAGGCGATACTGCTTTCAATTTGCGACCTGGAACACAGTTATCCAAACCGGTAAATTTAGACGGAGCTTTCAGTTTAGGTAGTCGTATGAACTGGTCGCGTCCTTTATTGAAGGGTAAAATAAATTTAAATACCGGCGTTTCTTTTGATTATCGTGAAACCCCGAGCTTGATACAGATAGATGATTTGGAACCCAAGCGAAATACCAGTAAAAATCCAAGTTTAGGAGTAGACTTGGGAATAGGTTCCAATATCAGCGAGCGCTTAGATTTTAACTTAAGCAGTTCTACATCATATAATCAAGTTTCAAATACCTTACAAAGTAGTTTAAATCAGACCTATTGGATTCAAAGGACGGGTTTACAGCTAAATTGGATGCCAGGGGGTAAGTGGGTGATAAATTCCGATATAAATCACCAATTGTATACAGGTTTTCAAAATAATTTTAACCAATCAATTTTCATATGGAATTTAGGACTTGGAAGAAAGTTTGGGAAAAAGAGGGAATGGGATTTTCGTGTTCAGATTTACGACTTGTTGAACGAAAATCAGAGCATTGTTAGAAACGTTAATGAGACGTTTTTCGAAGATGTAAGAACTACCGTTTTAACACGATATGCTATGGTACAATTGACCTATAACTTGCGCGCATTCAAAGGTAAAGAGCACGACGACGAGAGTATGAATACTATGCATAGGATGTATTATCAGCGGATGTATAAGCGGTAAATAATATTTGAAAATGTTTTACCAAATTCTTTTGCCTGGCCAGAATATTTTATTGAGTATTCACTCGGTATGATCTTGTTACTTATATTTTCAATATTATCGATAGCCTCTCCAAGTGGAATGCTAGGGTTTGTATAAAAATTGGCCGCATATTGTAATTCTTCTCGACCTATAATGGCAGGACCCAATTCCTCCTTAAATTTCGTAAAATTATCAATCCTGACCAG